>DJUI01000105.1:2315-5686 GCA_002438305.1 Staphylococcaceae bacterium UBA6286 | reverse complement strand
TTCAAAAATAGTATAACACATTTAACAAATAGCATAATCAAAGATTGTCAGCAACCACAAAAAAAGCAGCCATCTGCTTAATGGCTGCTTGCTTCACTTGTCAGCTCAATGTTGTCCTGAGCCCATTCTTCTATAGGAATCATTGCTTGACTCAAGGCATAGCCTTTCGGAGTCAAAATGTATTTGATTGATAAAGGTGTAGTCGTCAAGACTTTCTTCTCTACTAAGCCCCACTCTGCAAGTTCTGCCAGTTTAAGGCTCAGCGCTCTAGGTGTAATGGACTTCAGATCACGTTTGATGTCTGAAAAATGAGCAGCATGGTCATCACAGCGTGAAAGATAGTTAATTAATAACCCATTCCAGCTGCGTCCAAGAATCTTAAAAGTTTCTTCTAAATAAGGACACATTTCCATATCTCTCACCTCACAATCCTATTATATCATGGTATAAAAAATATATCAAATATAATTTATATATAAAATTAAAAACCTCCTGATAAAAGGAGGCTATGCTTCGATAGTTTCGCGCCAAATATCGGCACCTAGTGCTTTTAGCTTCTCGACNNATACCGCTGTAGCCGCGGTCGATATGTTTAACGTTGTAGACAGTCGTAATTCCTTCAGCGGTCAGCCCGGCGATGACCAGACATGCACCGGCACGTAAGTCGCTCGCTGCTACTTCCGCCCCTGTCAGTTTTGACGGTTTGATAGTTGCCGTACCGCCTGCTTCCTTGATGTCAGCAGACATTCTAGCAAGTTCTGCTACGTGATTGAAACGTGCAGGATAAATCGTATCGGTCACCGTGCTCTCGCCTGTCGTCATGAATAGCAGCGGTGTATACGGTTGCTGCAGGTCAGTGGCGAAGCCTGGATAGACATTAGTCGTAATCGTCAACGGGGACAATGGTCCAGATTTACGGATCACAGCTTTGTCCTCACCTACTTCGACATCAACACCCATTTCAATGAGTTTCGCTGTCAGCGGCTCCATATGCAGCGGGATGATATTTTCAATCACAACTTCTTCACCCATCGCAGCAGCCGCACACATATAAGTGCCCGCTTCGATACGGTCAGGAATAATCGTATGTGTAGTCCCGTGCAGGTGCTCAACACCTTCGATTTTCAGTGTATCTGTCCCTGCCCCGCGGATTTTAGCACCCATATTGTTCAGCAATGTTGCTACATCAACAATTTCTGGTTCTTTCGCTGCGTTTTCAATCACTGTTTTACCTTTGGCCATACTCGCAGCAAGCATAATATTGATTGTTGCACCGACGCTCACAACGTCAAGAAAGATTTTCGCGCCGATGAGTTCTTCCGCTTCAAGATGCATCGCACCCATGTCGTTTGTCACAGTAGCACCTAGAGCTTCAAATCCTTTAATATGCTGGTCGATAGGACGCGGACCAAGCGGGCAGCCGCCAGGAAGTCCGATCGTACATTTTTTGAAACGTCCGAGCATCGCACCCATCATATAATATGAAGCACGTAATGACTGTACTTTGTTGTTCGGCAGCGGCAGATTGACTGCTTCACTCGAGTCTACCTCAAGCAAGTCGCCATTAAGCGTTGTTTTAATATTCAAGTCATCCAGCAGACTCATCAATGTCACGACATCTGAAATTTCCGGCAGTCCTTCCAGCTTCACAACACCTTGCGCCATCAATGTAGCAGGAATCAGCGCTACTGCACTGTTTTTAGCACCGCTGATCTGCACTTTACCGCGAAGTGGGTTACCACCTCTTATCTTGATCACTTCTTCTGACATGTCCGTACTCCTTTTCTATTCCCATAAAAAATACATGATTAAGTTTCATCATATTATTCTCATTATTATTGTAAGTTTATCCATTGAATAATAGCAAACTATAGAATTTGCGACTTTAAATATAATTCAAAATCAAGCAAAAAGTCAAGAAAAAAAGCACATCAGCCGGGCTGATGTGCTTGTATTAATTCTTTGTGATTAAGCTTTGCCAGATGTACCGAACTCACGGATTTTACCTTGAACAGTTGCTTTGATTGCTTCACGTGCAGGTCCGAGATATTTACGTGGATCGTAGACGTCAGCATCATTATTCAATGTATCACGTACTGCTTTAGCAGAAGCGATCTGGTTTTCAGTGTTGACGTTGATTTTAGCTGTTCCTAAAGAAATGGCACGAGTGATATCTTTAGTCGGGATACCAGTACCACCATGTAATACTAATGGTAAGCCGGTCGCAGCGCCGATTTCTTCCATTTCTTTGAATCCAAGGTTTGGTTCACCTTTGTAAGGACCGTGTACAGAACCAAGTGCTGGTGCTAAGCAGTCGATACCTGTTTTTTCAACAAGTTCCTGACATTCGCGAGCATCTGCATAGACCACACCGTCAGATACGACGTCATCTTCCTGACCGCCGACACGACCTAATTCAGCTTCTACAGAAACTCCTTTAGAATGTGCATATTCTACGACTTGTTTAGTGATTTCAACGTTCTCTTCAAATGAATGGTGAGAAGCATCGATCATGACAGATGTGAAACCAGCATCGATCGCTTCTTTACATTTGTCGAAACTAGAACCGTGGTCTAAGTGAATCGCTACAGGAACAGTGATGTTCATGTCTTTCATTAAACCTTCAACCATTTTTACTACAGTGTAGAATCCGCCCATGTATTTTCCAGCGCCTTCAGATACACCAAGAATGACTGGTGCGTTCTCTTCTTGAGAAGCGCCAAGAATTGCTTGTGTGAACTCTAAATTGTTGATGTTATACTGACCTACCGCATAACCGCCTTCTTTAGCCTGGATTAACATTTCTTTCATAGAAACTAATGGCATGAAAAAATCCTCCTTGTGTGCTGCTGCACAATATTATGTCATTAGTATAGCAGACAATTCGTGTATTTGCATAACTTTAAACCTTGTCATCACTATATTTTTCAGCGATTTTTGCTACATCAGCAATTGAAAACGGCTTCATTAAAATTCCGTCAATCCCCAGGTTGATAATCCGGTCAATTTCTTCGTTCGTCTGGTAGGCAGAGATTAAATAAACAGGAATCCGGCTATGTGCTCTCAGCTTCCTCAACGTCTCCTCCCCGCTCATCACAGGCATCCGCTTATCCAGGAACACAAGGTCATACTGTGATTGCCTTNNACCATTTTCTGCTTCATCGGTCGTAAACCCATACATGGAGAAAATCTCTTTTAACAGCAGTCTGATGTTCTTCTCATCATCAATGACCAAAATGCGTACCATTGTCTTCCACCTCTCTTTTATATTAGAATTGTACTATAAATAACAGAAAGAAGGATTTTAATGTTAAAGATATTCAATACGCAGTTGAACGGTATTTTCAAGAAAATCGACGCGCAGGAAACCG
>DJUI01000105.1:1902-2165 GCA_002438305.1 Staphylococcaceae bacterium UBA6286 | reverse complement strand
ATGAAGCTGTCATTGAATATATTAAAGATCTGGAAGCATTTAATATCGATTACATTCTTGTATGTAACAAAGACGAACGTATTACCAGTATGAATTTCATCGACTTGTCTACACCACGTGCGATTGTGCCGGCAGAAGACTTCAGTCGTATTATCCGCCCTCATATGATGGCGATGAACTACATCTATTACGTAATTTATGCAGGCATGAAAGAACTGCTGGAAGAAGAAGCAGAATAAAATAGATAAGAGGGCCATGTTTTG
>DJUI01000105.1:278-1838 GCA_002438305.1 Staphylococcaceae bacterium UBA6286 | reverse complement strand
GCCATGTTTTGTGTGATTTTGTGATTTCCGCTCAGACGTGGCCCTCTAATCCTGTTTGAGGGCCATGTTTTGTGTCTTCCTACAACAAAAGCCGCTCCATCGTTATGAGCGGCTTTCATCATATTATTTAAGTGTTGCTTCAACAAATCCTCTGAACAATTGCTGTGGTCTTGTCGGACGTGATAAAAATTCCGGATGGAACTGACAAGCGACAAACCATTTATGATCAGGAATCTCAACGATTTCGACAAGACGGCCGTCAGGTGATGTTCCTGAGAAGACCAGTCCTTTTTCTTCAAGGCGCTGACGGAATTCATTGTTGAACTCATAACGGTGACGGTGACGTTCGTGAACTAATGACTCACCATATGCTTCATGTGCTTTTGTACCTTCAACCAGCTGACATGGATATAAGCCGAGACGCAGTGTTCCACCTAGATCGACGATATCTTTCTGGTCAGGCAGCAGGGCGATGACCGGGTACGGCGTATTCGGGTCAAGCTCTGCAGAGTGTGCACCTTCAAGACCAACGACGTTTCGTGCGAACTCAACAGTTGCCAGCTGCATACCGAGACAGATGCCGAGGAACGGGATATTGTTCTCACGAGCATACTGCGTCGCTAAAATCTTTCCTTCAATGCCGCGTTCACCAAATCCACCCGGCACTAAAATACCGTCAACATCACTCAGTTCTTCTTTGAAGTTTGTTACATCCAATTGTTCTGAATTGATCCATTTGATCTCTACTTCTTTGCCGAACTCATAACCTGCATGCTTCAATGCTTCAGCGACTGACAAGTAAGCATCCTGCAGCGTGACATATTTACCGACTAACGCGATGCGTGTTTTACCGTTTAAGTGACGAACAGTTTCCAGTAATTTAGTCCACTCCGTCATCTCTGCTTCTTCAGATGCCTCAAGACTGAGACGGTTGATGACGATGTCGTCCATCTTCTGTGCTTTTAATGCTAAAGGCACTTGATATAACGTGTCTGCATCACGGCATTCGATGACTGATTGTTTATCGATGTCACAGAACAAAGCGATTTTGTCGCGTAAGTCCTGCGTCATTTCGTATTCCGTACGGACAACGATCATGTCCGGCTGGATGCCTAGTCCGCGCAGTTCTTTCACACTGTGCTGAGTCGGTTTCGTTTTCATTTCACCTGCTGCTTTAATGTAAGGGAGCAGTGTACAGTGAATGTACATGACATTTTCACGGCCGAGATCGCTCTTAATCTGACGGATCGATTCTAAAAATGGCAGTGATTCAATGTCCCCTGTCGTACCACCGATTTCTGTGATGACGACATCTGCTTTTGTGCTTTCGCCGGCAAGCAGCAGACGTGATTTAATTTCGTTCGTAATGTGCGGGATGACCTGCACAGTCCCGCCTAAATAATCACCGCGACGTTCTTTTTTCAAGACATGAGAATACACTTTCCCTGCTGTCACGTTGGAATACTGATTTAAGTTGATGTCGATGAAACGCTCATAGTGTCCGAGGTCAAGGTCTGTCTCTGCACCGTCGTCTGTCACGAATACTTCACCGTGCTGATA
>DJUI01000105.1:0-152 GCA_002438305.1 Staphylococcaceae bacterium UBA6286 | reverse complement strand
TCCTCCTGAATAAAAAAATAAAAAACGCTCCTTTTGCAGATCGCAAAGGGAGCGTATTGGTTTATACGTTTGTCCTAATTAAAGGAGCCCAAGTAAAATAATAATCACTTTTAACAGTAATGTCAATAACGAACCTATTCTTCTTCTTCTTC
>DJUI01000015.1 GCA_002438305.1 Staphylococcaceae bacterium UBA6286 | reverse complement strand
AAGGGTGACTTTATGAGGAATCGTAATGAAGAAATCAAGGATGCAAAATCAGCGTCGAGGATCATCTCTGCTGTAGTCATCGGCTTATTGATGCTCGGCCTCATCGCTGCAGGGATAGCTGGGTTCTTCTATTTTACTGCCAGCCAGAAACCACTGGACCCTGGCAATGAAAGCACAACTAAAATAGAAGTTCTGCCTGGTGAAACGGCAACGATGATCGGAGATAAGCTTGAAAAAAATAAGATCATCAAAAGCAGTGACATGTTCAAGTATTATTTGAAGTTCAACAATATTTCAAACTTCCAGGCAGGCAGCTATGAGCTGTCACCATCAATGACTTTCAAACAGATTTCAAAAAGTCTGCAGGAAGGTAAAATCTACGTACCGGTCGCGTTCAAGATGAATATTCCGGAAGGGATGACCATTGATCAGATTGCAGATATCGTNNCCATCGTTGCTAAAAACACAACTATTAAAGCAGCGGACTTCGAAAAAACAATGAATAGCAAAGCATTCGTCAAAAAAATGCAGAAGAAACATCCGAAGCTGATTGCCGATGATGTATTTGATAAAGAGGTGAAGAGACCGCTTGAAGGCTACCTTTATCCGGCGACTTATGAATTTACTGAAGAGAATCCGACGACTGAAGAAATCGTTGATAAAATGCTGACTGCGACTCAGGATAATGCTTTTCCATTATGGGATAAGTATGGCGGTATCGTCATTAATGAAATGGGTACAGAAAAGCGGCTGACATTCCATGAGTTTCTGACATTCAGCTCTTTAGTAGAACGGGAAGCAACAGGCTTGACGGACCGTGCAAAAATTGCTTCTGTCTTCATCAACCGGATGGAAGAAAATCCACCTATGCCTCTTCAGACGGACCCTACTGTACTATATTCACTAGGTCGTCACAAAGAAGTCACATATGAAGAAGACTTAAAAGTAGATTCCCCTTATAATACGTATCAAAATACAGGTCTTCCGCCCGGTCCTATCGCAACAAGCGGTAAGGCTTCGATGGAGAGTGTACTGAATCCGGCACAGACGGATTACTTATACTTCCTGGCTGACTCTGATGGCAAGAATTACTTCTCTAAAACGCTTGAAGAACATAACAAACTGAAAGCTGAACATATTGATAACTAGTGGTCATCGTTAAATGTTCCTGTTCTTAAATGAGCAGGAACGTTTTTTAGGTCATCCTTTCATTCAATCAAGAGAGACTGTAAAATTAAGACTTAATTTTTATGCGGATATGTGATACAATATTTTGAATGAATTCAAATTCTACCGGCCATGTGGTTGGTAGTTTTTCTGTTAAAGGATTGAGTCGTGTTGAATAATAGATCATATATCACACAATTGAATAAGAATACAGAAGTAGATGTGTTACGTGATGATGCACTGGCAAATCAAGTTCCCATTATGGATAAAGTGGCGCTCGAACTTGTGAAGCAGCTGATCAGAATTCAAAGGGCATCATCCATTCTTGAAATAGGGACAGCCATCGGTTATAGTGCGCTGCATTTTGCTTCGGTCAATGACCAGATTGAAGTGACAACGATTGAAAGAAATAAAGAGATGTATGAGCAGGCAGTGACAAATGTTGCGGCATTTCACTGCGAAGACCGTATCCGTCTCATCTTTAATGATGCGGCAGAAGCATTTTCTGATGTGAACGACAGGCAGTATGATATATTGTTTATCGATGCAGCGAAAGCACAGTCGAAGAAATTCTTTGAATTATACAGTCCGCTTGTTAAACGCGGTGGACTCATCATTACTGACAACATTTTGTATCATGACTTCGTCGGCCATATCGAAATTGTCAGAAGCCGTAACGTCAAACAAATGGTAAGGAAAATTGAGCAATACAACAACTGGCTGAAAGAACAGCCGGGCTATACAACAAATTTTATAGATTTAGGAGATGGCATGAGCATCTCGGTAAAGGAGTTTTAATATGACAGAGTTACTGGTTACCCCAAAGTCACTGGACCATCTAAAAGTGCTGATTGAAGCGGGAGCTGATGCCTTCGTGATCGGTGAACAGAAATACGGCTTAAGATTAGCCGGAGAATTCAATCAGCAGGATTTGCTGACAGCTGTTGACCTCATCCACTCAGCCGGAAAAAAAGCTTATGTGGCAGTCAATGGTTTATTCCATAATGAACATCTTGATGATGTCGAAAATTATATTAAATGGCTGCACGACATCAAGGTTGACCGTATTATTTTTGGTGATCCTGCTGTCATGATGTATGTCAAAGAACAGGAACAGCCGCTGCCACTGCACTGGAATCAGGAGACAGTCGTTACGAATCACTTTCAGTGTAATTACTGGGGAGAAAGAGGCGCAGTGCGAGCGGTACTTGCCCGTGAATTAAGTATGGAAGAAGTCATTGAAATCAAAGAGAATGCCAATGTTGAAATCGAAGTTCAAGTGCATGGCATGACATGTATGTTCCAGTCGAAACGTCAGCTGCTCGGCAATTATTTCCTTTACCAGGAAAAAGCAATGAAAATCGAAAATCGCCAGGACGAAAAGAACATGTTACTTTACGATGAAGAACGTAATAATAAGTATCCGATTTTTGAAGATGCTAACGGGACTCATATCATGAGCCCTAATGACATTTGTGTCATAGAAGAGCTTGAGGAACTGTTTGAAGCAGGGATAGACAGCTTTAAAATCGACGGCGTACTGCATTCAGAAGAATATATCACTGAAGTGACTAAACAATATAGAAAAGCAATTGATTTGTACGAAGAAGATCCAGGTCTATACGATGACGAGAAATTCGGACTGCTGGAAGTGATTGAAGATATTCAGCCTGAATACCGTCCATTAGACCAAGGGTTCCTCTACAAACAAACTGTTTATTAAGGGTGAGAGACATGAAAACAGAAATGGAATTAATCAAACCGAAACA
>DJUI01000011.1:3032-37881 GCA_002438305.1 Staphylococcaceae bacterium UBA6286 | reverse complement strand
TCCAGCCTCTTTTTGTGCTAATTCTTCCAAAGATCTTCTAATAAGTTTGTCTGATTACGGTCAGGTCCTACTGAGAAAATTGATATTTTGACGTCACATAACTCAGAAATGCGCTCTAAATAACGACGAGCGTTATCAGGCAGCTCTTCCATTGTTTTGCACGCTGTCACATCTTCAGTCCAGCCGGGTAGTTCTTCAAATACCGGCTGACAGCGGTTTAATTCATTTAAGTTAGCCGGATATTCCGTTATTTCTTGACCATCCAGCTCATAAGCCGTACAAATTTTCACTGTCTCAAGTCCTGTCAACACATCGATAGAGTTAATAGACAAGTCAGTGATACCACTGACACGGCGTGAGTGACGTAATACAACTGAATCGAACCAGCCGACACGTCTCGGACGACCTGTCGTTGTGCCGTACTCACGACCTATTTCACGGATATGATGGCCATTTTCATCAAATAGTTCAGTCGGGAATGGACCGTCGCCGACACGGGAAGTATAAGCTTTACAGACACCGATGACGCGGTCTACAAACGTTGGACCGACACCTGTACCGACTGTGACATTACCTGCAATCGGATTACTTGATGTCACAAACGGATAAGTCCCGTGATCGATATCAAGCATGACGCCTTGCGCGCCTTCGAACAATACTTTTTCGTCAGCATGGAAGGCATCATCCAATACTTTCGCTGTATCTGTGACAAATGGTTTCAAGCGTTGTCCCGCTGCATAATACGTGTCAAATATTTCATCAAACGTAAATCCTTCAGCACCGAACATTTTTTCGAACAATTCGTTTTTAGCAGCTAAGTTGTCTTCAAGTTTCACTCGGAATGTTTCTTCATCCAATAAATCAGCAAGACGGATACCGATACGCTGCACTTTATCTACATAAGCAGGTCCGATTCCTTTTTTAGTCGTACCGATTTTATTGTCTCCGCGTTTTTCTTCTTCCAGCTCATCCTGCTTTAAGTGATACGGTAGAATCACTTGCGCTCGATTTGAGATACGTAAGTTATCTGTAGAAATACCTCGTTCATTTAATGCATCCAATTCTTTCAGCAGGGCTACAGGATCGACAACAACTCCGTTACCAATGACTGATAGTTTGTCTGAATAGAAAATACCAGACGGTACTAAATGTAATTTATATGTTTCGCCGCCAAATTTAATCGTATGTCCAGCGTTATTACCACCTGAAAAACGTGCAATCACATTTGCCTGTTCTGACAAGAAGTCAGTAATCTTACCTTTACCTTCGTCTCCCCATTGCGTTCCAACTACTACGATAGATGACATCCTTGCACCTCCAAATTTAATCAACCTTTGTTATTCTATCAATGAATGACATAAAAATCAAACGAAAGCCGAACGTTTCAAATGTAAAGTTTCAGATAGTCACGACTACTCAGATGCATTGCCAGATAAGCTTCAAACGTTGATATATAAGTCATTAAAGTACTTTTTATACATGATTGCTATACAGACGAAATATGATGATTAAGACTGTAACGATAACAAAAAACGTACATTTTTTATATCTGTTATAAAAAATGTACGTTTATTTTATTTTTAGATTTTTAACCTTCTAGTCCAGAATACTCATAGCTAATATCCGTGAACTTATTGTACTGCTTCATGAAGTTTAGTTTTACAGTACCCGTCGGACCGTTACGCTGCTTGGCAATGATGATTTCAATCTCACCATTTTCGTCCTGCACACCTGCATCGATTTCGCCATCTTCACCGTCTTCGCCGTTTCCTCGGTTATAATAGTCATCACGGTACAAGAACGCTACAATATCCGCATCCTGCTCAATCGATCCTGATTCACGGATGTCACTCATCATCGGCCGCTTGTCTTGCCGTTGTTCTACGCCACGGGACAGCTGACTTAAGGCAATCACTGGACATTCAAGCTCTCTCGCCAGTGCTTTTAACATCCGGGATATTTCAGATACTTCCTGCTGACGGTTGTCAGAGCTTCTAGAACCAGAACCTTGAATGAGCTGCAAATAATCAATCAATATCATATCTAGCCCGTGCTCCTGCTTCAAACGTCGTGATTTGGCGCGAATATCCGTGATGCGAATGCCCGGGGTATCGTCGATATAAATATTCGTCTTCGCCAGTTTACCGATAGCAACCGTGAACCGGTTCCAGTCCTCATTCTCCATCGTTCCTGTTCTCAGTCGATTAGAGTCCACATTACCTGTACTGCAGATCATCCGGGTTGCCAGCTGATCGGCTCCCATCTCTAGTGAGAATATAGCAACAGAATAACCTTGGTCATGTGTGGCGACCTGCTGCGCAATGTTCAGCGCAAATGCTGTCTTACCTACAGAAGGTCTGGCAGCGATAATGATCAGGTCATTGCGGTTAAATCCTGCTGTCATCTTATCAAGATCCCGGTAACCGGTTGGAATACCCGGTGTCTGCCCTTGGTTCCGGTCCAATTCTTCTGCATTTTCAAATACAGTCTGGAGAATTTCTTTGATGTACTTGAAGCCATCTGTGCCACGGGACGCGGATATCTCCATAATCCGCTTCTCAGCATCACTCAATAATGATTCCAGCTCAAGTTCATCGTTGTAGCCATCTTTTGCGATGGAATCTGCAACCGTAATTAACTGCCGTTTCACTGCATCACGAAATACAATCTCTGTATAGAAGTCGATATTACGTGTCGTCGGTACAATGTTTGATAGTTCAAGCAGATAGCCTGGTCCACCCGATTCATCAAGTGTTCCTTCAGCAGTCATCTGGTTGGTTATCGTCACGATATCAACTTCTGCATTTTTCTCTGCGAGCGACAGCATGGCCTGGAAGATATGCTGATGATTTTTTCGGTAGAAGTGCTGTGGCAGCAGGCGCTCAAGCGTCGGCATCAACAGCTCTGGATCGATCAGAATCGCACCAAGAACAGACTGCTCCGCTTCTAAATGGTGGGGCATCTGTAATGATTGATTGTAATCTTCCATTAGTGCGCCTCCTTAATTATGATGCTTCAGTTACATGGACTTTCAAGTTTGCAGATACTTGATTATGCAGCTTGACAGGGACATTGGTATAGCCCAGGCTTCGAATACCGTCCGGCAGATCCATCTTTCTTTTGTCTACTTTAATATCATGCTGTTGTTTCAATGCTTCTACAATCTGCTTTGTACTCACTGAACCAAAGAGACGGCCGCCTTCTCCTGACTTCGCCTTCACTTCAACTTCAAGTGCTTCAATACGCTCTTTCAGTTGTTGTGCTTCAATCAGTTCCTGTTCTTTATTTTTCTCAACACGCTTATTCTGTGCCTGCAGTTGTTTTAAGTTACCTGGTGTCGCTTCTACTGCATAATTATTTTTAAGAAGGAAATTGTTTGCATATCCTACTGGGACTTCTTTTACTTCGCCTTTTTTCCCTTTTCCTTTAACATCCTGTGTAAAAATCACTTTCATTATACTTCACTCCTTGAAAATTGTTCAGCGATGACTTCTTCTAGTTGATCAATCGCTGTTCCTACTGATACATCTCTCAATTGTACCGCTGCATTCGATAGATGACCGCCGCCGCCCAATGCTTCCATCACCAGCTGAACATTGATTTCGCCGAGCGAACGTGCAGATATGCCGACTAAGTCTTCATCACGTCTCGCCACGACGAAGGAAGCTTCTACACCGTCAATGCTGAGCAGTTCATCAGCTGCCTGCGCCACAACGACAGGATGATAAATATCATCATCACGACCATACGCAATCGCCACACCATCATGACCGAGTTCAACTGTTTTGATCAATTCACTTCGCTTCAAATACGTATTGATATCGTCTTTTAAGAAATGCTGGCAAAGAATCGTATCAGCCCCGTGACTTCTTAAATAACTGGCCGCATCAAATGTTCGTGAACCTGTGCGCAGCGTAAAGTTTCGTGTATCGACGATAATTCCTGCAAGCATGACCGTTGATTCAAGACGCGTCAATTTGTGTTCCTCAGGTTGATATTCCAGCAACTCAGTCACAAGCTCAGCAGTAGAACTTGCATAAGGTTCCATATAGACGAGCAGTGGACTGGAAATAAATTCTTCTCCGCGTCGATGATGGTCTATGACTACTTTTCGCGATGCTTTGTTCAGTATATTCTCATCAATAACCATGTCCGGCTTATGCGTATCAACGATGACGAGTGTCGTTCGATTCGTCATCAATGTCCATGCCTCATCAGAGGTAATGAATGTTTCATTCAGTTCAGGTTTCTCAGCAATTTCATTCATCACGCGGCTTAATGTTTCATCGATATCATGGTCGTTTAATACAATATAAGCTTTCAGTTGATTCATCTTGGCAAATCTTGCGACACCAATTGCTGCTCCGATAGCATCCATATCAGGACGTTTATGCCCCATGATAATGACGTTATCACCTTCTGCAAGAATATCCTTCAAGGCATGCGATATGACACGCGCGCGGACACGGGTACGTTTTTCCATCGGATCGGTCTTGCCACCGAAGAACCTTACACCGCCAGCTGAGTTTTTGATTGCTACTTGGTCACCCCCGCGACCAAGGGCAAGATCCAGACTCGATTGAGCAAGTTCACCGAGCGCAATTAAATTATCTGCGCCTTCACCGATACCGATACTTAGCGTAATATGCGTCTTCTTTTCACGACTTTTCTCACGAATGATATCCAGCAGGTTAAATTTTGTCTGTTCAATCTGACTCAAAATACGATTGTTCAGAAAAATAATGAACTGGTCAGAAGAATAACGTTTCACGAAGACATTGTTTTCTTCAGCCCATGTATTGATTGCTGTCGTCATCATACTGTTCATTTCTGTTCTATTGGCATCACTCATATTCTGCGTAATTTCATCATAGTTATCGAGAAAAATAGTTCCGATGACCGGTTTTGATTCTTCGAACAGTTCATCAGTTTCTACTTTGTCTGTAATATCGAGAAAATAAAGAACATTCGTCTCCTCTCCATAACGCACTTTGAACTTATTATCCTTATACTGTGTCTGCACTTCATCTATACCATTGACTTTCAGTTGATTCAACAGATTAGGAAACACTTCGTTGATTGGATCGCTTAATATGGGACGGTCAATTTTTTCATTGATAAACTGGTTATGCCATTCTACATGACCTGAGTCATCCAGCAGTACTACACCAATAGGAAGTTCTGTCACAGCGAATGACCGGCCTTTATGTACACGTGTGGATAGCTGTTCAAAATAACGTTCATTGCGCTGAATGCCGTTTTTAAGTACAAATACACTTATTCCAATGATTGCTATAATGATGCCGCCTGCAAGCAGTGCCATGACTCGATGAACAATAAATAACAATCCGACGAGAATAAGGGCAGCAATACACATGACTACAAAAGGAATCATTAATGCCTGCCTGTTATATTTACGATTCATCTGGACACCTCACTATTCATTAAAGTTTGATTCTCGCTTTCACGTTGATGATCAAATCAAGCATGCCGAGCAGTTGTGTGATCGGCGCCATAATAAAGGCAAAGATAAACATCAACACATTGATGATGGTTGGGGTACGTTTCACTTTGATAAAGAAACTGATCAATGATATCCCCTGAATAAATATAATCCATTCTAACACATACTGTAAGTTCGTGACTATGCCGAGCAGAATGACATCTTCAGGTGTCAGCAGCAGCTTAATCAGTACAGCAATCACATAAAGATATAATACACTTTTTGGTACACGCCAGAAATAAAGCGGTCTAAAGTTAGGTGCAGCCACTTTGAATTTTCTAAGAATCGGCATTGCAATCAATAGACTGATGAGACTCAGCAGGAAGATGAGAAGCACGATAAGTCCTGGANNGTTTCTTTACCGAGTTCCGCTTCCACTAATGCCATATAAGAATCTTTGACATCGGCGAACCATTCCTTTGTCGTCGGCAGTAATTCCATCAACTGCATGAATATAATGGAAATTAAAGCATAAAAGCTGAGAAGCACTGTCAGCGCAAACAGCATATATTCTTTTGATGCTCTTGATTGGAGCAGCAGCCCGATTAAATAGCTCGAAAGAAGCACACCGATCATCACCTGCAGTGCAAATAGCTTAAGGAATATCAATGAAATGATGAGTACAATACCACTCATCACATAAAAACCGTGTTTGTCCTTATAACATAGATAAACACCGGGAATCAATAGAAATGGGGCAGTAATGAGAATCAGTGCAGGTACTGCATGTATCAATAAAGTAACAACCAGCATAACGGCACTTATAATTGACGTTTTTATTAAATCCAATTTCAAATCTAAACACTCTTTCTCATTTAATTTTCATAACGTTTCTATTTTACAACTTATAAGCCAATAGCTCAATGTAAGTTAATTGAACGACAAAAAACACACTGCCTTAATGTGGCAGTGTGTTTTGTCGTTCGATTAATTATTCTGCGATAGCAAGCTCAATACCTGCTTCAAATTTAACTTCTTTACCAACCATTACGCCGCCTGATTCAAGCGCTTGGTTCCAAGTGATGCCGTATTTTTCACGGTTAATGCTGCCAGTTACGATGAAACCAGTCACTGCGTTGCCGTTCATTGGATCTTTTTGAATGCCGTTGTATTCAAGATTAAATGTTTCAACATTGGTTACATCTTTGATAGTTAATTCACCCGTAATAGATGTTTCAGATACAGATGTAGACACGAATGTGATTTCTGGGTATTGTTCAATATCAAAGAAATCAGCTGATTTTAAGTGACCATCGCGGTCGCCGTTGTTAGTATCGATAGAGTCTACTTTGACTGATGCTTTCACTTGAATAGTAGATAAGTCGTTGATGTCACCAGTTGCTTGAACATCGTAATCAGTGAATTCACCTTTCACTTTTGAAACCATTAAATGTTTCACTGAGAATTCGATTGAGCTGTGGTTTTGATCTAAATTAAATTGTGTCATTGTCTAATAACCTCTTTCATTTTTAAGTTTTATTATGCTTGGTGCTTATTATATAATTAATATATCAGATATAATTATTATAGTCAATATAAATATTATATTAATTTCGAATTAATATTCTTTACATAAAAACGGGACGCTGATATCAGCGTCCCTTGCATTACTATTTAATTATTGTCTGTCCGCCCATATAAGGTACTAATGCTTCTGGTACCGTGATTGTGCCATCTGCATTCTGATAGTTCTCGACGACTGCTGCAAATGTACGGCCGACAGCAAGACCTGATCCATTTAATGTGTGCACATATTCCGTCTTGCTGTTTTTGTCGCGTTTAAAGCGAATATTAGCTCGTCTTGCCTGGAAGTCAGTCATATTTGAACAAGAGCTGATTTCTTTGTAGGCATTATAGCTCGGCAGCCATACTTCGATATCATACGTTTTTGCAGAACCAAATCCAATGTCTCCAGCACATAATTCAATCGTGCGGTACGGAATATTCAACGTCTGAAGGACTTTTTCAGCGTGCGCTGTCATTTCTTCAAGTGCCGCAAAAGAATTTTCAGGCATTTCAAAGCGGACCATTTCGACTTTGTTGAATTGATGCATGCGGATTAATCCACGTGTATCACGGCCTGCTGAACCAGCTTCTGAACGGAAGCATGCTGTTTGTGCAGTGAACTTCACAGGAAATAATTCCGCATTTATAATTTCATCACGGTAATAGTTGGTCAATGGTACTTCAGAAGTAGGTATCGTGTAAAATCCTTCTTTTTCTACTTTGAATAAATCTTCTTCGAACTTAGGCAGCTGACCTGTACCGAACATAGATGCTGCGTTCACCAGCTGAGGAGTCACCATCTCCTGGTAGCCGTGCTGCGTTGTGTGCATATCAACCATGAAATTCATTAAGGCACGTTCCAGTCTTGCACCGTCCTTTGTCAGGAATACAAAGCGCGCACCCGATACTTTAGCTGCTCGTTCAAAATCAGCCATGTGCAGATCATCCACGATATCCCAGTGAGGCTTCGCATCAAAATCGAACTGTCGAGGTTCACCCCACTTACGGATTTCTACATTATCATCTTCATCCTTACCCGCGGGTGTTTCATCGCTGACTAAGTTTGGCAGGCTGACTAACTGATCATGCAGTGCAGTTCTTACTTCATTCAACTTGCTGTCGATGGCTTTTATGTCTTCACCGACTTGACGCATTTCTAATATGGCGTCATCCGCATTTTCTTTATTGCGCTTTTTCTGTGCAATGGCTTCACTTGCTTTGTTACGCTGTGCTTTCAATTCCTCAGTCTGAACAGTCAGATGACGTGACTCGTTGTCCAGTTCAAGAATGGTATCAACGACCGATGAATCAATTCCACGCATTGCTAATTTCTGTTTGACGAAATCAGGCTCTGTTCTGAATAATTTAATATCTAACATAATGATGCCTCCTATTTGATATTTGGGTACAAAAAAATACCATATCCCTATAACAGGGACGTGGTATTTACGCGTTGCCACCCTCATTAACAGCCTAGGCTGTTCACTCCATTAACATAACGGTTAGACCGATTACCCGATAACTCTGGATAGATTTCATTTCCTATATCCATCAGTTCTCACCGGCCACTGACTCTCTTTAAGATACGTTAGAAATTACTTATTCCAAGGTAATAGATTATTTAATTAACCTTATCTTATCAAATGAACTTTAGATGTGCAACTGAATCTGTTAGACTATGTGTATTCATAACAAAGGAGACAATCATGGAAACTATTTCACAGATTACTATTCCGAAGAGAAAGAGTGAATCACATAAAGGCGATTACGGCCGCATTTTGTTGATCGGCGGCAATCAGAATATGGGTGGTTCCATTATGTTGAGTGCCCGTGCATGTGTCTACAGTGGTGGAGGATTAACGACAGTCGTGACCCATCAGACGAACCATACTGCGCTTCATTCACGCTGCCCGGAAGCAATGGTCAGTGATTTATCAGATATTAAGCGTATCAGCAAACTCGTTGCAGAAGCAGATTGTATTTTAATCGGTCCAGGACTTGGACTCGATTTTCAAGGCAATAATACGCTGACGTTTCTATTCCAGCATATCAATAACGATCAGACCGTCATCATAGACGGAGATGCGATTACTATTTTAAGTAAGTTGAAACACCCGCTGCCGAACGCTAATGTCATCTTCACACCTCACCAAATGGAGTGGGAACGATTAAGCGGTATTAAGATAGAAGATCAGACGCCGGAACGAAACAGAGCTGCTGCCGAAGAACTCGGAGCTCAAGTGGTATTGAAGAAACATCATACTGAACTGTATTTGAATTCAGGTAATTACCGCATTGAAAAAGGAAACCCGGCCATGGCATCAGGTGGCATGGGAGATACACTGGCAGGGATACTGGCAAGTTTCGCGGGGCAGTTTGATATCGAAGACGCGATTAAAAAAGCCGTTTATATTCACAGTAAGATTGGAGACAAACTGGCTAAAGATATGTATGTCATTCCAGCTTCCAAAATAATCGACGAAATTCCTTACATGATGAAGCAGCTGGAAGAAGAATAAAAAAAACGGAAGCCCAGGCTTCCGTTTTTTTATTCGCTTGCTTCAATATCACTGAGCATATCCGGATCATTCAAATCATTATGACGATAGCGCGGTGTATCCGGCATCGTCATCGTCACTTCATTCATCAAGGCAAGTTCCACTGTCACGTCATCGGTGACAAAATCAAAGACATGACCGCCTGAACGCAGATCATCACTTAAATAATGAACATGGTATCCCGCAACACCGATACCTTGGATGAACCGAGGTGTATAGAAGCCAAAGAGCGTTCCTGTTGTATCTTCAAAATCAAAGTAACCCTGCGCTTTCACTGCTTCTACGAGCTTAGGATACGGCGATTCCTGTTTTTTAGCGGCTCGCGCTTTGATTGTTTTAAATGTTCCAGTCACTTTGACTGCATGGAAACTATTCATCCCTTCAATCGCCTGCAGCATCTCTATATCCAGCTGCTCTTTCGTCAGCGCTTCTGTGATTTTCAGTGTTTTCTGTGATTCAAAGAATGTGACACTCGCAAAAGGCGAGCGTTCGTCTAGTGCGACTTCTCGAATAGTCCCGCTGCTTTCTATGACATAAGCTATTCCTTCCTTGATAAACAGCTCGCCGTTCAAACCTTCAAGTGTTCCGATGCCATAGTTCCCATTCTTTAAGACATCGTCAATCGAAAAGACGCCGTCAAACATACCACCAACGAGTGCTCCCATCGTTGAATACTGATAAAGATGATTCATAGCAGCCTCCTTAGTTGGTTTGGTCAGGCAGCAATTGTGCCATTAGTTTTGCGTTATTGCTGTAATCCACCGGAATATCAACGATAACAGGGCCTGTTTCCTGCATCGCCTGTTGCAGCACAGCTTCCAGCTCATGAGGTGAAGTCACTCGGTAACCTTTAGCTCCCATCGATTCAGCGTATTTCACAAAATCAACCGGGCCTAAATCAACAGCTGCCTCTTTACCATATTTGCTGACCTGCTGAAATTTAACCATATCGTAAGAACCATCATTCCAGATCAGCTGAACAATCGGTGCTTTAAGTCTGACAGCCGTTTCAAGTTCCTGTCCTGAAAACAGGAATCCACCATCGCCAGCCATAGAGATGACTTTTTTCCCCGGTCTAACAAGAGCAGCTGCGATAGCCCACGGGAGTGCAACCCCTAATGTCTGCATCCCATTTGAGAACAGTAGATGTCTCGGCGCATAACTTCTGAAATAACGCGCCATATAAATATACAGAGAACCGACGTCTACCGTTACTGTCACGTCATCATCAATTAAATCACGAATCGTCTTAATTAAATGTTTTGGATTGACTCTGTCATTCTCCAAATAATTTTCAGGAAGGTCCATCTTGTCTTCCAACTGCTGTCTAATCATGTTTAAAAATGCTGTTTCTTCTTCTCCAATGACGATATCGCCTTCATTTAATTTCTCGTTGATACGTTGAATCGTCAGTGATGTATTACCAATTAGCTCAGTGACCGGTGCATAATGATTATCAATATCACTTTGTACTTCATCAATGTGAACTACATTTTTATCATTTTCTTCATTCCAGATGAACGGATCATATTCAATCGGGTCATAACCAATCGTAATGATAAGGTCGGATTGTTTTAATAGTTCATCACCCGGCTGATTACGGAACAAACCGATACGTCCGTAGAAAGTATGTTCTAGTTCCCGGGAAATAATTCCTGACCCTTGGAATGTTTCGACAACCGGAATTTCATTCTTGCTCAGCAGCGTGCGAATGGCATTCGTATTTTCTTCAGAAGAAGCACGCATACCAAGTAACAACACCGGCAGTTTCGCTGCTTTTAATTTGTCTACCAGTTCATCGATTTCAAATGAAGGTGCAGGTCCATAGACAGGAGGCTCCTTCACTTGAATCGCTTCAACAGTCACCTGATCATCGGAAATAACATCCTGCGGAATACTGACAAAGCTTGCACCTTTACGTCCCTCAACACTTGCACGGAAGGCGTTGGTCACTGCTTCTGAAATACTTGAAGCATCTTGCACTTCCACTGAATATTTCGATACATGTTTCATCAGTGCTGCATTGTCTAATGATTGGTGCGTCCGTTTCAAGCTGTCCTGACNNACAACTGGGTCACTTTCAGAGTTAGCGGTTACCATACCAGTCACCAGATTAGTGACACCTGGGCCGCTTGTTACAAGTGCTACACCTGGTTTCCCAGTCAATCGGCCAATACCTTGAGCAATTAACGTCGCATTTTGTTCATGTCGACAGACGATGACTTCTGGTCCACGTTCTTCCAGTACATCGAATGCTTTATCGATTTTCGCACCTGGAATACCAAAAACATACTCCACTCCATGATTAATCAGCGTATCTACAAATAAATCTCCGCCCGTTTTTTTCAAACTTATCGCATCCTTATTAAGATTTTCATTTCAATGGTATGCTTAATTACTTGTCATTTCAACTCATTTGTTTATTACCAACCTAGTAAAGATAAGTTTTCATTAATTATTTTCATAGTTAAAATCATTATTTGATATTCAAAAAGGCACTGGAGGTCCAGTGCCTGATAGTAATTATTTTTTTAAATTTCTACTGATCTTCTTTCAGATTCTCCATCGATTCAACATCTTCACTGTCTTCGAAGATATCTTCTGTATCTTCAATAGTGTTATCTGCATCGATTGTTCCTACTAAATGACCCTCTTCTTCTTCAATGATCTCTTGTTCATCATCTTTATCGACTTTTGCAACGGTTGCCACATGCTGACCTTCACCTAAGCGGATCAATTTCACACCTTGTGCACTACGTCCGTTTTGAGAAATATCGCTGACTTCAAGTCGGATAATGACCCCTTGATTGGTCACGATCATGAGATCTTCTTCACCAGTGACTGTAGAGATGTAAACTAAATCACCATTTTTCTCAGTGATGGTAGCTGTTTTGATTCCTTTACCACCACGGTTTGAAATACGATAGTCACTTTCCTTCGTCCGTTTTCCGTAACCTTTTTCAGTGACAATCAATACTTCATGCTCATCATTTGAATTGATGACATCTAGACCGATGACTTCATCAGTTTCACGCAGCGATATCCCTTTGACCCCTGCTGCTGTCCGACCGAGTGGACGCAATGTCTGCTCTTCAAAACGAATAAGAGAGGCATTTTTTGTACCGATGATCAATTGCTTCGATCCATCTGTCAACCGTACGGCAATCAATTCATCGTCTCCACGGAAGCTGATGGCAATTTTACCGTTTTTATTGATTCGTGCAAAGTTAGAAAGACTTGAACGTTTGACGAGACCTTTTTTAGTAGCAAAGATAATAAAGGCATCTTCGCGCTCTAAGTCTTTAACGGCAATCATCGTACTGATGGTCTCATCTTTCTCAAGAGCCAGTGCATTGACGATTGGAATTCCTTTCGACTGGCGGGACAGCTCAGGTATTTCGTAACCTTTTAACTTGTACACACGGCCTTTATTCGTAAAGAATAGAACATTATCATGTGTAGATGTCGTGACAATCTGACTCACGAAGTCATCTTCAATAGTGTTCATTCCTTGTACACCGCGTCCACCACGGTGCTGTGACCGGTAAGTCGATACAGGAAGCCGTTTAATATAATTATTATGACTTAGTGTGATGACGATATGTTCTTCTGGAATTAAATCTTCATCTTCCAGCTGGTCGAAGCCACCCATTGTAATTTCTGTTCTTCTGTCATCACCAAATCTACTTTTGATTTCTGTCAGTTCTTCACGGATGATGTCAAGAATACGTTCTTCATCAGCAAGAATGGCTTTTAATTCATCGATATAAGCGCTTAATTCCTGATATTCTGCTTCAATCTTATCGCGTTCAAGACCTGTCAGACGACGGAGACGCATATCCAGAATCGCCTGTGCTTGACGTTCTGATAAGCTGTAGTTTGACTGCAGACTATTCATTGCCTGCTGATCAGTTTCAGAAGAACGAATCAATGCGATAATTTCATCGATGTGGTCCAGTGCAATGCGCAGACCTTCCAGCAGATGCGCACGGTCTTCTGCCTTCTTCAAGTTGTAAATGGTACGACGACGAATGACTACTTTTTGATGTTCAAGATAGTAGTAAAGCATCTGTTTTAAGTTGAGCACTCTCGGTTTACCGTCAACAAGTGACAGCATATTCATACCAAATGATGTCTGCAGCGGTGTCAGTTTATACAAGTTATTTAAGATGACATTGGCATTCGCGTCACGACGCACATCCATGACGATACGGACGCCTTCTTTCAGACTTGTTTCATCACGTAAGTCCGTGATACCATCCACTTTCTTGTCGCGGACCAATTCAGCAATTTTCTCAACTAGCTTCGCTTTGTTGACCTGATAAGGAATTTCAGTGACAATAATCGTTTCTTTGCCGTTTGGACGTGTTTCAATCAGCGTTTTTGCACGCATCATCACAGAGCCACGACCCGTTTCATAAGCACGGCGGATCCCACTACGACCTAAGATCAGTCCTGACGTCGGAAAGTCCGGCCCGTGAATATGATCCATCAGCTCTGATACAGTGATGTCAGCATTATGACTCAGTGCCAGCACACCATCGATCACTTCATTCAAGTTATGCGGCGGAATATTCGTCGCCATCCCTACTGCAATCCCTGAAGCACCGTTGACAAGCAAATTAGGGAAACGCGCAGGAAGTACTACCGGCTCACGTTCATTGCCATCGTAGTTATCAGCAAAATCAATCGTATCTTTGTTAATATCACGCATCAATTCCATCGCAATTTTTGACATACGGGCTTCTGTATAACGCATCGCTGCCGCGCCGTCGCCATCCATTGAACCGAAGTTACCTTGACCATCCACCAGCGGATAGCGGTAACTGAAATCTTGTGCCATACGGACCATCGCCTCGTATATCGATGAGTCTCCATGCGGGTGATATTTACCCATGACGTCACCGACGATACGTGCGGATTTTTTGTATGGCTTATCAGATGTCATTCCTTGATCGTTCATACCGTATAAAATACGGCGGTGAACCGGCTTCATTCCATCTCTGACGTCAGGAAGCGCTCGTGATACGATAACGCTCATTGCGTAATCAAGGAATGATTCACGCATTTCTGTACTGATATTCCTATCTTTTAATCGTTCTGTATTCTCTGCCATCAAGGCGCCTCCTATACATCTAATGTCGCGTATTCAGCATTTTCCTCGATAAAATGACGACGGTGTTCTACTACATCACCCATCAGCATTTCAAAGGTTTCGTCTGCTTCAATTGCATCTGTCAATGTGACTTGCAGCATGCTTCTGTTTTCCGGATTCATCGTTGTTTCCCAAAGCTGATCAGCATTCATTTCACCCAGCCCTTTGTAACGTGCGAGCTGAATCTTCGGTGTCGGACTTAATTCTGTTCTCAAAATATCAAGTTCACGGTCATTATAGACATAATATACTTTTTTGCCTTGTTCCACTTTGTATAACGGTGGCTGAGCGATATATATGTAACCCGCTTCAATTAACGGCCGCATGAAACGATAGAAGAACGTCAATAATAACGCACGAATATGTGCACCATCGACATCGGCATCTGTCATAATGACAATTTTGTGATAACGGGCTTTTGAAATATCGAATTCCCCGCCGATTCCTGTACCCATTGCGGTAATCATAGAACGTACTTCGTTGTTACTGAGAATTTTATCTAGTCTTGCTTTTTCAACGTTTAAAATTTTACCGCGCAACGGTAGAATCGCCTGCGTTTTAGAATCACGGCCGGATTTTGCTGAACCACCCGCAGAATCACCCTCTACGATGTACAGTTCGCTCTCTTCCGGAGATTTACTTGAACAGTCAGCGAGTTTGCCAGGCAGACTGCCGACATCAAGAGCAGTTTTACGTCGTGTGACTTCTCTTGCCTTCTTCGCAGCAAGACGGGCACGTGACGCCATAATTCCTTTGTCTACGATGATTCTAGCCACTTGAGGATTTTCGTACAAGAAACGCTCAAAATGCTCGGCAAATAAGCTGTCTGTAATTTGACGAACCTCTGTGTTACCGAGCTTCGTTTTTGTCTGACCTTCAAATTGCGGCTCGCCGTGCTTAATAGACACGACTGCCACCATTCCTTCACGAACGTCTTCTCCGATCAGTTTTTCTTCGTTCTCTTTAATCAGCTTATTTTTAGTCCCATAGTTATTGATGACACGTGTCAATGCACGTTTAAAGCCATCTTCATGAGTGCCGCCTTCATACGTATGAATATTATTCGCATACGATAATAAGTTAGTCGCATAGCCGGTATTATATTGGATTGAGATTTCCACTTCTACGTCAGTTCGCGAGGCATGAATATAAATCGGTTCAGGGAATAATACTTCCTTTGATTTATTCAGCAGCTCAACGTATGATTTAATCCCGCCTTCATAAAAGTAATCATCGCTGATCACTTGTTCTTCATCGCGTTCATCAACGATTTCTATACGAATTCCTTTATTCAGAAAAGCAAGTTCTCTAATACGTTTTTGCAGTATTTCATAGTCGTATTCCGTCGTTTCTGTAAAGATAGATTCATCTGCCTTGAAGCGAATAGTTGTTCCGGTGCGATCAGTGTCTCCTACCACTTTTAAATCAAAGGCAGGAGCCCCTTGATGATACGCTTGATGATGAATTTTACCGTCTTTATGTACATATACTTCAAGTGTTGAAGACAATGCATTAACAACCGAAGATCCTACACCGTGAAGTCCGCCTGATACTTTGTAACCGCCGCCGCCGAACTTACCACCGGCGTGCAGGACAGTCAATATGACTTCAACCGCAGGACGCCCCATTTTTTCATGCATATCAACTGGGATGCCTCGTCCATTATCTATCACTTTAATCCAGTTATCTTTCTCGATGATGACTTTAATATGATCTGCAAATCCAGCCAGCGCTTCATCGATACTGTTATCTACAATTTCCCAGACAAGGTGATGTAGACCTCTTGATGCTGTAGATCCAATATACATACCCGGACGCTTACGTACCGCTTCTAATCCTTCAAGTACTTGAATCTGCTCGGCACCGTACTGCTCTAAATTATTTTCCAAAGATAGTCACCTACTCTTTAATTAGTTTGAATGTGTCCGTGATCGACATAGAAAAGCTTGGCCTGTTCAATGGTTTCATGTTCTATCCCTTCAACAGAAGTCGTCGTCACAAATGTTTGCACTTTATGCTGAATCGTCGTCAGTAGATGTGTCTGTCTCGTTTCATCAAGTTCACTGAGAACATCATCCAGCAGAAGAATAGGATATTCACCTATCTCTTCATTGATTAATTCTATCTCAGCAAGTTTCAGCGACAAGGCTGTCGTGCGCTGCTGCCCTTGTGAACCATAAGTTTGAACATCTACTCCATTGATTGAAAACGTCAAGTCGTCGCGATGAGGCCCGTACAGACTTGCCATCCGTTCGATTTCCTTATCCATCGACTCTGATAATTTTTTATATGTTGCTTCAATCATAGTATCCAGATGATTTTCAAGCTGCAGACTAGCTTGATAATGAATCTGAAGTTGTTCTTTAGATTTTGTAATTCCGCTGTGAATCTCAATAGCCTTTTCTTCCAGCTGGCTGATGAATTGATGCCGTCTCAAAGTCAGTTTGACAGCAAATTCACTGAACTGCTGATTCAATACTTCAAGCATCGTCCGGTCACCTTTCGGATTAACCTTCAACTGCTTCAAATAGTGATTTTTCTGCTTGAGGATACGCTGGAAATTAGAGAGATCACTCAAATATACAGCAGATATCTGTCCGATTTCTATATCAATAAAACGGCGCCTGATCTGTGGACTCCCTTTTACGAGATTAAGATCTTCCGGCGCAAATAGTACAACGTTCATATGGCCGATATACTGAGTCAGCTTACTCTGCTCCAGATGATTGGCCTTTGCTTTCTTACCTTTTGATGATATTTGCAGGGACAGTGGCATCATACCGTGTTTGTAACTCAGCTCCCCTTCGATCAACGCAAAATCTGCACCCCACTTGATGAGCTCTTTGTCATGACTCGCACGATGGCTCTTAGCGAGCGCAAGACAATAGATGGCTTCAAGTAAATTCGTCTTACCTTGAGCATTAGCACCAATGAGCACATTCACTTCATCATGAAACGATAAGGCGACTTGATCATAGTTGCGATACTGGTTAAGTTTTAATGTTTTGAGCTTCATCGGGCAGAAAGATAAGAAATCTTGTACTTACCTTCCCCTTCAATTTCAAGTATATCGTCCTGGTGCAGCTTCTTCCCACGCCGTGCTTCTTCTTCACCGTTTAACAGCACAGGGTTATCCTGTAAATACCACTTCGCCTGGCCACCAGTACCTATAATCCCTTCAGCCTTTAAAAACTGGCCGAGGGTAATTTCGTTGTCAAACTGTACTGTCTTTACCATCTCAGGTTCACTCCTATCCGTCTCAGTCATCATTTAATTATACCTTTTTTCGGCTAAAAAAGCATGTTTTTGAGCCAAAAAAGACACTTTATGACTATAAACCACCCTTCACTTTCAATCTTCGAATCATTTAAAGTAAAAACAAAAAACAGACGGTCAGTTAAACCATCTGTTTCTCAAGTTGCTTATTCATTTGCCGGCCTATTTTACAGGTTTCTTGACGGCAATCATCAACAACGTAATGATCAAAAATGCTGTTCCAGCAAGAAACGGGATTGTGATGAAGCCCGCCCAGTTGATATATTCAACGTTACATGACACGCCACCAACACATGCTTTGATGGGGGCGAATCCTGGTATTTTCTGCTCCATATAATGATAGACGGAGAAGCCAAGCCCGATCATTGAAAATGTCATCACTAAATATTTGAATGGATAAAAGTCATTCAATGCAGCAAAACCAAGAATCACGACAAGGGGGTACATAAGAATTCTTTGGTACCAGCACATCTCACAAGGGACAAAGTTTCTGATCTCCGAGAAATAGAGACTGCCAAGCATGGCAACGATCGCTATTACCCAGGCAATAAAGAAAAATCTGTTATTTTTCTCCATTACTTTTTCGCATCCTCAATCGCTTGTTCAAGAGATTTAATATTTAACTGATCGCTGACTTTTTTACCGTTGATAATGATAGTCGGTGTTTCATTGACCTGGTATGTCTGATAGAGATTGATGTCTTTTTCTACTGCTGCTGATTCTGTTTTGTCTTCAGCGGCTGTAACGACTTGATCAACGTCTTTTATATCAGCTTGTTTGGCTGCTTTTTTCACTACGTCTACAGTCAACCAGTTATCTGTACTTGATGTGTCTGTGTTAGGCTGTGCTTCAAATAAAGCATTGTGGAAATCCCAGTATTTTGTCGGTTCACTTTTTAATACTGCTTCAGCGGCATGAGAGCCTATTAATGATTCATTACCATGAAACGGTGTATTGATGAAGTACATTTTTAAATCACCGTTATCCACGTATTTTTCAACGAGTTTCGGTTGAATTTCCATATCGAAAAATTTACATGCCGGACATTTATAGTCACCGAATTCAATAAGTGTGACCGGTGCATCTTCCTCACCCAGCATCGGCTGTCCTTTGACATCTATCTTGCTGTAATCGGTGCTTGTTTCACCATTCGTAGTTGATGCGGTATTGTCTGACTGATCATCCTTCTGGTTGAATATCACCATCAATGCAATTACGGCAATGGTAATCAATGCAAGTACCATCGCAAATATCATATTTCCTCTATTTTTCATAACAATCTCCTTAACAAATCAAATTAAAAGTAAAACTAAGATAGTATAAATTTTATACTATCTTAGTTCAATAAACCATAATTTAATCATTACTATTTTGTGACAATATTATTTCATCTGCAAGGCCTGTCGGAAGTTCTTCACAAGACCTTTGCCGTAGCTGAACACACTGCCTTTGTAGACGCGCGCTGCGAGCAGCAGTAATAGCACGATGGTCACGATACAGATGACAATACCGATGATGATTGGTAGATCACCTGTTTCTTGAGACAGCGTGCGGAGCAGCATGACCATCGGCGTAAAGAAAGGAATATAGCTGCTGATTTTTACAAGTGTCGTGTCTGGATTTCCCAGACTGAATATCGCAATGTAAAACGCTGCAATATTCAGGAACGTAATCGGCATCACTGCCTGACCGATATCTTCAACCCGGTTTGTCAATGCTCCGACAATCGCAGAGATACTAATATTGATCAGAAGACCGAGGAGCAGGAAGATGACTGCATAGACAATAATACGCGTTGTCTCTCCAGAATATTTTAGTCCTAGCTCTTTGATCAAGTCGTTTAAGTCAAATAAATAGATACAGGCCGCTATCGTCAATCCGAGCAGCACAATTTGAGTCAGTGCGACAGCAATGATTCCTATAATTTTAGCCATAATATGATTGACCGGCGATACACTTGTCACAATCATTTCAATAACCCGTGATGATTTCTCCATCGCGATATCTGTCGCTGCCTGCGATCCATAATTAATCGTAATGAAGAAGATCAGGAACACACCGATATAAACAATCATAGTATTTAACCCTTTAACATCTTCATTTACATTTTTACCGCTGTCGGACAACACTTTGTTTTTGACTTCTGCCTGAGCGGTCAGCTTGTTGACATCATCTGCGGACAAATTCAATGATTGAGCTGCCTTATNNTAGTTCTGATTCCCCGGCATCATTTTTCGTATAGACTTCTGCTTGTATTTGGTCGCCGGATTCCGTCAAGTGGATGAGACGTTCGTAATCTTCATCTTTAACGCCTTGTTTCCCTTTTGACAGCGACATTTTTTTGAGATTCAGCTCTTTGTCAGTCTGCTGATAGGCAGTGATAAAATTATCCTGAAGTGACTCACTGCTGCTTGAGACAGCTGTCATCTCATCTTCACTGTTATCAAAGAAATCAATGATTCTATCCATATTGCTGAGTCCAATTAAAACAAGCATCAGCAGCAATGTTGTATAGATAAATGAACGGCTGGATACTTTTTTGAAGTAAGTCAGCCAGAATGTTGGAAAAAATTTATTCATGATGACGTCCCACCTTTGCAAGGAAGATATCGTTCAATGACGGTTCTGCTACTTCAAATTTAGAGACGTAGCCGAGCTGTTTGACCGCTTCAAACACATGAGGTGCAACTGACTGGTCATCAACTGTCAGACGAACATCGTTACGATGCTGTTTGAAGTTAATAACACCTGGAATATGACGCAGGTGATTAAAATCATGATCGCCTGAGATAATAATTTCTTTTCTACCGAAATCCTGCTTCACCTGTTTGATATTACCTGAGACGACTGTTTTCCCTTTGTCCAATATGCACACACGGTCACACATCTCTTCAACATGTTCCATACGATGTGAACTGAAGACAATTGTAGCACCGTTATCATTCATTTCTTTGACGGCTGTTTTTAAGAGCTCAACGTTCACTGGATCCAGACCACTGAATGGTTCATCCAGTATAAGCAGCTTCGGGCGATGGATGATGGCACCAATCAGCTGGATTTTCTGCTGATTTCCCTTAGATAAGGACTCTATTTTCTTGTTAACATTTTCTGGTACTTCAAAACGATCGAGCCAGTATTTTAACTCCTGGGTAACTTGCTGACGTGTCATCCCTTTCAGCTGTCCGAGATAATTAATCTGCTCATATACTTTGAGCTTAGGATTTAATCCTCGTTCTTCTGGAAGGTAACCGATGTCATCGGTCACTGTGTAATCTATAGGTCGTCCGTTGTAAGTGATAGTACCTTCAGTTTTCTCAAGAAGTCCGAGTATCATGCGAAAAGTCGTTGTTTTTCCTGCGCCATTTCCCCCGAGAAATCCCAGCATTTCATGTTCAGGGACTTGGATGTTTAATCGATCGACTGCAGTAAATGTTCCAAATTGCTTTGTTACATTATTTAGATTCAGCATTGAGAGTCCTCCTTTTCTACTCAATATTAACAATGCTATAAATATTTTACAAACCAAAACAGGACGCATGACTTGTAGTCATACGTCCTGTTAATAATTGTGATTAATAAGTTCTGATCGGTAGGATCAGTTGAACGACATTTTCATCATCTTTCGGTTTTAAGATAAAAGGTCTCATCGTACCAAAGAATTCAACTGTGACCTCGTCATTATCAATAGCTTTTAACGCATCCATCATATACTTAGAGTTGAATGAAATCTTCAATCCCTGGCCTTCAAAAGCTGAAGTGCCTACGCCTTCTTTGACAGTACCAATTTCAGGAGAAGTCGATGACAGTTCGACGTGATTCTGGTCAGCTGACAGTTTAATGACATTATTACCTCCTTCACGTGCTAACAATGAGGCACGGTCAATCGCATGGAAGAAGTCTCCGTTGTTAATTGCCAGTGATGTTTCATAGCTTTCTGGGAACAGGCGTGATGTATCAGGATAATTTCCTTCAAGCAGTCTTGAGATAAAGTTCACGTGACCGACTTTGAACAGCACTTGATTAGATGCAAAGAAAATATCGATAGTTTCATCGTCATCGCTGATGATCTTGTTAAGTTCACTTAATGCTTTACCTGGAATGATGGCATTGATATTGTCCACAGTTGCATTTTCGAGTTTCAGGCGGCGCAGCGCCAATCTATGTGAATCTGTTGCAGTACAGACGAGTTCTCCATCTTTAATCAGCCAGTTAACACCAGTTAACACTGGGCGTGTTTCTGAGGTGGACACAGCAAAATTAGTCTGTCTAATAATATTTTTCAATACTTTAATAGGCAATGTCATTGAATCTTCTTCAGACACTTGAGGAAGTAATGGATATTGCTCAGGATCGAGACCAGATACATTAAATTCAGACTGTCCTGATGTAATCTTTGCCTGGAACTGACTGTTTGTTTCAATGGTCACCGTTGTAGAAGGTAATTTTTTTATGATATCTACAAAGAAACGGCCGGGTAGTACGATAGATCCTTTGTCTTCGATTGAGACGACTTCTTCATGATTGATTTCTGCTGGAATAGTGATCTCAATCGATACTTCTGAATCAGAACCTGTCAATAACAGCTTGTTATCAGAGGCATCAATTTTGATACCTGTCAGAATAGGTAATGTTGTTCGTGGTGAAATGGCTTTTAATGTGTCATTTAGCTGTGTGATGAAATAATCTCTTTGAATGGTAAATTTCATAATAGGAAAAACTCCTTATCGTCGTTATATATATATTATATTATATCTTTTAAAATCGTAGTAATAGTAATAGGGACTGTGAATAGGTGGATAACCGCCATGAGCGCGTAGCAGTCAAGATATCCACATGTGTATAAGTTGTTTGTAACTAAAACATGTTCATCCCTATTATCCACAGGTTAGCCGGTAATCTCTTTTTCAAGATTAGCTATCTCTTTTTCAAGGGTCGCATCATGCTCAAGCTGATTTTTGATTTTCTCGTGTGCATGGATCACTGTTGTATGGTCCCGGCCACCGAATTCTTCACCGATTTTTGGCAATGAATAGTCCGTCAGCTCACGTGCAAGATACATCGCAATCTGTCTAGGAAAAGCGATGGATTTTGTGCGTTTTTTAGCTGTAAAGTCTTCCATTCTGACATTATAAAAAGAACCGACAATTGTCTGTATGTCTTGAATGCTGATTTTCTTCGGTTTGCTTGTTGAGATGATATCTTTCAATGCTTCTGCTACAAGATCCGGTGTCAATTCACGCTGCACGAGCTTAGAGTATGCACTGACACGCGTCAAAGCACCTTCAAGTTCTCTAATGTTTGATTGAATTTGACTGGCAATATAGAGCATCGCTTCATTTGGAATTTCAATATTTTCTTCTTCTGATTTTTTGCGTAATATGGCGATTCTTGTCTCCAGATCAGGCGGGGTCACGTCCGTAATAAGTCCCCATTCAAAGCGTGAGCGCAGGCGGTCTTCAAGCGTTGGAATTTCTTTTGGTGCACGGTCACTGGAGATGACAATTTGTTTATTGTTTTGATGCAGTTCATTGAAAGTATGGAAAAATTCTTCCTGCGTCGACTCTTTGCCCGCCAGAAACTGAATGTCATCAATCAGCAGTACATCAACATTACGGTATTTTGATCTGAATTCTTCAGTTTTATTATCTTTGATGGAGTTGATGAATTCATTTGTGAATTTTTCACTTGATGTATAGACGACTTTGGCATTCTCTTTGTGTTCCATGACATAATGGCCGATTGCATGCATTAAATGAGTCTTACCAAGACCAACACCACCATAGATAAAGAGTGGATTATATGCTTTGGCAGGCGCTTCTGCAACAGCAAGTGACGCTGCATGACTGAAGCGGTTTCCACTGCCGATGACAAATGTATCGAACGTATTATCAATGTTCAGTTGATTAGGGAGTATTTCCTGCTCACGGTTTTTGGCAACAGGCTCTGGTTTGATATTTTCGACTACTGCATCTTCTCCGGATATAATTTTCACTTCAAGTTTCTCGCCGATTGTTTCTTCTATCGTATCTTGAATAATCGTCATATAGTTTTTGTTCAGCCAGCTTGCATGAAAGGCAGTCGGTGCCTCGATGACTACAAGATTATTGTTCATTGAAGTGATAGATGTATGGTTGAACCATGTTTCATAACTCGGTGTAGATAATTTTTTTTCGAGATTTTCAAGTACCTTCTTCCAGATAGAATCAATTCCACTCATATTGTGCCTCTTTCTCATTAAAATTTTTTCGGAAGTTATACACAGCATCATACATTGTGTATAATTTTAAGCACAGGGTGTGAATATTTATCCACAATTTATTCACATTGTGTGGATAAATAAATACAAGTGCATAGTTTTTCACACGAAATATAACAAAATATTATCAAATAAATGCAATAATATCAATCAATTTATATAGTTATCCACAAAGTTATCAAAAGTCACAGCACTCTTTATACCAACTTGTGGATTTGTGGGTTACCCGTGAGATGACTGTGAATAGTTCAGACATTCATTTTTAATTATCCACAATTCAGTGAAATTAAGATGTGGATAAGTGTATAACTTTTTTGATGCTTCCATCTTTTTAGTAGTTGCAAGGTGGAATGTAATTTGTTATACTTCAGTAGTTATTGTCAATCACATAAAAAGTGAAACATAGATGAATCAATTTAATAGGAGGTGTCCTAAGTGGTAAAACGTACTTATCAACCAAATAAACGTAAACATAGTAAAGTTCACGGTTTCCGTGCACGTATGAGCACTAAAAACGGACGTAAAGTTCTTGCACGTCGTCGTCGTAAAGGCAGAAAAGTATTATCAGCTTAAGATCACTCTCGCAGTGGTCTTTTTTTTGGTTTAAAACGGGGGTCTCATCTAGTATAATTGTATAAAATGCGGGCCTGGAAGTGAGTGGAGACAGTGGAAAAGAAATATCGAATTAAGAAAAACGAAGACTTTCAGATGATTTATAAGCACGGCAAGTCAGTCGCGAATCGTCAGTTTATCGTCTATCGTTATGATTCCCACACGCAGGATCATTTCAGGCTGGGAATATCAGTGTCTAAAAAGTTGGGAAATGCCGTCGTAAGAAATCGCATTAAACGGTCAATCCGAGAAAGTTTCACAAAACATAAGGAAGATATCATTCCAGCAGATTTTATCGTGATTGCAAGAAAACCAGCCAACGACATGTCTGTAGATGAAATTAACAGCAGTCTTGAACACGTGATGAAAATTGCTAAAGGATTCAATAAACGTATTAAATAGAAGGGGGCTGTGCTTGTGCTGCAGAAGACTTTCACAGGCAGAACAGTAGAAGAAGCGGTTCAGTTAGGGTTAAGTGATATGATTATCACAGAAAACCAAGTGAAAATTGAAGTGATCAATCAAGGGAAAAAAGGATTGTTCGGATTTGGACAGCAGAATGCAGAAGTCAACTTAATCGTTATTGATCCAGTGCTCAAAAAGCTGACCTCATTAGATGAATTAATCACTGCGAAAGAACCTTTTGTTGAGCCGGAAGCTGAACAGCTGGCTGCTGACGAAGTACCGGTATTATCAGATGCACGGCGCAGACTGCCGGACAATGCAGAGAAGACAGCAGCTTATGTAGAGGCGATTATTCAATCGATGGGTATTACAGTCGATAGTACGTGTCATATTAAAGGTAACGAAATTACCATTGAGTTATTTTCACAAGACGCTGCTAGAATTATCGGTAAACGAGGACAAACATTGAATGCATTGCAAGTGCTTGCTCAGACTTATTTCCAGCATACTCAAAAAAGTTTTGTTATCGTTACGCTCGATATCGAGAATTATCGTGCTAAAAGAAAAGAAACACTGCAGACATTGGCGCTGAATATGGCCGGCAAAGCAAGAGCGACGGGCAGTACTGTCAGATTTGATCCAATGCCGAACTATGAACGCAAAATTATGCATCAAGTGCTGGCTGGTATGAAAGATATTGAAACTCATTCTGAAGGACGAGAACCTAACAGATATTTAGTGATAAAAGCTAGATAACATTAATGAATTAACTCTAAAAACTTTTGTTTTTAGAGTTAATCTCTTTATTCAAAGCATATTGATTTTAATTTTTAGTCGTTCGTTCTACAATCAACAAATGACTATGATGGAGGAGATACTATGGATTTTGATACAATTTCGAGCATCTCAACACCGATGGGTGAAGGTGCGATAGCTATCGTCAGGCTATCCGGACCAGAAGCGGTGACGATTGCAGATCGTCTATATAAAGGAAAGACTTCATTGAGTGATGTTCAGAGTCATACGATCAATTATGGACATATTGTTGATCCAGTCTCCGGTAACATCATAGAAGAAGTGATGGTCGCGGTCATGCGGGCCCCGAGAACATTTACTCGTGAGGATATCGTTGAAATTAACTGCCACGGTGGTATTATGACGGTCAACCGTATTTTGGAACTGACGTTATCAAACGGTGCACGTATGGCTGAACCCGGTGAATTTACAAAACGTGCCTTCTTGAACGGCCGTATTGATTTGTCTCAGGCAGAAGGAATTATGGATTTCATCCGCTCTAAAACAGACCGCGCGAGCAAAGTCGCGATGAACCAGATAGAGGGCCGGCTGTCGACAATGATCAAAGGACTGAGACAATCAATCCTTGAAATATTGGCGCAGGTTGAAGTGAATATCGACTATCCAGAATATGATGATGTTGAAGAAGCGACGACGCAGTTTCTGTTAAGTGAAGCAGAGAAGATTGATTCAGCGATTGACGGCCTGCTGCAGACTGGTGTGCAGGGCAAAATACTCCGCGAAGGACTATCGACGGTTATTATCGGTAAACCGAACGTCGGAAAGAGTTCAATGTTGAATAATTTGATTCAAGACAACAAGGCGATTGTCACAGAAGTTGCAGGAACGACACGTGATGTACTGGAAGAGTACGTCAATGTCCGCGGCGTACCCCTCAGACTGGTAGATACAGCAGGTATTCGTGAAACTGAAGATATCGTCGAGAAGATTGGTGTGGAACGCAGTCGAGAAGCACTAAAAAAAGCGGATTTAATTCTATATGTGCTCAACTATAATGAGCCGCTCACAGAAAGCGATTATCAGCTGGCCGACTTGATTAAAGACGAAGATGTCATTGTCATTATTAACAAAACTGACCTTGAGCAGCAGCTTGATCTGGATGAAGTAAAACAAATGGTCGGCGATGTGCCTGTCGTTCATACATCTATGCTGTCACAAAGTGGTATTGACGCACTGGAAGAGGAAATCAGTAGAATGTTCTTCCAAGGAGAGGTCGTGTCGCAGGACATGACGTACGTGTCAAATGCAAGACATATCAGCTTATTGAAGCAAGCCAAACAAACCATTAACGATGCTATGACAGCTGCAGAAGCAGGTGTCCCGATTGATATCGTACAAATAGATTTGATTAGAACATGGGAACTACTCGGAGAAGTCATTGGAGAAGAAGTGTCAGATAGTTTGATTGATCAGTTATTCAGTCAGTTCTGTCTTGGTAAATAAGGAGGAAATAAGTTGGAACATTATGATGTAATTGTTGTCGGTGCCGGTCATGCAGGCGTAGAAGCAGGGCTTGCTTCTGCTCGTAAAGGTGCAAAAACGCTGATGCTGACGATTAGTCTAGATTCAGTCGCTTTTATGCCTTGTAATCCGTCTGTCGGTGGACCCGCAAAAGGAATTGTCGTCCGTGAGATTGATGCACTAGGCGGCCAAATGGCCAAAACGATTGATAAAACACATATTCAAATGCGTATGTTAAATACAGGTAAAGGTCCTGCGGTCCGCGCACTCCGTGCTCAGGCAGACAAAGTACTGTATCAGCAGGAAATGAAGGAAGTTATAGAAAATCAGGATAATCTTGATATTATGCAGGGCATGGTTGAGCGTCTGATTATTGAAGACGGTCAAGTAAAAGGTGTAGAAACTGTCATCGGGACTACTTATTATGCAGATGCTGTGGTTCTGACTACCGGCACATTCCTGCGCGGTGAAATCATCCTTGGTAATATTAAATATTCATCAGGTCCTAACCACCAGATGCCATCTATCACACTTGCTGATCATTTACGTGACCTCGGCTTTGATATTGTGCGTTTTAAAACAGGGACACCGCCGCGGGTTAACGGGGGTACTATTGATTACTCCAAAACTGAAATACAGCCGGGCGATGATGTCGGACGTGCGTTCAGCTACGAAACAACAGAATATATACTTGATCAGCTGCCATGCTGGCTGACTTATACGAATGATAAAACGCATCAAGTCATCGATGACAATCTTCATTTATCTGCGATGTATTCCGGTATGATCAAAGGAACAGGACCGCGCTATTGTCCTTCAATCGAAGACAAATTTGTCCGTTTCAACGATAAACCGCGTCATCAGATCTTCCTTGAACCAGAAGGGCGCAACACGAAAGAAGTATATGTGCAGGGATTGTCTACCAGCCTGCCGGAACATGTTCAGCGTCAAATGCTGCAATCGATTCCTGGACTTGAAAATGCTGATATGATGCGTGCAGGTTATGCGATTGAATACGATGCAGTCGTGCCTACTCAACTATGGCCGACACTTGAAACTAAAAAGATCAACGGACTCTTTACAGCGGGACAGATTAACGGCACTTCTGGTTACGAAGAAGCGGCAGGTCAGGGGCTGATGGCTGGTATTAATGCTGCAGCCAAAGTATTGAATCATGAACCCGTCATTTTAGGACGAGCGGATGCATATATCGGTGTGCTGATTGATGATCTTGTCACTAAAGGGACAAATGAACCTTACCGTCTACTGACGAGCCGTGCGGAATACCGCCTGCTGCTTCGTCATGACAATGCAGATATTCGTCTCACTGAACTAGGACACCGCATCGGACTTATTTCTGACGAGCGCTATGCTAAATTCCAGCTGAAACTTGACGCTATTTCCGAGGAAATCAACCGGTTGTCGAACTACCGCATTAAACCATCCGAACGAACTCAGAAAATCATTGAATCTCATGGTGGTGCTGTACTTAAAGACGGCATATTAGCGATTGATCTGCTGCGCCGTCCAGAAATGGATTATGCATCCATCATCGAACTGATGGATGATGACAAACAAGTGGATGATGAAGTGGCTGAACAAGTCGAAATACAGACCAAATATGAAGGCTATATTCAAAAATCATTGCAGCAAGTTGAGAAGATGAAGCGGATGGAAGACAAAAAAATTCCAGAGAACATCGATTATGATGCGATTCATAGTTTAGCGACAGAAGCCCGTCAAAAACTGAAAGAAGTCAAACCACTCAGCGTCGGCCAGGCATCACGTATTTCCGGGGTTAATCCAGCAGATATATCCATTCTCCTTGTCTATATTGAACAAGGTAAAATCGCAAAGGTGAACTAGATGAACGAACAACAATTTGTTAATAATTTAGCTGAAAAAGGGTTCGAATTAACTGAAACTCAACAAAAACAGTTTGCAATCTACTATAAGAATTTAGTAGAGTGGAATGAGAAAATTAATTTAACAGCTGTGACGGCAAAAGAAGAGGTATATTTGAAGCACTTCTTTGATTCGTTGACATCTGCATTCTATTTTGATTTCAAATCAATTGAGACGTTATGTGATGTCGGTGCGGGTGCCGGATTTCCAAGTATCCCTCTTAAAATTTTGTTTCCGCATATCAAACTGACGATAGTCGATTCCTTGAATAAACGTATTAATTTTCTTAACCATCTGGCAGCAGAATTGAATCTTGAACAAGTTCATTTCGTTCATGACCGGGCTGAGACATTCGGAAAATCACCGCAGCGTGAACAGTTTGACGTTGTGACAGCACGTGCTGTCGCAAGATTATCTGTGCTGAGTGAGCTCTGTCTTCCGCTCGTCAAAAAAGGCGGACATTTTCTGGCATTGAAAGGTGCACAAGGTAAGATAGAGATAGACGAAGGACTGTTTGCCGTCAATATATTGGGCGGGGAAGTCGTGGCGAATCATCAATTCGCCTTGCCGATGGAAGAGAGTACACGTTATATAGTCGATATCGAAAAGCGTAGACAGACACCTAGGAAATATCCGAGAAAACCTGGTACACCTAACAAAGAACCGATTATGAAATAAAATGACACGATTTAAGAAAGTGAGTCGATTGTAGTGAAGAAACCCTTTTCTAAATTATTTGGATTACGTGATAAGGAAGAAGATGTGGTCATAGACCGCGAACGTGAAAAAGGTAATGTCATTGTGCTGCCGATAGAACGCATCGTACCGAACCGCTATCAACCGAGACAAGTATTCGATGAAGAGAAAATACAGGAGCTGGCAGATTCAATCCAATCCTACGGGCTGCTGCAACCGATTGTTGTCAGACCAATTGAAGAAGGGATGTTTGAAATCATCGCCGGAGAACGACGATTCCGTGCTCTGAAATTAAATCATACAGTCAAGACAGAGGTAATCGTCAAACCGATGAATGATAAACAGACAGCGGCTATTGCTTTGATTGAAAATATTCAGCGCGAAAACTTGTCAGCGGTTGAAGAGGCTGAAGCTTATAAGAAGCTGCTTGATCTTGATGGAATCACACAGCAGGATTTGGCTGCAAGCCTTGGCAAAAGTCAGTCGTTCATTGCGAACAAGCTCAGACTGCTGCGCCTGTCTCAGCCCATCCTTGATGCACTGGGCAGAGCCCAGATTACTGAACGTCATGCAAGAAGTCTACTGGCATTAACACCAGAGCAGCAAGTGGACATGCTCGGGATCATAAAAACTCAGGGACTGAATGTCAAACAGACAGAGGAGCGCGTCAAGCGTATGCTCGGCGGTGAAGATGTCAAACCGACACGTATCGCATTTACACGTGACCTCAAACTTGCCTTCAATACAATCGGCGAAAGTGTCAAAGCAGTTGAGAAAAGTGGTATTAAAGTCAAACGTAAAGATACAGAATATGAGAACTTCTACGAAATCTCAATTAAAGTATTCAAAAATCCTGATAACAAATAACGGCTCACGTTCATGTAAGTTCAAAACAGACAATCCGTCGTGACTGTCTGTTTTATTTTATTCAGTCAACGCTGCTTCTGAATGGCTGGTATGATGGATTTATCAGGAACTATGAGATTATTTTTAGGTTGTGCAGTTTACGCCTAAAATTGATATAATCGGTATTATGAATATGTCCGTCATAGAAACGAGGAGAGAGTGACATGAAAATTTTAGCTATAGCGAATCAGAAAGGCGGCGTCGGCAAGACGACGACATCTGTGAATTTAAGTGCGGCACTGGCAGCACTCGGCAAAAATGTATTGTTAGTAGATACAGACCCTCAAGGTAATGCAACAAGTGGTGTAGGTATCGATAAAAATAATGTGGAATACTCAGTGTACGACATGCTGGTTGAAGATGTATCAATCAATAAAGTAGTGATTCCTACTGAACAGGAAAATCTATGGATCATTCCTGCCAACATTGCACTGGCAGGAGCAGAAATCGAACTTGTTTCAGCGATGAGCCGTGAAGTTCGCCTGAAATATGCATTCAAAGAACTTGAACAGGATTATGATTACATCATTATCGATTGTCCGCCGTCTCTTGGTCTGTTGACTATCAATTCCTTCACTGCAGCAACAGGGATCATCATTCCTGTGCAGTGTGAATACTATGCCCTTGAAGGCTTGAGCCAACTGTTGAATACCATTAAGCTCGTTCAGCGACATTTGAATCAAGGACTTGAAATTGAAGGAGTACTATTGACGATGCTGGATGCGCGGACGAATTTAGGAAATGACGTCATGTCCGAAGTGCGCGCGCATTTTGGTGACAAAGTATATGATACGATTATCCCAAGAAACGTACGACTCTCTGAAGCACCTTCTCATGGACAGCCGATTAACGTCTATGATGCCCGTTCTGCTGGAGCAAAAACTTATAACGAATTAGCAGAGGAGGTTATCAGTCATGGCTAGAGGTCTTGGAAAAGGATTAGGACGCGGGCTCGATGCTTTGTTTCAAGATAATAAAGGAGACGAACTCATCGAACAGATCCGCCTGGAGCAGATCCGCCCGAATCCTTATCAACCACGCGAAGAGTTCGACGAAACCGCGCTGAATGAACTGGCAGAATCCATCAAAATTCATGGCGTACTACAGCCGATTGTTGTCAGAAAATCAGTCAAAGGTTATGACATAGTTGTTGGAGAACGTCGTTTCAGAGCGAGTCAGATTGCAGGAAAACACGATATTCCTGCAATCGTCAAAACATTGACAGACAAGCAGATGATGGAACTTGCCATCATTGAAAACTTACAGCGTGAAGATTTAAATCCGCTGGAAGAAGCTAAGAGTTATCAAGTCATGATGGAACACTTGAACTTAACGCAGTCAGAAACCGCTGATCGTCTCGGTAAGTCACGACCGTATATTGCCAATATGCTCCGTCTATTGAACTTACCTGCTGAAATCAAACAGCTGATCAATGATAAAAAGATTTCCGGCGGTCACGGCCGCACGCTGCTTAGTCTGAAAGATGCTGATACAATGCACGTTGTCGCTGCTAAAGTCATCGCTGAATCAATGAGCGTGCGTCAGCTGGAGCTTTACGTCAAATCACTCGGTGAGCATCCGGTAAAAGTAAAACAGGAGCCTGCTAAACCGAAGTTTCTCGTGAAACATGAACAGACGTTAAAAGAACGTTTCGGGACAAAAGTTGAAATTTCAAAGTCGCGTAACAAAGGTAAAATTGCGATTGAATTCACATCAGAGGAAGAGTTCAATCGTCTAATCTCCCTGCTGGAAAATGCCGGACGATGATAGGTGAGCTATGATTGATTTCAATGAATTTATCCATGAAGTTTTGAAGCCCTTTGCTGATCCGGAACTATGGACAGCGGTCTTTAAAAATATATTCTGGGCTGTTGTCACCATTCTTGTTGCGATGGTGATCATCAAAGTGGTTCATCAGTTTATTGGGCAGTTCTTCAATGTAAGACGACGCTCTAACTTGTCGCACTCAGAGAAGCGGGATATTACCCTCGTTAAACTGCTCCAGAACATCGCATCATACGTCGTCTGGTTTATTGTGATTACGACGATTTTAAGCAATTTCGGTATAAAAGTAGAGAGTATTATCGCAGGAGCAGGCGTCGCTGGTATTGCCATCGGTTTTGGTGCACAGACATTGGTGAAGGATGTTATCACTGGTTTCTTTATCATCTTTGAAAACCAGTTTGACATAGGAGATTATGTGCGTATCAATACGACTGGTACAACAGTGGCTGAAGGTACCGTGCAATCCATCGGTCTTCGTTCAACGCGTATTCGTTCTTATACTGGAGAGCTGACTATATTGCCAAATGGCACGATGAACGAAATCGTCAACTTCTCAGTGAATAATTCCGTCGCCGTCTTTGAAGTCTCCGTTTCAAGTGATGAGAATCTGAAGAAAGTAGAACTGCTGCTGGAACCTTATCTTGAATCGTTGCAGGGGAAATATGAAGAGTTGACGGCAGTGCCTGAAATATTAGGCGTCGATATGGTGAAAGCAGGGGAGGCAGTCATTAAGATTGCTGCTGAAACTTTACCGAATAACCATACAAAAATTGCACGATTATTGCGTCGCGACTTGAAGGATTTCCTGGATGCTCATGGTATAAAAGCACCTGTTCCACGTATGGTCATGTATAATCAGCCAAATGGAGGTCCGACAGATGTATGAGCTGGATGATATTGTAGAAATGAAAAAACAGCATGCCTGCGGTACGAATGCTTTTCGAATCATCCGTCTGGGCGCTGATATTAGAATTAAATGTGAAAACTGCGGCAGAAGTGTTCTGTTGCCGAGACACGAGTTCAACAAAAAAATGAAAAAAATAATTTCGTCACGAGACGAATCTTAAAGGAGAAACATACATGGCATTAACAGCTGGAATCGTAGGGCTTCCGAACGTCGGAAAATCTACATTATTCAATGCAATCACTAAAGCGGGGGCGCTTGCTGCAAACTACCCATTCGCAACCATCGATCCCAATGTGGGGATTGTTGAAGTACCGGATTATCGCCTTGACCGTCTAACTGAACTGGTAAAACCGAAAAAAACAGTACCGACTGCTTTTGAATTTACGGATATCGCAGGTATCGTTAAAGGAGCTTCCAAAGGAGAAGGATTAGGAAACAAATTCCTATCACATATTCGTGACGTCGATGCTATTTGTCAGGTTGTCCGTGCATTTGACGATGAGAATATCACTCACGTTTCAGGTAAGATCGATCCGATTGATGATATTGAAGTTATCAATATGGAATTGATTCTAGCGGATTTAGAGTCTGTTGAAAAACGCTATGCGCGTGTTCAGAAAATGGCCAAGCAGAAAGATAAAGAAGCAGTGGCTGAAGAAGCAGTGTTATCGATCGTCAAAGAAGCGCTTGAAAATGAACGTCCTGTCAGAAGTATTGAATTCTCTCCAGAGCAGTTGAAACTGGTTAAGGGCATGCATTTATTGACAGCTAAACCGATGCTCTACGTAGCGAACGTCTCTGAAGATGACTTAATCAGCGGTGAAGAAAACGAATATTTAACAGCGATTAAAACTTATGCAGATAACGAAGGTTCTGAAGTCATCGTCATCAGTGCCAAAATCGAAGAAGAACTGGCAGCACTTGAGGAAGAAGATAAAAAAGAATATTTAGCCGATCTTGGAATTGAAGAAGCGGGTCTTGATCGACTGATAAGAGCGTCATATCACCTGCTAGGTCTTGCAACATATTTCACGGCGGGTGAACAGGAAGTACGTGCGTGGACATTCAGACATGGGATGACAGCGCCGCAATGTGCGGGAAT
>DJUI01000011.1:0-3019 GCA_002438305.1 Staphylococcaceae bacterium UBA6286 | reverse complement strand
GGAATGACCGGCGCTAAAGAAGCGGGTAAAGTAAGACTTGAAGGTAAAGACTATTTGATGAAAGACGGAGATGTCGTACATTTTAGATTTAACGTCTAAGGAGGAACTATATGCAGCCTTTAAAACGGATTATCTACAGTATCAAAGTCATTACGAAGTCTGACGATCACAAAGAAAAGATGTATCAAGTCACTTACTATTATGTTGTCCAGGCAGTACTGCCTGACGAACATGTGACATTGAATGAAAACATTTATAACAAAATCAGCTACAAAGATACTGATATACGTTATTTAGATATCATCAGCTGCGACGAAATAGAACCTGAAGACAGTGATTATTATTTATACGATTACCTTTATAAGACAAAAGATACGAAGTTATTTCATGTCAAAGATATGGTCGTCTATAAGTTGAATGAAGTATTGTACTAATGTTGTAATCAGTAGCAAACTATGCTATAATTTTCAATTGTGAGTAATGAAAATTATTCCTTGCTTTACGAAATCGTAAAGCCGCATAGACCATAAGGAGGTGTAATAGATGAGAACATACGAAATTATGTACGTTGTACGCCCGAACATTGAAGAAGATGCGAAGAAAGCGTTAGTAGAACGTTTCAACGAGATCTTAACTTCAAACGGTGCAGAAATCATCGAAGCAAAGGATTGGGGTAAACGTCGTTTAGCCTACGATATCAATGACTTCAAAGAAGGTTTCTACCAAATCGTACGCGTGAACTCTACTGATCAAGCGACTAACGAATTTGATCGTTTAGCTAAAATCAATGACGATATCATTCGTCACATTGTCATTCGCGAAGAAGAAAAATAATAATAGGTGGGGGCGATTGCATGCTTAACCGAGTTGTATTAGTAGGTCGTTTAACAAAGGATCCAGAATACAGAGTTACACCATCAGGCGTGTCAGTAGCCACATTTACACTAGCAGTTAACCGTACATTCTCAAATGCTAATGGAGAACGCCAGGCTGATTTCATCAACTGTGTTGTCTTTCGCAAGCAGGCAGAGAACGTCAATAACTTCTTGAGTAAAGGTAGCTTAGCCGGTGTTGACGGCAGATTGCAATCTCGTAGTTATGATAATCAGGAAGGCCGTAAAGTGTACGTGACTGAAGTTGTCTGCGACTCAGTTCAGTTCCTTGAACCTAAAAACGCGAACCAGAACCGTCAGAATACCAATGATGACTACTCTGGTTACGACTCAGGATTCGGTGGACAGACACAAGGCCAGAATTATCAATCTAACAACACTAACCAAAATCAATCAAACCAGAATAATACATCATCTGCGCCATCAAACAACCCATTTGCTAATGCAACGGGACCGATTGATATCAGTGATGATGATTTACCATTTTAAGAAATTAATGTAAGGGAGGCAACAATCATGGCAGGTGGACCAAGAAGAGGCGGTCGTCGTCGTAAAAAAGTTTGTTATTTCACAGCAAACGGTATTACACATATCGACTACAAAGATGCTGAGATGTTAAAAAAATTCATCTCTGAACGCGGTAAAATTTTACCACGTCGTGTAACAGGTACTTCAGCTAAATACCAACGTATGTTAACTGTAGCTATCAAACGTGCACGTCATATGGCATTATTACCATACGTTAAAGAAGAACAATAAAATTCAAGACCTTGCAGCCCTGCTGCAAGGTCTTTTTTTACATTCTACTGATATAGTCCTGCAGTGTCGTCAGCGAAATACCGTTAGCTTCATTGTATTTAGCGATGTAGATCTGCGTGATGGCCAGAAATATTGTGCTGCTGTCACGCAGTTGCTTGATGAACAGATTCATCGGTACAGGAGCATCACCGTGCAGTCCAGGCTGCATATAGAAGATGGGATAACAGTAGTAGTCAAATTTGTTGTAGAAACTTTCGAGAGGACTGCTGCCGAATACGTCTTTTTCACATTCCAGCATCACTGTTTCAAGTCTGCCATCCACAGTCAGCATACGGGCTTCAGCATAAGCTATGAGTTTTGCAGCAAGCTTCTGTCCTCTGAAGTCAGGATGTACGACCAAATAGACAATAAAGCCGACATGATGGTCTTTCTCAATATGAAAAGTAATGAAGGCAGCTAATCTATCATCTATCTTGATGCCGACAAAATGATAACGTTCACTACCCATACGCAGGCTGTTTAAAAAAACGTCTTCACTCTCCCTGATTTCATAAGGAAACGTCTGACCATATAGTGCCATCGCTTCATCGAAGAAATAGTGAGGCGTGATATCAATGAATTTCAATTTTAAATCACCTCCGTAGTTTTTTAAGCTATTATATCATCTATTGCATTCAAAATAGTTTGTAACCATACAAAATATAACAAATCTATTGATTCTTTAATGTCAATTAAATATAATAACGGTGATAATGTGTAAAATGATACATTGTCGAAGCGGGGCTTCATCGCTGCATGTCTTAATTAAATCTGACTAATGGAGGATAAAGATGGATGACAGGATGTGGCGAATGATTTTATTTCAAAATTGTCTGCTACTTGAAAAGATTGATCCAGTGAACGCAGCACTCTATCAGCAGCAAATGAGGATTATAAAGGAAGGTATTGTCTTTGAATACGGCACGGTATTTGAACAACTGGCACAGAGTGATGAATGTATCCCGCAGGAAGTCAGTGAAGAAGTCATTAATATTGTCCATATGTTCGTACATATTGGAAAATCGATTAAAGAATATCCATCGCTGCAACAGTTCTGTCATTTTATAGGTTTCAATGCAGAGGATGAGAATGAATGGCAGCATGCCAAGTATGCATTTCATTATTTAAACCATGTGAATGCACATGAAGACGTCCTTGATTTAACACTGTTCAGAACAATGAACCAGAAACCGAGCTGTTTGAATGACTACCGAAAGATGATGCAAATCTATACGCAATATAAGGCACAAGACATTCTTTCTGGTGAGGCAGTGGCACGTATTCTGGATGTTATCTCATGTAAAAAAGGAGTGGGCTAGCCCACTCCT
>DJUI01000063.1:10751-17959 GCA_002438305.1 Staphylococcaceae bacterium UBA6286 | reverse complement strand
GTCTCTGCAATAGCAAGAGATATAAACAAATTGAAGGTCGTGACCTTCTGAAATGAGATCTGTGGATGGAACACGACGCTCATCCATAGTCCTTTCTTTCCTTGAGAATCCCAGACGCGATTGAATCTGCCGCGGCCGGCTGTCTGTTTTTCACTGATGACAATGAACGGCTCATCAGTTTCAAGCAATTTTTCCTGTGCAATTTTCTGTGTGGAAGTCACTTCTTGATAAACATGAATAGCGTTAAAATCAGTCGATGTCCTGATCATCAGTTTCATCAGATTATTGTCCCAGACGTCAGGGAAAGAGACGAGCTTATACCCTTTGTTCTGAACAGATCCAATGACAAATCCTTCCTGTTTTAAACTCTCGATAGTTTTCCATACAGCAGTCCTGCTGATATTCAGTTGTTCGGCTGCCTTCTGACCAGACACATAGTTGTCTTTATGGTCATAGAGATAGGACAGAATCTTATATTTATATTTTGACATGGTTATCTACCCACTTTAGTATATCTTTCTGACAATTCGGCAGTCTGCCGAGCACTATCAATTCTTCTATTTCAAGAAGTATTTCTTTCAGCCAGCTTCCGCCTCTTCTATTGAGATGTGTCATCAAGTCATGGCCATCAATCATCATATCTGACCGTTCCTTGATGGGGAGTTGAACTAAAATAGCATTCACATCATCAACAGTCACGTTTACTTGTTCACCTAGTGCAGCAAGCATGTTCAAACAGTCTCCCGTCAATGTGCCGTAATGGTAGACCGTAAGCGGCAGTGGATGATTCTCCGACAGTTCTGTATAAATAGCACGCGCTGCTTTTATTCGCTTCACTTCATGATTCGATAACTTCAGCTGCGATATATCATGACAAGCGATCATGTCCTTGTATAGGCAATAGCCCATATAGGATTCAAAAGTCACTGCACGAACCGGCTTGTACAGCTGTTTCATCTGACTGAAGACTGGTATGGACTGGTATAAATATGTATGTTCCATCGTTGTCATCGCTGAAGCAGGATTTAATCCTGCTAACAGCTTCTTGACTTCCACGATGATACGTTCAATGGACACGTGACGCATCAGCGCACTGTGCGTCACCATTGCTTGTTTCGTTTGTGGTTCAATGGCAAAGTCTAAAGCACTTTGAAAGCGGCAGGCTCTAAGCATACGAAGAGCATCCTCAGAAAAGCGGTCATAAGCATTTCCCACTGCACGAATATATTTATTTTGAAGATCCTGTTGACCGCCGACATAATCAACCACTTGAAACTGCCTGTCAAGAGCCATCGCATTGATGGTGAAATCCCGTCTCAACAGATCATCCTTAAGTTCAGTCACAAAAAACACGTTGTCCGGCCGCCTGTAATCATCATAACTACCTTCCACTCTAAAGGTCGTCACTTCGTAAGAGTCACCTTCGTAAAGCACCATCATCGTGCCATGCTCCTTGCCTACTGGTATAGTGCGGCTGAAAATATGTTCAACCTCTTCCGGAGTGGCGCTCGTTGCTATATCCACATCATTGATGGGTATATTGAGCAGGTGATTTCTGACTGCACCACCGACAATGAAAGCACGGTGGCCATGTCTTTCCAGCTGTTCGATCAGCGGCACTGCTGTCTGCAATTTAGCGAGATTGTCCATTGATTAACTCCTGGTATAGCTGCTCATACTGATTGGTAATATGGTCAGAGGCAAATCGTTCATTGATATCAACCAGCATCTCTTCCTGTAATTTTCTGTAATACACATCATCCGTCAGTAATTTAACCGCATAACGGCTCGCTGCCTCTGTGTCTCCGACGTCTACAAGTAAACCTGTCTTGTCATGCTGGATGACTTCGCCGATGCCGCCAGCCCGTGTGCCGATACAAACGACACCACAGTACATGGCTTCAAGAAGAACAAGACCGAAGCTTTCCTTTTCTGACATCAGCAGGAATAAGTCAGACAATTGGTAGAACNNTGAACAGCACATCATCCGCTATACCCAGTCGTTTCGCAAGCTGGCGCATTTTTGACAGTTCTGGACCGTCCCCGATCAGCAACAACTTCACTTTGAGTTGACTTCGTACTTTTTTGAAGGTTTGGATAATATCCTGAATTCGTTTCACTTTACGGAAGTTCGAGACATGTGTGATGACTTTATAATCATCAGGAATCGCATAATTTCGTTTTAATTCGGCATTCGTGTTCACTGTAAAATCTTTTTCGTTGATGAAGTTGTACACAGTGACAATATTTTTGTCAGGATTGATGACTTGCATTGTTTCCTCAATCAATGCATGACTGACACTCGTCACGACATCACTTTCTTCAATACCGAACTTAATGGCTTCACGCAGAGTGGAATCATATCCAAGAACTGTGATATCCGTCCCGTGCAGTGTGGTGACGATTTTGACATCTTTTCTGGCAATTTGACGCGCCAGTATACCACAGATGGCATGAGGGACTGCATAGTGCATATGGAGCACATCAAGATCATAGGCATTGATGACTTCAGCGATTTTTGTTGCCAGTGTGATGTCATACGGCGGATATTGAAAGACGGCATATTGGTTGACATCTACTTGGTGCAGCGTAATATTAGGCCGCTGAAACTGGATTCTAAAAGGAGTATTCGATGTAATAAAATGAACATCGTGGCCTCGTTCAGCCATCTTTAATCCCAGTTCTGTTGCAATGATGCCTGATCCACCCATCGTTGGATAACATGTAATTCCTATCTTCATACTATTCACCTAAACTTTCGTAGTAACTAATAATCGCACTGGCGCTGCCTTCATTCGTTGCTAACGGAACATCATAGACATCTGACAATCGCAACAGTGCAGAGACATCAGGTTCATGCGGCTGTGCAGTGAGGGGATCTCTGAAGAAAAATATCGCATCAATGTCCTGATTAGCGACAAGTGCTCCAATCTCCTGGTCTCCTCCGAGCGGACCTGATTTAAAACGATGGACATTCAATCCTGTCTGGTCAGAGACACGCTGACCAGTCGTTCCGGTCGCAAATAACTCATGTTTTTTAAATTCATCCAGATGCTGCAGTATAAAATTGACGAGCGCCTCTTTTTTCTGGTCGTGTGCAATAATCGCAAATTTCATTCTGTTCTCCTTTCAAAACGGTTTTTGTCCCTTGTATTGACTTTATCCATTGTGCGTTGAAAGTAATCCGTCAAATCAATGTCCATGGAGTTAGCCAGGCAAATCAGAACAAATAAATTATCGGCGAGTTCCATGCCAATGTCTTTTTCCTGTTCAGATAGTTTCTTTTGTTTGGGTCCATAGACATGGTTGATTTCGCGAGCTAATTCACCGACTTCTTCTGTTAACCGCACCATGTTTTCCATCGGAGAAAAATAACCTGCTTTAAACTGATTGATATACTGATCGACTTCATGCTGCATGTCTGCTAAACTTTTCATACATCCTCCTATTGCCTATCTATACCGTTCACGTTTATTATTAAATGGTAAAGGGGGTATCTATTTGCGTTTTACTATTAAGCCGTTGAACATTTTGATGATACTACTTGGAAGTTTTATCTTTAGTTTCGGCATTGTCAACTTTAATATGGCACACCATTTAACTGAAGGTGGCTTCACTGGTATCGCTCTTATATTATATCATTTATTTGACTGGAGTCCTGCTGTACTGAATCTAATTTTCAATATTCCGTTGTTCTTTGTCGGTTATCGTCTGCTCGGTAAGACGTCATTCATCTACACGCTGATCGGCACTCTGAGTGTATCAGTCTTCCTCTATTTGTGCGGACAGTTTCCTGCTCATATCAATCTTAAGGATGACTTGATGCTCGTTGCATTATGCGGCGGTGTGCTGATTGGTATCGGCCTCGGAATTATTTTCCGCTTTGGAGGGACAACTGGCGGCGTAGACATTGTTGCACGTCTCATGAAGAAATATTTTGATGTTGCTATGGGCAAAACGATGTTCATCTTTGATTGTTTTGTCATCCTTCTGACGTTACTGACAATCGGTGATTACAAACTGACGTTATATACACTTGTCTGTGTCTTCGTCGGTGCCAGAGTCATCGATGCGATACAAGATGCGGGCTATTCAGCTCGAGGTGCGTTAATCATTTCTGAACATTATGAACAGCTCGGAGACGAAATCAATAAGCAGCTGGAACGGGGGGTCACTCAAATTTCAGCGCAGGGACATTATTCTAAAGCAAACCGTCCGATGTTATACTGTGTAGTGCCTAAAAATGAAATCACTCGACTGAAACAACTGGTTCATGTGATTGATCCCCATGCTTTTGTCTCACTGCTTGAAGTCCATGACGTCCTTGGTGAAGGATTCACGCTGGATGAGAACAAACAGTTACTCGAACAAAACTAAAAAAGAACTCAACGTAATCGTTGAGTTCTTTTTTAGTTATTAGTCGCTGCTTCTTGCCAGCATAAACATTCTGACAAACTCTGCAACAGCAATAGCAGTTGCTGCCACATAAGTCATCGCAGCGGCAGATAAGACTGACTTCGCATGACGATATTCCTGTGCATCGACCATTTGAAGCTGTTGAATTTGATTCATCGCACGTTTACTTGCATCGAATTCAACCGGTAACGTTACGATAGAGAACAATACTGCAAATGCCATCAATGCGACACCCGCCCAGATTGCCATTGAACCGATACCACCACCAGTGCTTGAAATACTTGTTAATACCGCACCGATCATAATCAGTAAATAACTGAAAGATGTTCCTAAGTTAGCAAGCGGCAATAAGCTTGTTCTGAATTTCAAGAAACCATAGCCCGTAGCGTGCTGAATGGCATGCCCTACTTCGTGAGCAGCAATAGCAGTGCCTGCCACACTTGGTTGTCTGAAGTTAGATGGACTTAAGACGACACGTTTGCTTCTTGGATCATAATGGTCAGACAAAAAGCCTTGACCTTCAATAACTTCTACATCGTGAATCCCATTAGCAGCAAGTATTTCTTCTGCCACCTGCTTACCTGATTTACCTGAAGTTGATCTTACCTTAGAGTACTTATTATAGGTGGATTTTACTCGAGCCTGAAAATACATAGGTACTAACATAATCAATACAAAATATATAATATAACCCATTCATACACTCTCCTTTAATGTTATTTTATAAAGATGGTCAGATTAAGTCAAATGATATTATCTGATTAATTTTCTCCATAGTATCACTATCGGAATCACCGACAGCCAGAATGCAAAGTAACCGATATGACGAATATATTGTTCCAGCATGCTGTAAACTGGATACTGCATATAGACATAATCTATGACATCATTATGAAAGACCCAGATGATTGTTGCAAGTATATGCCACTTCTTAATTTTGAAAAATGGCAGAAATATGAACGCTTCTATTGCCATGATGCTATGGGACACACACAGCATCAATCCCATACTAGTCACCTCGCCAAGTTCAATAAAAGTAAATAGATTCATAACCACAGCCCAGACCCCATATTTAATGAGTGTCACAAAGGCAAGTGATTCCATAAGACCTGAATGTCTACCTAATACGATCAGTGTCAGTGCAATCACTAAAAATAAAGAAGCAGTCGGGCTGTCAGGTACAAACGGCATGAAATACCATTCTGTCCGTGACAGCTGTCCGCCGTACCAGTAATAGCCGTATAAAGTTCCAAGAAGGTTGCAAATCATTAAAAATATGAGGAAATATTTGTTCATCAACCAAAAGTAATACTGCTGTTTCATGTGGCCTCCCTATAAAAAAAGAGCCATCTTATCAGATGACTCCTAATGAATTATTTTTTGATTTCATTGCCATCTTCATCTGTTTCGTGAAGACCTTCGATGAATTTAGCAACCTCGTCAATTTGTTTATCAGTCAATGTATCTTTGAATGATGGCATTGCACCAGCACCATTTTCTACAAATCCTTCTNNGAAGTTTTGATTCAACTAAGTTTGGACCAGCCCCGCCTGTCAATTCACCACCATGACAGCTTGTACAGTTCGATTTAATGATGTTTTCATAAGTTGGATCCGTTTTATCTAAGTTCGTAAATGAAATCGCACCTTGCGCTTCCTGCTTCTCCCAGTCATGGTAAGCAGAAGATTCCCATGTTGTATAGAAAATAATAGCAACTGCTGATAGCATTAATCCAGAAGCGATAGGACGTTTGTACCATTTACGTTCACGACCACGGTCTAACCATGGTGCAAGCAGTAAAGCACCAAAGGCAATACCCGGCAGCACGATAGCACCGAATGTATTGAATGGACCAGATGCGTAAGTATACTTCAGAATTTGGTACAAGAACAGGAAGTACCAGTCTGGAAGTGGTGTATAACCAGTATCTGAAGCGTCAGCTACACGTTCCAACGGTGAAGGATGAGCTACAGTCAAGCATAGAAATGCCACTAAGAATACTGCACCAGTCATCCATTCCTTCAGTAAGAAATCGGGCCAGAAACTTTCGGTTTTACCAGGAAATTCTGAATAATCTCTATTTAATTTGGCTTTCTTGTATTGTTTAATACGAGAGTCACCAACAAATGTCATACCTTTACCTTTATGCATTCCTCATTACCTCCTTTATAGTATATTCGGTCTTATAGTGGGCCTGAAATACCTTGTTTTCTGATCATGATAAAATGCGCCGCTAATAACGCGAATAAACATGCCGGCAGGAAGAAGACGTGGATAGCGAAGAAACGTGTCAATGTTTGAGCACCGACGATTTCCGGGTCACCAGCAAGCAATGTTTTCACCCATCCACCAATGAATGGAACGGCTTCTGCAATCTGCAGACCTACCTTTGTTCCAAANNATGCTTTCATATCCCATGGTAACAAGTACCCTGTGAAACTTAAACCAAGCATCACGAAGAAAATTAACACACCGACAACCCAGTTCAATTCACGAGGTTGTTTGTATGATCCTGTAAAGAACACACGAAGTGTATGCAGGAACATCATCACGACAACTAAACTCGCACCCCAGTGGTGCATACCGCGGACAATGACACCAGCTGCAACATCATGCTGCAAGTAATAAACTGATTTCCATGCATTCACGATATCAGGAACATAGTACATAGTCAGGAACATTCCTGACAGCACTTGGATCACAGTAATGAAAAATGTTAAACCACCAAAACAATAGACGAAAGCAGAAAAGTGATAAGCAGGGTTGACATGCTCAGGCACTTCATGATCCGC
>DJUI01000063.1:7060-10692 GCA_002438305.1 Staphylococcaceae bacterium UBA6286 | reverse complement strand
ATGATCCGCGATATCACGCCAGATTGGTGTTACATCAAGTCTATCATCGACCCAATCATAGATTTTCTCGATCATTATTTACCCTCCTTATTTTGCTAACTCATTTGGATGCTTTTTACCGATTGTCAGCATGCCGCCTTTTTCGCCAGTTTCATACTGGTCAAGCGGTGCAAGTGGTGGTGTACCAGGAATGTTTTTGCCATTCTTCTCGTAACGACCATTATGACATGGGCAGAAGAATTGATTCGGATTCTCTTTGTCACCGTTCCAGTTGACTGTACAGCCCAAGTGCTTACATGTCGGTGAAAGTGCGACTNNAAACCCATGCAAACGCAGTCACTTCGCTTGTATACCATGCGTCTTTTTGTTCGAACTTAAAATCTACTTTAGTAGGTTCTTCTTTAAGTTCTGATATTTTGACGCTTGTTGTTATCATACCGCCTGCAGAACCTGATTTGAAGACTGGATCCAATGCAAATCGACCCATCGGCAAAACGATACCTGCTGCCATAAATGACCCAACTCCCATCAGGGAATAGTTTAAAAATTGGCGTCTTGTGACACGTTGGCTCATTTAGATTTCCCCCCTCTAACGCTTCTTTTTCTTAAAAATATACTAGGACATATCAATTTTAGCCTAATAACTAATGATGGTCAATATAATGCCGGAAATAAGTCGATTAAATAACGTTACTTATTCCACATCTTAATAATTTCACGCATCAGATCTTTCACTTGATTATCTATCATGTCTTCCTTGAATTCATCGTTCATCGTTTCCAGCGGGAATATATTAACTTTAAAATGATGTTCAGTAGTCTGCAGTTTACTGGACATTGCTGTAACAAACATAATATTTTTCAAGCCGTAGCTTTTCAACTGTTCAGCGATGACCGTTGCCAATGTATAATCTTCCTGCACTTGTACCGGTGGAATCAGCAGCACGCGACCTTTGAATTGATTTTCAACCTGCATCGTCATCAATTGAATGATTTCGTACTGGTCGACTATCGTCATCAACTGACCTCTATAGTCCACATCGATAACTGGAATAATCGCTGTGTCGATGTATTCCAGCTGATGTTTGATTTCTTTTAGATCTCTGTAATTAAATAACATCGTGTCAGTCCTTTAGTTTTTTAATAATAGTACTGAAATAGTCAAAATCATCTTTATCATGAAGTAACAGTGACATATCTACTTTTTCGCTGATTATCTCAGCCAGCCGCTGCCGTTCTAATGGGTTTAAATACGCAAAGCTGTCCGGCATCTGTCGTCTATCGATCAGCGCAACCAATCGTTCATAATACTGCAATTCATTGAATTTAGGTTCATGGAAAGCAAAATAAAAATAGAACTCTCCTTCAATTTCATTTAACAGATGAAAAATAACATCGGCCTCTGTAATAATTCTACCTTTGTAATGAAACAACAGCTGATGTGAATGCGTCAATGTCAGTCCTTCTGACAGTTCGCCTGCAGGACTGACAAATACAAAGTGCTCAAGCACTCTGTGATCCTTAAGAAAGTTAAGCACCCATACGGTTTCTTTCTGATCAATCAAGTAATGATAGAGTGCATACTTCAGAAGTCCTCGACGCCGTTCAACGACGTTGAGCATAGAATTATCTGTCATAAGGATCAAAACCTGGGTCTAATTTAACAAGCTGCTCACTGATAGGAGATGCGTCCCGGCCGATTTCCAGCAGGTAATTGTAGTAGTCATGAAGAAAATCAATATTTTCATTCAAATCACTGTAAGCCTGTTCATAAAAATGTCTGGCTTCTGTATCGCGTTCAAGCTGCTGATAACTATAAGCAAGATTCCATTTGACGATAGGGTCGACATCATCCTCATCAATCAATGAAAACAGTCTTACGGATTCTTCGAACATCTCGTTCTCTTTGTAGTAGTCAGATAAAAGAAGCGCAGCCTCCGTATAAGAGGGATCGATAGTGAGTGCTTGAATTAAATATGGTTCAGCTTCCTGATTTTTTACATGCAGCATTACACGCGCTGTATCCACGAGCAGCTCTTTGAAGAATTCATTCAGTGCAAGTCCTTGTTTACCGACGATGATGGCTTCATCGTACAATCGCTCTGCTTCATACAAATTGACGAGCAGTAAATACGCCTGCATATAGTCAGGGTCTTTATTCAGTAATGTTGTTAAAACTTGGATGGCATCCGGCAGATGATCATTCTTTTCTAAAGCGATGGCCTTTTTAAAGAAATCATCACTCGTCATCTCTTTCTCTTCCAGCTTGCTGTAGTACTGCTCAGCTTCTTCGTAGTTACCGCTCTGCAGCATCGCATCAGCAAGGCGGCTGTTGATATTGACCTGGTTAATGACCGATTCACCATGATTCAGCAAAGTTTCATATCTTCTTGCTGCCTGTAAATATTCACCGTCATAATAGAACAGTTCTGCAAGTGCGAATGTAATGATCAGTTCATCCGGTGCCATCTCTTCTGCAGTCCTCAACTTATCAAGTGCTACTTCTACCATTCCTTGCTGCTGGTAGACATCCGCTTCCAGTAAGTACCGTTCTGTTGTAGGCGGTGCATGATGAAGTACTTCTAGTGCCTTGTCAACTTGGTTTTCATCGATGAGTCCTTCGATATAATAGACCAATAGTTCAATTTCGTCAGGAAATTGATGGTAGAGGACATCAAAAATCTTCATTCCTTGAGGCACTAGACCATATTGATACAATGTTTCTCCTAGAATAAACAGTCCTTCATGATCATCGGAGGTTAAAACTTCATTTACCTCTTCATCAATGGACTCAATGTGCTGTAAATGTACTTTATCTATAATCTGATAGACATCCATTATTGTGCTCCTAACTTATTCATTGTCTCCATAAAGTCGGGAAACGATACTGCGATACTTTCAAATCCTTCAATTGTAACGGGTTCATCAAGTAACAGACTGGCTGTTGCAAGCATCATGCCGATTCTATGATCACCCCGGCTGTCCGTCACGTCTTGTCGAGCCGTTCGACCGGGTTCAATTATCATACCATCATGAGTAGCAGTCAACTTAAATCCTAACTTCCTAAGCTCTTCGACAACTGCATCAATTCGGTTCGTTTCTTTGACTTTCAGTTCTTCTGCATCCTTTATCATACTCGTGCCGTCTGCCTGTGTCATCAATAATGCAATAATCGGCAGTTCATCAATCAATCTTGGTATTAGATCGCCTTCGATAGTAATAGGAAGCAAATGTTCAGTATAACGAACTCTGATGGTCGCTGTCGGTTCACCGGTAGATGTGACGTCAGTGACTTCTATATACCCCCCCATCCTTTTGATGACGTCTATCATTCCATCTCTTGTGGTATTGATTCCAACATGGTTAAGCACCACATCACTACCTGGTGTTATCAGAGCAGCTGCCATTAAAAAGGCGGCAGACGATATATCACCCGGCACAGTAAAATCACCCACCTTCAGCTGTTCGACAGCCCCAGGCGGCAGAGTTATGGTATGATCGTCTACTGAGATGTCAATCCCATAGACTGGAAACATGGTTTCTGTATGATTTCGTGTTTTAACCCGCTCAGTAATGATGACAGGCTGCTTGGCATATAATCCAGCAAATAGAATAGCAGATTTCACTTGAGCG
>DJUI01000063.1:1623-7047 GCA_002438305.1 Staphylococcaceae bacterium UBA6286 | reverse complement strand
ATGGTGTTCTGCTGTTATTGTGGCTGCCTGTTATTCTGACACCCATAGCCGTCAGCGGATCAATGATACGTTCCATCGGACGTCTGCCGATAGATGCATCTCCAGCTAATATCGTTCTAAAAGGCATGCCGCTCATGACTCCTGCAAGCAGGCGGGTAGTCGTACCCGAATTACCTGTATACAGCACTTGGACGGGTTCTTTGAAATTCTTAAATCCTTCAGACGTCACTGTGACCTGCTCATCGCTTACTGTAATAGCCACACCCAGCCTTCTGAAGACATCAATAGTCGACAGACAGTCTTCACCGAGCAGCGGCCGTCTGATGGCAGAAGTCCCTTGCGCTAGAGAACTCAGTATAATCGCGCGGTGTGTGATTGATTTGTCGCCCGGAACAGAAGTCGATCCTTGTAATGGACCAGTTAATTTAATGGTCATCATATCCTCCTAATAATGACGTTAACTGCTGAAAGGCCAGCAACAGCTCATGATAACCGAAGCTTTTCATATACGGCCTATCTTCAAGCAGTACAAATTGAATATATTCATCTTTATTTTTTTTATCTTTTTTCATCAAATCATAATAACAGGAAAAATCATCAAAACGCGGTAGAGGGAGGTGCAATGCGTGAAACCACTTCAGCAGCTGCAATGGATGCCTCCCAGACAGTATCTCCATGTAGAGAAGCCCGATCATCACAGCATGACCATGAGCAATCTTATGCTTAAACTCTACTGCATGACCGAATGTATGTCCTAAATTTAAATAGCTTCTCATTCCATGTTCATATTCATCCGCCACTACTATATCGAGCTTCTTCTTAATGCCCGCCATTATCCAATGATCCATCCGATTGAGCTGATTGAGTTCGAATGAAGTCGGGATGTCATGCTCAAGCTGCTGTCTCACCTCTTCGGATTCAAGCATCGCATGTTTAATCACTTCAGCAAAGCCGCTTAATTTTTCGTTGTAGGATAATGAGGTCAAAAATGACAGATCGTAATAAACACCAGCCGGGCGTTTAAACGCACCTATCAAGTTCTTTCCTGCATGACTGTTGATTCCGGTCTTTCCGCCGACACTCGAGTCATGGGCAAGAATGGTCGTCGGTACTTGTATAAAATCAACACCTCGCAGTAACGTCGCTGCAATAAATCCTGCGAAGTCTCCTACGCTTCCACCGCCAACAGCAATAACAACCGATTGACGAGACACACCTGATGCAAGGATAGCCTCAATAACAGCTGAATATTCCTCGATAGTCTTCAGACGTTCTCCTCCATCTACTTCGAAGACAAGGTCCGGCTCTTTAATCAATTTTTTAATTTTTTCGTGGTGATAACGACTCACTTGTTTGTCGATAATATATATATAATGCTGGTAATGATTGATTTCACTAAGTTTTGCTAACGCCATATCTCCGATGACAATCGGATAATTGCGATCAGAATAAGTGGTCGTCAGTTCCATTAAAACTCCCTCACTTCATCTCGGTAGCGATTCACTTGCGCTATCAGCTGTTCCATATGATTAGACTGGAACTCTTCGAGCACTGCACGTGCAATTTCAAAGGCAACGGCATGTTCACAAACAATGGAAGCGGCAGGCACAGCACAGCTGTCTGACCGTTCAATACTTGCCTGATAGGTTTCTTTCGTAGCGATATCGACAGATGGAAGCGGCTTATACAGCGTTGGGATGGGTTTCATGACAGCATTTACTGTAATAGGCATACCATTAGTCATTCCGCCTTCAAATCCACCGAGATGATTACTTAAGCGGTAATACCCTTCGCTCTCATCATAGGCAATAGGGTCTTGANNCGCCCTTGAATGCATTGATGCTGACGACACTCTGTGCGATGCGGCCGTCAAGCTTCCGGTCGTAATGGACATAGCTCCCGAGTCCAGGTGGACAATTAATCACAGTGACTTCCACTTCTCCCCCAATTGAATCACCCGCTTTTTTTGCGGCATCAATTCGTTCCCGCATCTGTTCCGCTACAGCTGCATCCAAGCATCTGACATCATTGCTATCATTTCCTGCTGCTATTTCGGCCCAAGTATACTGTCCGTCATCTTTAATGCCGCCAATTTCTTTGACACGACTGATGATCTGAATACCCAGCTGTTTAAGCAATATCTTCGACACCGCACCGACAGCAACCCTTGCAGCTGTTTCACGGGCGCTTGAACGTTCAAGAACATTTCTCAGATCACGATGGTTGTATTTCATCCTACCAACCAAATCTGCATGGCCAGGTCGTGGTTTTGTGATGACCNNCTGTTCCCATAATTTTCAGCCAGTGTTTATGGTCATCATTCGTAACGACAAGTGTAATAGGACTTCCCAGCGTATAACCATTTCTGACACCAGACATGATTTCAACAGTATCCTTTTCAATCTGCATGCGTCGGCCGCGACCATAGCCTCCCTGCCTCTTGAGGAGTTCTTCAGTAATTTCTTCTGCTGTCAGCTGAAGATTAGCTGGAATTCCTTCAATGATGACGGTTAATTGTGGGCCATGTGATTCGCCCGCTGTTAAAAATCTCACATTTACTCATCCTCTCACACTTTTAAGTACTCATAGTTTACCATAAAATAAAAAAGTCGTGCCTCAGCACGACATTAAATATTAATTAGTATACCCAAGTGGCATTGACTAAATTGTAGTCTACTAACTCTTCTTCTTTGAACCATAAAGCAATTTCTTTATTGGCAGATTCCACTGAATCAGAACCATGAATGATATTTTTTCCTACTGTCAGACCGAAGTCACCGCGAATTGTGCCTGGCAGCGACTCAGAAGGATTCGTAACACCTACTAATGTACGGCCCACTTGAACAACATTATCTCCTTCAAGTACCATCGCAAAGACTGGCCCCGAAGTAATGAAGTCAACGAGTTCTCCGAAGAATGGTCGTTCACTATGTTCACCATAATGTGTTTCAGCTAATTCTTCTGATACTGTCATCAGTTTAGCGCCTACAATTTTAAGGCCTTTATTTTCAATACGTTTGACGATTTCACCGATTAAATTGCGGCCGACACCGTCGGGTTTGATCATTAAAAAAGTTCTTTCCATCATTATCCCTACCTTTGTTTAATATAAATCCAAAAATAGTTTACCATTGAAAACGATTTCTTACAACGTCTAATGAGTCCGCTGTGTCAACCTAGTCAGAAGTTTCATCATTTTTGCACGGGCAGGTGTCTCTGGAAGCTGCAGTAAATGTTCATGAGCCTTACGAGAATAAGTGGCACTGATTTCGAGTGATTCTTTGATGCCGTACTGACGGACAGACTGGATGACCTGATCAAAATACTGGTCTGTCTGATCGGGATGAAGCTCTGTCATCAGTTGTTTTAAATGGGCATCATGACTGAGAGCAACCATCAGTGGAAGGGTCACATGCCCATTTCTAATATCACTGCCAACGGGTTTCCCAAGCTGCTCTTCTGTGCTGGTGTAATCGAGCACATCATCGATAATTTGAAAACTCATTCCAACAAAATGGCCGAATCTACCTAAATGATAGATATGTTTGTCAGAAGCCCCGGTACTCATGCCACCAAGTTTACAGCTTGCTTCAAGTAGGATAGCCGTCTTTCTGTTGATTCGCCGCAAGTATTTTCTGAAAGTGACGTTAGTTTGATACTGGTCTTCCAGCTGAGCGAATTCACCATAGCTCACTTCGAGAATGACATCAGCAAAATACTGGTGATAGCGTTCATTGTCAATATCAGCGATTAAATTCAATGCAGCCGCCAGAAAATAATGCCCTGTCTGAATCGCAACAGGCGCATCCCATTCCTCATGAACAGCATTCACGCCCCGGCGCTTAGCACTGTTATCGATATAATCGTCGTGGACAAGGCTTGCCATATGTATGATCTCAAGCGCAGTCGCTGTTTTTATCAGCGTTTGGTCATTAGTACTCCCAAACGTACCTGACAGCAGTACAAAATAAGGGCGAATTCTTTTACCGCCTGATGTCAGTATATGTTTCCCTGCCTCATTCAATAATGAATAGTCATCATTGATGACATCATTTAATAAAGATTCAACTTCTTTGATGCTTTCGTTCATAGTGACCATCCTTAATGTGGTTTGTAACCGATATGCATAGCGCTCACGCCACCAGTAAATCCTTTGAACTCAATATTGACGAATCCTGATTCAGCGAATAATTTTGCCAGTTCGAACTTGCCGGGGAATTCGAAAGCCGACTGCTGCAGCCAGTTGTATTCATTTTCAGACTTAGCAAAAACTTTACCGAATAGCGGCATAATGAATTTGAAATAAACTTGATAACCCTGCTTGAATAACGGCATCGTCGGCTGGCTTGTTTCAAGACAGACAACCATACCGCCGGGCTTGACGACACGGTACATTTCTTTCAGTGCCTGCAGATAATCAGGTACATTTCTGAGACCAAATCCAATCGTCACATAGTCAAACTGATGATCGTCAAACGGAAGTTCCATCGCATTGCCTTGTACTAAATCGATGTTGTTGATCGATGCACATTTTTCTTCAGCAACTTTCAGCATATTGGCACTGAAGTCAAGTCCTGTAACATGACCTTTGTCACCGACTGCTTTAGATAATTGAAGTGTCCAGTCTCCTGTTCCGCAGCAGACATCCAGTGCTTTAGCACCTCGTTTTACCTGCATGCGTTTCATTACTTTTTTACGCCAGCTTTTGTGTTGATTAAAACTGATGATATCATTCAAGCGATCATATCGTGTAGAGATATTCTCAAACACTCCGTGAACGAGTTCTGTCTTTTCTTCCTGTGTTTTCGGCATTTCCTGTCTACTCAATATTGCACCTACTTTTATTTTTATTATATGTTGATTCATTCAGCAATGAATTAATCTCATCATGACTCAATGTGGTGAACGGGGCAACAAAAGCGGTTTCGATTTTTTCAATCAAATTTATATCGCCGCTTTCCTTGTACTGTGACTTCCAGACATTCTGATCTTTTACTGTCTGAGTTAATCGCTTAAATTGCTCAGGATTGAACTGCTCAGCCATATAGCGGTAAAACAATGCACTTAATAGATCGGTCGTCAGTAAAGCGGTCGCTTTATTGTCATGGGTGATTAGATCTGCAAAACGCATACTGGAATCAATCGCTATCACTGCCTTTTTGACATTACTGCTGATTTCCAGTCGTTCAACGATTGCTGCTATGTAAGGATTGATTTCAGGGCACGTATATGATGAGTACCGCTGTTCCAGCAATTGATTATCATGTTTGTATTGTGCAATGAAATCCATCGTTATTCCTCCAGTCATTACTTGTATATTATAACTTAAATATAAGATAGTTAAACAAAAAAACTCAAAATAAAAAAGCCCGTAAACGGGCTTTTTTAAAAGTCACAATTATTTAACTGCGTCTTTCAAAGCTT
>DJUI01000063.1:0-1561 GCA_002438305.1 Staphylococcaceae bacterium UBA6286 | reverse complement strand
CCTTCTCACCATTAGCTAATGATTTTTGAATTGATTCAAAAACAGCATCTACAGCTAAGCCCGCTTCTTTTTTAGTTAAATTAGCATTTTCAGAAACTGCATTGATTAAATCTGTTTTATTCACGTCAATTCACCTCCCCAAAGGTTATGTAATGATAAATGTTTATCATTATGTTATGACTTTAACATAACAAACGTTGACACTGCAACGTTTATTGTCAGTTTAATCGTAATTTTAATTAGTTATTGCATGCGATTTAAAAATAGGTTCGTTTTTATCGTCCACTGTATAGGGCACGCTATAGGCAGGCAATATTGCCGAATCATCGTAAAGGATATGGCGGATGTCTGATCCCTGTTTCAGTTTTAAATGGTCTTCCTTTATTTTTTTACCAAGATCAACTTTGTAATCGATGATGAAGTCATTGCCGCCATTGATATAGACCGGTAATGCTTCTCCGCTGTAAGGACTGTTGACAGTAGGATATTCATCAAGTCCATATTTTTTATAATCGATTTCATAGACATTCGGTCCGACTTTCTTTTTAAGAGGAAGCTCATTGTTTTTAACATTAAGGCGTATTCTTAAATCTTTCAATACTTCTGACGTACGAAGATCAACCAGTTTTACAGTCGGATCATCTTCAACATCCATCAGAACATATTGGAAATAACCCCCTTTTTCAAATGAAGAACCTGGCAGTTGAGACAAATATTTCGGTGACAGTTTCTCAAAATCAATCGGATGTTTGACATATAAGTCGTAACTGTCATCGCGGTCTTTAATAGGAAGCAGTCCATCATTGTCCTTTTGATACTGATCGACAGCAGTCTGAACCATGTTCAGCTGGTCTGACGGTGCCACTTGATTTTCAACCCGCTGCTCTTCAGGGTAGAGACAGCCGGACAATAACAATACAGGCAAAATAAGAAGCATTATACGTTTAAGCATGGTTGGAACCACCTAATACAACAACCATTAACAACCCGCTGATAATCAGACTTAAATAAGCACTAATGGTGAACACAGTTGACAGCACTTTGTTCTTGACCTTGAACCTTGCTAAATAAATCAGTGTCATCGCTAACAACATTAAACCTAATGAGTAGAAAGACACCCACATTAAATCCATTCTAGAAATATTAAACATGACAGTCACCTATTCATTTGTTTTTTCGCGATTCATTAAATNNGATTGTATGAACGAGCCAGTTCATAAGCCGCTTCCGTCGTACGCACACCTTCAACGACCATGCCCATTTCAGTTAAAGCATCCTCTAACGATATTCCTCTGCCAAGCATGTTGCCGCATTTCCAGTTTCGAGAATGGACAGATGTACACGTGACAATCAAATCACCGATGCCTGCAAGCCCTAGGAAAGTCATAGGATCGGCACCCATCTTTGTACCGAGTCGTGTGATTTCCGCGAGCCCTCTTGTCATTAGAGCCGCTTTCGCATTATCACCATATCCCAGCCCATCAGTAATTCCAGCCGCTAGTGCAATAATATTTTTAAGGGCACCCCCTATTTCTACACCAATCAGATCATCATTAGTATA
>DJUI01000048.1:17803-44411 GCA_002438305.1 Staphylococcaceae bacterium UBA6286 | reverse complement strand
AAGGTGGGTGGCTTGTGGGTGTTATATCGGACGAGCCTGTATCAGCTGATGCATGAATCAGTCCTTATATTACTGCTTGTCCATCTGCATATTTTTCTTGCAGGTTATTTGTTTACAGCTGCTATACTCTATATCGATCCTATAGCGCATCGTTATTCCTTCAAATACAGAGCAGTTGTGCTGGTGCTCGCACTCGCAGCGCATCAAGTGTTGTCGAAGTCACTCTATCCTTATCCACCAGCTGGAGTAGAGAGAGCTGAAGCGGAAGTTGGTGCGCAGGTCATGTATTACGGAGGCGATATCATCGATTACATACTGATTTTCCTGCTGTGTCTTGAATGGTATCGAGCAATAAGACCTGGAAAAAATTTAATTAAAATATAAAACTTTCAGCAAACGCTGAAAGTTTATTTTATATCTTGTCAAAAGAATACCACCGTTTAGTCGCTGTTGCGATATAATCAAAATTGAGAGTAGAATGACACTTCCTATGGAAAAGAGGAGTTTCACATGAAACGTGATATCAGATTGATGTTGTCTATTCCTGTACTAAGTTGGGCATTATATGATTTCAGCAATACAATATTCAGTGCCAATATCATTACGTTATTCTTTCCTCAATTTGTCACGGAACAGTTGGGCAATGATCCAGTGACTGAACAGCTGGCTTCAACATGGATTGCATACGCGTCAAGTGCAGCAGCACTTCTGCTCATCATTCTGAGTCCGATATACGGTGTCTATATCGACCGGACAAATAAAAAGAAACAATGGGTGATGATATTCAGTCTTATTGTTTTTACTTGTACGATGTTGATGGGATTGGCATATGAATCTTCATTAAGCCAAAGTATATTTGGTGTTCCGTTATCGTTTTTACTGATTATTATTTTATTTACACTCGCTAAGTTCAGTTATAATTCAGGGCTGGTATTCTATGATGCGATGATGAGTCAGCTGGCACCGAAGGAAAATCATGCAATTATTTCAGGATTTGGTGTGGCGCTAGGTTACCTCGGTACACTTGTCGGTATATTAAGCATTATGTGGCTGGTTGGTACGGATCATCCAGGAGAAACATTTATCCCTACGGCATTGATGTTTCTATTCTTCAGTATCCCGATATTTATCTACGGAAGAGACGGTGTATCAAAGACAGCAGTCAATAACAGTACTTCTTCATTGATGACCGGCTACAAAGAAGTGATAGAGACATTTAAATTAGCCAGAAATGAACCTGCTATTTATTTATTTTTAGTGGTCTATTTCTTCTTGAATGATGCACTGGCTACTGCTATTAGTATGATGCAGCCCTATGCTACCACTGTTGTCGGCTTCTCAAGCAGTGCATTTATCGGTATCTTTATGATAGCTACAGTATTCAGTGTGCTCGGTGCGTTCATCTTCGGTTGCATTACTAAAAGAATCGGATCTGTCAAGGCACTGCAATGGGTGGCAATGATCTTNNCGCTAAAGAATGGTTCTATGTGTGCGCGATACTGTTCGGCATTGCGATGGGTTCAATATGGGTCATCTCAAGAACATTGATTATTGAACTATCACCTGAAGGACATGAAGGGCAGTTCTTCGGATTATTTTCAATGAGCGGCCGGTTGTCGGCTGTGCTTGGCCCCTTCATCTATGGCACAATTACATGGGTATTCAGTGACTATGGACCGCTGGCGAGCAGAATGGCTATTTTATCGTTATTCGTCATGGCACTTATTGCATTCATCCTTCATTTCCGAGTCATTAAAGAAGTCGATAAAAATAAGTTTGAACTTTGATTTAAAAAAGAGGGTTTAACATGAGAATAGGTATTATTTCTGATCTCCATATCGATCGTGATACGAAACGAACCTTTGACGATTACGTCATTGTGCTATCACAAGAAGTCAGACGACGCAAAGTGAAGTTACTGCTCGTGGCAGGAGATATCTCGAATGACTGCAGGCTGTCATATCATTTCATTAAGGCATTGAAAGAAAAACTGGATATGGAAGTGCTGTTCGTTCCAGGCAATCATGATTACTGGCAGACAAACAATGATGTCAGTACTATTGAAGTCCATGATTATTTTAAGAGTCAACCTGAATGTCTGATTGAACGGCCGTACATTATCAACGATTCTTGGGCTGTTGTCGGTCATATCGGCTGGGATGATTACAGCTATGCAGATGNNCTGGTATGATTACAGCTATGCAGATGCTAGATTTGATCAGCAGAAGCTGGCGTCAGGCAAATTCAAAGGGAGCACGTGGCAGGATAAGCACTATATGGACTGGCAGTTAGACGATCAATCAGTATCAAAAGCATTTGCTGAAGCAGTCCAACGGGATTTCGAACATATTGGAGACCGTCAGATTATTTTAATGACCCATATCGTGACACACAAAAAATTCACTGTTCCGCTTCCGCATCGAATTTTCGACTTTTACAATGCTTATATCGGGACATCTGATTTCAATGATCTATGCAAAAACTATCCGGTCCGCTACAGTATTATGGGACATGTCCATTTCAGAAAAACGGCTGTAGAACAAGGAATTACTTACATTTGCTCCTGTCTCGGCTACACGAGACAGTGGCGCTCAAATCATATTCAAAGAGAAATAGCGGATGCACTTTATACCATTGATATATAATCTACCCTCACGGAACTGACACACTTGGTGAGGGTATCTATGTTTAAGGGTGGTCGATTAAGGAATAATACGGATAAATACAGGGAGGTTTTACAAATGACGTTGAATTCTTATCAAGTACCAGCCGGCAAAGCGATAAAGCTCGCCGATTATCCGCCGAGTGAAGGGAAACAGCAGCATAACAATACTATTAGAGATGAAGTGATTCCAGGGCTTGTTACAGAACTGAAAGATCTTCATCTAAAACTGCATGCTGAAGAGAAAAACGGCATTCTTGTCGTGCTTCAGGCACTGGATGCTGCAGGTAAAGATGAGACAATCAGCTATATCTTTTCCAATTTGAATGCACAAGGCTTAAAGACAACCTCTTTCAAAAAACCATCAGAAGAAGAGAGCAAACATGATTATATGTGGCGTCTACACGATGGACTGCCGGCACGAGGAGAGATTGCTATACTGAACCGTTCGTATTATGAGGAAGTCATTGTCACACGTGTTCATGATTTAGTGAAAGATGTAGAGGTGCCGAAACACATTGGCAAAGAAGAGGTGTGGAAGTTAAGGTACAGACAGATTAACGATTACGAGCGATATTTACACGAGAATGGTTTTTATGTCATAAAATTCTTTTTCAATATGTCGCGCGACAAACAGCGTGAACGTTTACTTGAAAGAATGAAAAATCCTAATAAAAACTGGGAATTTTCATTCAACGATGTTAAAGAACGGGAGCACTGGGATACTTATCAGCAAATATTTGAAGAGATGCTGCAGGAAACATCGACTGAATACAGCCCGTGGTACATTATACCGGCAGATGACGAGTGGCATAGTCGAAGTATTGTCTCACAAATCATGATTGAACTGTTGAAAGACATTGATCCGAAATTTCCAGAAATCACTGGAGAAGATAAAGAGAAACTGAACGACTATATTAAAAAGCTTGAACACGAGGGAACAGCATGAGAGAGACTAGAAGATGGGCAGCCATCTATTTAATCCTTTATTTAGCGATGCTTGCAGTCAATTATTTGTCTTCAATGAACGTCGGTAACGTTGCAGACGAGTCAAAGACACTCATTCAGCCGGCAGGATATGCCTTTTCAATCTGGGGTTTGATTTACTTACTTCTCGGCATATGGATTATTAAATTATTCATGGTCAAAAGCACAGCAGGCTCACAGCACCATTTAACGTTCTGGCCGGCACTCAATTTCATCATTAATGGACTATGGATTTATGTGTTTTCAAACGGTTTCAAAGGCTTATCAGTGATTGTCATTGCGGCACTCTTGGTGACACTTATTGTGATGTACCGAAAAGTTTCGAATCATCAATATAATGGATTTGATCGATTCGTCTTCAGTAGTTATTTTGGCTGGGTCACTGTTGCAACTATCGTTAATATTTTTACTTGGGTAAAATCAATGGGTGTAACTTCTGTTCTTGGCTTGTCTGAACTGAGCTGGGGCAATATGATGCTGGTAGTAGCTCTCGCACTTGCCGTATACATTGCTTTTAAATACCACGATTTTGTTTATCCGCTCATCTTCATCTGGGCATACAGTGCCATCATCATTGAGACTGATGGTAACTATCAATTATTGACAACTGTCCTCATTATTTCACTCATAGCACTTGCAGTGACCACACTCATCATCGTGGTTAAACAGTTAAAACAACGTACTTAAACGATGCTGAATCGATTATAATTAATGGATAACTGGGAGGAGAGATGATAATTAACGATGTTGATGAATTTGTTCAAACGATTGAAGACAGTAATCAGCATATTTCCATTGCTCCTGAACATAAGGGAATAGCGCAATTTGAAGAGGCTATTCAGCAAGCAGGATATAGCCGGACAAAAGGATTATTTCGTATCAAATTCTCACAGTCGGTGGATAACGAGCTGCTGAAGAAGATCATTGACTTTAATATCGAAGATAAGAAAGACTGCGATACATTCTGGAGACAACAAAACGGAAATCCATCAAGGATTTCCGTTTTGTTGTGACGCGATTAAAACTATGAATCTATTCATTGATGACCAAACTGCTGCTCTGTGAATGTACGATACATCGCGTGTGTTGATATTAGGTCCTGATGAGTACCGCTTCCTGTCAAGTGACCATTGTCGATAAAATAAATTTTGTCTGAATTAATGATAGTAGACAAGCGATGCGCGATGACGAGCACTGTTCTGCCCTGCATTAATTCACTTAAAGCATCCTGTACGTATTTTTCGCTTCGAGCGTCGAGGCTTGCTGTTGCTTCATCGAGCATTAATAGTTTAGGATTTCGCAGGAACGCTCTTGCGATGCTGATCCGCTGCTTCTGGCCGCCGGACAATTTAATGCCTCGCTCACCGACCTCTGTCTCCAGTCCGTCTTCTAGTTCATCGATAAATTCTTTGGCGTAGGATTGTTCAATAGCTTGAGTAATATCCGCTTCGTTGTATTCGCCAGGACGTGAGCCATATAAAATATTGTCGCGAATCGTACCGGATATAATGGCACTTTCCTGGGCGACATAGCCGATATTATCACGCAGCACGTGCATAGGAATATCTTTAATATTCACGCCGTCAATTTCAATCGCGCCGCTGTTTACTTCGTAATAGCGTTCGATTAAAGAGAATAGCGTGGATTTACCGCTGCCGCTCGGACCGACAAAAGCAATGGTCTGGTTACGGTCGGCATCGAGTGTAATATCAGTAAGCACAGGTGTACCATCGTTATAGCTGAAATACACATGTTCAAAATGCAGAGCACTGAATTCAAGCGGATCGTGATAAGTGCCGGTATTCGGTTCTTCTTCATACTTTAAAATATCGGCAATACGTTCTGTTGCACCTAGTGCTTTGTTGTATTCATTGAAGAATAGACCGAATGTTGTCATCGGCATAATAATCTGAAACAAATAAAGCAGAAAAGCTACAAGCTTACCAATTGTCAATGTCCCGTCTGCGACACGTACACCGCCATAACCAATGATGAGCAGGATCATCAGCATCATGACAGTGGACATGAGAGGAGATAAATAAGCATTGATTTTAGCTTCCTGCATACCAAAACGGTAGAGATTTTGAATTCCTTGACGAGCTTTCGAGCGCTCGTAATCTTCACCGTTGAACGATTTCATCAGTCGCACTTCACTTAATGTCTCCTGTAAGTTGCCGGAGAAACTTGCAGTTTCGTTTTGCAGTGCCCGTGAGACTTTAGTCATTCGCCGGCCAAGCGGAATGATTACAGCGACTGCAAGAGGTACGGCAATGAACATTAGCAGAGACATCTTCCAGTCAAGGATGAACAATATGATAACCGAACCGACAATGGTCAGCATCCCACTAATGACAGATGGAAAGTGGCGAGTGATTAAATCTTTTAGAACAGAAGTATCATTAACGATACGACTGACAGACACACCGCTTTTTGTAGTATCAAAATAGCTGACCGGCAACTTTAAAAACTTATCCCAAATAATTTCGCGTAATCCTCTGATAATACTTTGTCCCACATTAGCCAGTACATAGTTAGACACTCCGTTGAATATGGCACTTAGTAAAAATATAAAGACAATTAATAGGATTAAACCTGTCGTAACAGAGTCTGTATCAAATCCGTCGATAAAACGCTGCGTCAACATGGGTACAATCAACGAACCAACTGTTCCTATCAAGGTCATTGCAATTCCTAATATAAATAGCTTCCGTTTAATTCCTGAACGTTTCAACAGCTGATAGAAATCTGAGAATTTTGCTGTCGATTTTTCTTTTGCTGCGCTTCCACGAGCCATTGTCATTCCTCCGATTGTTGTTCATTGATGTACAGTGATACATTCGTATTTACTTTAATGATGATGTAAATTGATGTCAAATGATTGAAAACCATAAGAGTCTATCAAGTAATGTTTTACACTTTCGATTAAAATTAAGTTTAAAGGGCTGCAATCATTAGAAATATTAATATAATAATTATATCAAATATAATAAATATATAAAGTCGGCTAATATTATGACTCAAGTTTTATACATTACAGCACATCCAAACGATGCAGCGGCTTCATTCTCTATGGCAGCTGGTCAATCATTCATTGACAGCTACAAAGCAGCTAATCCAGATCATGACGTCGTTCACATCGACTTATACAATACATTCATCCCGTTAATCGACAGCGACGTTTTCTCCGGCTGGGGTAAATTACAGTCTGGTGAAGAGTTCGCAAAATTATCTGAGACAGAACAACAAAAAGTTAATCGTTTAAATGAATTAAGCGATCAGTTTGCTGCTGCTGACAAATATGTTTTTGTGACACCATTCTGGAACTTCTCTTTCCCGGCAGTAATGAAAGCATATATCGATGCAGTCGCAGTTGCAGGTAAAGCATTCAAATATACAGCTGAAGGCGCAGTCGGCTTATTAACTGACAAAAAAGCACTTCACATTCAAGCACGCGGTGGTTACTATTCAGAAGGACCAGCAGCTGAACTTGAACTTGGCAACCGTTACTTGAAACAAATCATGAACTTTACAGGTGTGCCGTCATATGAAGAACTGATTATTGAAGGCCATAATGCAAACCCTGAAAAAGCAGAAGAAATCAAAGCTGACGGTATTAAACGCGGTGAAGCATTAGGTAAAACATTCTAATACTACACAAATAGAAGGTAGTATGATATAATCACTTTACAAATTAATAGCTCGTATCTTATTCAGAGCAGGTGGAGGGACTTGGCCCTATGAAACCTCAGCAGCAGGCTTATGCACTGTGCTAATTCCAACAAGTATATCTTGAAAGATAAGAAGATTCTCTAATAGCTCTTCTTGATTTTAAGATGAGCTATTTTTTTGTGACTAAAATAACCAGGGGGCAAAAGATGAGAACAAGAGCAGATATTTTAGCAGATTTAGAACTAGTGGAAAACTATAAACCAGTCAATTATAGTAGTTCCATGATAAAGACAGCAGACAGAAACCGTCTCGAGCGAGAACTAGAAGAAGTCGAAAAGAGTGAGCGTAAGATGGACTTCTACCGCCTCAACCAGGTGGAGAGAGAACCATGTCAAAAAGCAGGAGAGGCTATTGCAGCACAGCATATAAGTAACGATAAAGAACTGAAGCTGGAACTGGATGGTTATACAATAGCGATTAAAATCTCTAAAACGAACAGCACGGCTGAATAGAAAAAGATTTAACGTGGAAATTAACGAGAAACGGCCTTCAAACCACATTTGAAGGCCGCTTTTTTAATGAGATAAGATGTTTCATTACAGTTCAGTTCGCAGCTGCCACAATTCAGGGAAGAAGTACTGGTCGAGCACTTTCTTCAAATAATTGACTCCTTGCGAACCACCAGTACCGACTTTAAATCCAATGATGCGTTCTACTGTTTTCATATGTCTGAACCGCCACTGCTGAAATAGATCTTCTATATCGACAAGTTCTTCGGCAAGTTCATACAACTGCCAGTATTTTTCGCTGTTTCTATAGACTTCTTTCCAAGCTTCTTTCACGCTGTCATTCGCTGTGTAAGTAATGCAAGGCTTTCTCTCAAGGACATCAGCATCAATATTAAGTCCAGCACGATGCAGGGCATGAATCGCCGCATCATAAAGGCTCGGTGTGCTGTAGGCTTCAAGCAGCTGCGCATGAATTTCCGGCTCATGTGAATAAATCTTCAGTATATAATCTGTCTTATAGCCGAGATAAAATTCAATCACCCGATTCTGATAGGACTGGAAGCCTGAAGAATGGCCCAGCTTATCACGGAACTCTAAATATTCGCTTGGCGTCAATGTAGAGAGCACATCCCATACATTTTTGATCTGCTGCTGAATTTGTGANNACACGCGCAAGTTTCTTGAATGCTTCGCCGAACTGATCGTGCTGAACGTTATGGACGGCAGCTTTCAGTTCATGAATCAACTGCTTCATCCATATTTCGCTGACGTGATGGACAGTGATGAACAGCATTTCATCATGATGACCGCTGAGTGGATGATGACTGGCAAGCAATGTCTCGAGACCGAGATAACTGCTGTATGTCATGTCCTTCCTGAAATCTGTATGAATGTTCTGCTCATCTTCAAATGCTTGATGCTTAGTCATGACACCGCTCCTTTTGGTCGGATGACTGCACGAACAGGGCTGCCGTCAGCGTCTTTTAAAGCAAGAGGCAGGGCGATCAATTCATAGTTGCCGGGCGTGACATTGTCCAGCATAACATTCTCAAGAATATATATATCATGTTCATAAAGCGCGTGATGACCTTCTAAAGCTTTACTTGAAATGTCATCGACTGAAGGTGTATCAACACCGATGAGTTTAACACCGAGCGAATTCAAATATTCAGCCCCGTCCTTAGTGACCCCAGGAACATTTTCCGGGAAATGTTCCGGATTGTTAGGAAGTGATGTTTTGATCAATACACGTTCAACTCGTTCAGTCAGCTGTGATTGAAGTGCTGCTGCTGAAATGGCATCATAGCCACTTAAATCAATTACGGTACAGTCGCCGATATAACGGTTGATGTCTAAGTCAAGAATCCGTCGGCCGGCTGTATCATAATGAAACGGTGCATCGACGTGTGTTCCGATATGAGTACTCGTTGTCATGCGGCCGATGTTCACAGAACCGGAATTTTCCTTTGTCACTGTTGTCTCATAAATAAAGGGCTGATCTTCCGGCCAGTGGGCAATATTATTCGTCAGCGGCTGCGAGATATCAATCCAGCTCATTATGCGACGACCTCTCTTTCATTTTCGAATTCCTTATATTTCTCCTCAGCCATAATGGTCTTGATGATCATCACTGCATCGTACAGTTCAGTAAAAGTATTATATAAAGCAACTGGGGACATTCTAATACCTTTTGGTGCACGGAAATCAGGAATCACACCTGCTACTTTCATCGCTTTTGTAATACGTGCTGCTTCCTCATGCTCGATATAAAGATGGCCGCCGCGCTTATCATGATCAAGTGGTGTAGTAATAACAAAGCCGAACGGCACTAAATGTTCAGTCACAAGCTCAAGCAATAAGTCAGTCATAAGCAAAGACTTAGAACGCACGGCATCAATTCCTGCTTCATTCATCATTTCAAGCGCACCGATCAATGGTGCAGCACTCAGCATATGAGGCGTGCCAATCTGATAGGCGCTGGCGTCAATTGCTTTCTCGAAATCATGCGCCATATCGAACTGTTTGTTCTTATCAGAACCGAACCACCCGGCAAGACCCGGCGCATGGTCGTGATGCTTATTGTTTAAATATAAACCGCCGACGCTGCCAGGACCGCCGTTTAAATGTTTATAAGTACACCAGACCGCGAAATCGACGTCCCATTTACTGAGTTCATGAGGAACAGAACCGATTGAATGGCATAAGTCAAAACCGATCATAATACCTCGCTTATGTGCTTCAGTAGTCAGCTGTTTCATATCAAGTATCTGACCGCTCCGGTAGAGCACGCCCGGCAGCAGGATAAGAGTGACATCATCTGTCATCTGAGCCACAATATCTTCTGTCATCAGTGTCTGACCGTCTTTTGACTGGACTTGAACTAAAGCAGTGTCATCAAACCCTTTCAACCGCAGCTGGGATTTCAACGCATAAATATCAGAAGGAAAATTCAACTCGTCGGCTAAAATTTTGTAGCGATCTTCTGTCGGCTGATAAAGCGTTGAAATCATCTGATGAATATTCGTTGTCGTTGAGCCGGTCACACATACTTCTTCAGGTGCAGCACCAACAAGCGGTGTCATCAGTTCAGCCAGCTCGTCATTAAAGTAAAACCACGGCCGTTTTCCTTTCATCCAGCCGTCTATACCGTACTGTTTCCACGTCTCCATCACTTCATAAAGTGAAGACTCCGCACGCCTGCTCATTAAACCAAGTGAGTTTCCGTTAAAATAAATGACATCATCTGTCAAATAAAATTCATCTCTGAACTTAGCGAGCGTGTCTTTTGAATCGAGCTGTTTTAAATAATCTCTCGTCATCTCTGTCATCTTGTCATCTCCTTTATTTAATTGTATAAGGAATCAGTCGAAGTTCAAGAGAAAACGCTTTCTTTTCCAATGTAAAAAGCTGACCCTCAGGCCAGCTCATTGTTATTCTGCTATAATTAAGTCTTTATAATCTGAATTTTCTTCTAATACTTTCTTTGCATAAGGACATTCAGGAATAATCTTTAAATTTTTCTCACGTGCTTCTTTTACACCGGCAGCTACGAGTTCTTTTCCGACGCCTTGACCTTTTAAGTCGCCATCAACTTCAGTATGGTCGATGACAACTGTGTCATTATCCTGAATCAGAAATGTCATAATTCCTTTAGGTGCGTTTTCTTTGTCTCCAATGTAGAACTTGTCTTCACCACGTTTAATTTGTACCATATGTTCTCCACTCCTTGAATTTTGTCAATTTAACTCGGATGAATAGCAGCTTATATTGATTCCATACCCGTTTCGACGTCCATTAAATCACGGCTGCATTCAATTATGTCCCGCAAAATGTCTGGAAAACTTGTTGAGATAGCCCCGGACCCTTTGAATATTTGTCTGCATGAGTCTCTTCATAAGGGGCTGTGACGGCTGCTATAAGCTGGTGGAATGGAGTGTAATCATCATGTTCAACTGCCTGTTTCAAAGCTTCTTCGACAAGATGATTCCTTGGGATAGCGACTGGATTGACAGACTTCATCAGCTGATAAGGTTGTTCTTGAGAACGGATACGCTGCTGCCAGCGTTGGTACCAGTCTGTAAAGTCAGCGTTGTTACGGATCGTAATATCTTCAATCTTATTATTACTCAGCGTCCGGAAAGTAGTCGTGTAATCTAATTCATGTGCTTCCATCATATCCAGCAGCCCGATGATTATTTCTTCGTCGCCTTCTGCCAGCTGATGAAGACCGAGCTTTTTTCCCATTTCATTTAAATAGTAAGTCGTATAAAGCGTTTCATACTGTTTCAATGATTGTTCAGCAAGTTCGATAGCTGCTGCTTCATTGGAATCAATCAAAGTGATCAATGTTTCAGCAAAGCGTGATAAATTCCATAAGCCGACGCCCGGCTGATTTTGATATTGATAACGGCCCTGGACATCGATTGAGCTGAAGACGGTGCCAGAATAAAATGTATCCATGAAAGCACATGGCCCGTAATCAATGGTTTCTCCGCTGATAGCCATATTGTCTGTATTCATCACGCCATGAATAAAGCCGACTGCCTGCCATTTAGCGATTAAAGCTGCCTGCTGGTCGATGACTTTATCGAGCAGTGCGAGGTATTTGTTCTCTTCGTGGTCGAGCTCTGGATAATGTCGATTGATCGTGTAATCTGCCAGCGCTCGAATAATCTCGCTGTCTTCCAGCCGGACGGCATATTCAAAAGTTCCGATGCGGATATGACTGGCAGCTACGCGTGTCAGCACACCACCAGGTAACGAAGATTCTCGTTGTACACTTTCGCCGGTCGATACAACAGCGAGGCTTCGAGTAGTAGAAATCGATAACGCATGCATCGCTTCACTAATGATATATTCACGCAGCATCGGCCCAAGAGGTGAACGACCATCCCCCATGCGGGAATAAGGCGTTCTACCGGAACCTTTCAACTGAATATCAACGCGTTTGTTGTTGCTCACGTGTTCCCCGAGCAACAAGGCTCGTCCGTCACCTAATATCGAGAAATGACCGAACTGATGCCCTGCGTAAGCTTGTGCTAACGGCTGTGAGCCATCAAACAAACGATTTCCGGCAAATGGATCTACTGAATTAAAAATCGACGGATCGACATCGAGTTCATATGCAAGTTGTGTATTTTTTACAACAAATTCAGGCTTTTTGACTGGTTGAAGTTGAGTAAGGGTATGAAGTTCACTAGGAAGTGCTGTATAGGAATTATCAAAGTTCCAATGATTACCGCTCATCATATACCTCCCAATAGTTAATGTTTTCTTCAGTTTAACATCTGAACGAGGGAAGGGTGAGCGAAAGGCTCATAAGGCGAAGGATGTGAGAATGATGTGGAGAAAATTAATAGCAGTAAATACACTGGCCTGGACGGCTGTCAATATAGGCAATTCTTTAATAATGAGTAGAATTCCCCGCTCTTTTTTCAGACGTTCAAGCAAACTATTCAAAGTTTTTTCATGGGAACGTCAAGGGGAAGTATGGAACCAATTTTTTAGGGTAAAGAAATGGAAAAATCGGTTACCTGACGGCAGTATGATCATTAGAAGCGGCTATAACAAAAAGACAATACCATCTTATAACGATGCCACATTAGCCACCTTTTTAATAGAAATGAGACGGGCAGAACTGACGCACTGGATGACGATGTTTTACGGTATGTTGTTTTTGTTATGGAATCCGAGATGGGCGGCGGTGCTGAATATCTTGTTTGGAATCGTCAGCAATTTCCCTTTTATTATTGCCCAGAGATATAATAGACCAAGAATAGAAGCGATTGAAACGAAAAGAAACAGGCGTATGATTCCTTTTGGAAGCGAGGATGATTCACTATGAATGACAAAGAAAATAAGAGAGCGCAGCGTAAAAATGAACATATAGAATTAGCGGTGAGTCATCCGGCAGTTGAGATGTCATCATTTGATGACGTCCGTTTTGTCCATCAGTCGATACCGACTATTGATTTAGAAGATGTGAATCTTTCGACAACTGTTGGACCGCTGACATTTCAAACTCCGATTTATATTAATGCCATGACTGGTGGAAGTGAACGTGCTGCGATGATTAATGAGCAGTTGGCCATCGTTGCACGTGAAACACAAGTAGCTATGGCTGTCGGCTCGATGCATGCGGCGTTAATGGAGCCCGGTGCTGCCAAGTCCTATTCCGTAGCCAGGAAGCAGAATCCTGATGGCATGATCTTTGCGAATGTTGGTGCTGACGTCACTGTTGACCTGGCATTACGTGCAGTAGAGATGATAACAGCAGATGCTCTGCAAATTCATGTCAATGCCCCGCAGGAACTCGTCATGCCGGAAGGAAATAGACAGTTTTCAGCATGGTTGAGCAACATAGAAGCTATTGTCAGGCGGTCACCGGTTCCTGTCATTATTAAAGAAGTAGGTTTCGGATTAAGCACAGAAACATTCAGTGAATTAGCTGCTATAGGCGTGAAAATCGTTGATATCAGTGGTCGCGGAGGAACCAACTTTATACATATTGAGAATGAACGTCGTGATTTGAGAGACATGACCTATTTAAAGGGCTGGGGACAGACGACAGTAGAGTCATTGCTGGAATCAAGTGCCTATCCGGAGCTCGATATACTGGCAAGCGGGGGTATACGACATCCTCTCGACGCTATGAAGTGTTATGCACTTGGTGCAAAAGCAGTGGGAATGTCACGCACGATGCTGCTGTTAATTGAAGAGCAGGGAACAGCAGGAGCCATTGATTATATCAATACTTTCAAAGAACACCTCAAGATGATTGCACTCATGCTTGGCGCACGGTCATTAACAGAAATTAAGAAAAAATCTATCGTACTGACTCCGGAATTAATATCCTGGCAGCAGCAGCGAGGTTTAAAGTGAGGAGAATGACAATGAAAAAAGTGATTGTGATAGGTGCTGGTGTTGCAGGTCTTGCAAGTGCCATCCGTCTTCAAAATGAAGGGTACCAAGTAGAGATATTTGAGAAAGAAGCATTGCCGGGAGGAAAAATGCATCGTATTACTCGAGAGGGATATTCCTTTGATCTCGGGCCGACCATTGTGATGATGCCTGAACTATACAGAGAGATATTTGAACTTGCGGGACGTGATGCTGACGATTATATTCCAATGCAGAAACTGAATCCTATGTATAGCGGCTACTTCAATAATGGTACAGAAAAGCTCGAAGTATCCAACGATCTTGTACAGCTTATAGAATTATTTGAAGGAGTCAGTGAACAGGATTCTGAAGGATTTCTGCGTTATATCAGTGATCTATACAGTAGATTCAATATCGCAAAAAATCATTTTCTTCAGCGCCCTTTCAGAAACAAAAGAGATTTCTACAACTTAGATATACTGAATCAAGGATTGAAGCTGAAAACGCTCGGTAATGCCGAAAATACAATGAATAAATACATCAAGGACAAACGGATGCGCGATATGATCAGCTTTCAGACATTATATATTGGAGTGTCCCCATCTAAGAGTCCATCACTCTATACCATTATACCGATGATTGAATTTTTGTATGGTATATGGTTCATCAAGGGCGGAATGTATACGATGGCCAAAGGAATGGCAAAGCTATTTGAAGAGCTCGGCGGCGTCATTCATTACAATGTATCGGTAGACGAAATTATTGTGCAGAATCAACAAGCGGTTGGTATTAAAACCCCTTACGGTATGTTCAGTGCGGATTATGTCATGTGCAATGCCGACTTCCCTTATGCGATGAAACATCTTGTACAGGATAACGACGCAAAAGGAAAGTATACAGATGAAAAAATCGATCGTATGGACTATTCGTGTTCTTGTTACGTGATGTACCTCGGCATGGATAAGAAATATGAAGAAATACCGAATGTACATAACTTTGTGTTCTCAGGTGATCTGGATAAAAATATTAAGCAGATTTTTGATGGCAGCACCATTGAAGATCCATCGCTCTATATGTATATCGCTTCTAAACTTGATCCATCCCTTGCGCCTGAAGGTAAAGATGGGCTCTATGTGTTGATGCCGATTTCAGAACTCAAAACAGCGCAGTATGAATGGAATGAGGAAACTGAACGCTACTACAGAAATAAGATGTTAGCTAAGCTCGAACAGCTGCCGGGGATGAGTAATATCAGAAACGAAATTGTCACAGAAACACGTGTCACCCCCGTCGATTTCAATAATCGTTTTAATGCATATAACGGCGCTACTTTTGGACTTCAGCCAACATTGTTCCAGAGCAATCATCTGCGTCCTCAAAGTAAAGCCGTGGCATGTGACAACTTGTACTTCACAGGAAGCAGTACCCATCCTGGGGCAGGTGTTCCCATCGTGCTGTTGTCGTCCAAAATTGCGGCAGGGGAATTAATGCTTGATGACCAAATGACAGGAAGTGATCGCCATGGATCGCAATAGGCTAAGGAAAGATTATGAGTATTGTCAAAATCTCATAAAAAAACATTCGAAGTCATTCTATTATGCGTTCAAAGAACTACCGAAATATGATGCTGACGCAGTATATGCAGTATATGCGTTCTGTCGTATGGTTGATGATATAGTTGATGAAGCACATAATCAAGAGGAAAGTTCTGCTCATTTAGCAGCTTTTAAGAAAGAGTTAGATGATTTTTCAGCAGGACAAGACATCAATCATCCGATGTGGCGCGCCTTACGTGACGTACATAACCGTTATGAGCTTGATTTGACCATGTTTTACTGGCAGATTGCAGGACAAGAACAGGATATTGATTTCACACAACCGAAGACGCTTGAAGATTTAAGACATTATAGTGTCCGCGTTGCAGGCTCAGTGGGACGGATGCTGCTGCCGGTCCTATCAGAACACTGCAGCGAAGCCATGAAGCAAAATGCTGAAGAACTCGGTGTAGCGATGCAGATCACTAATATCTTAAGGGATATAGGAGAAGATCATCAACATCATCAGCGTATCTATATTCCTGTCGAAGTCATCGAACAATATGGCTGTATTCAAGCGATTGAAGACCGTCAAGTAAATGCTGAATTTATTGCGATGTGGGAATATTTAGCTCAATATGCTGAGAAGATTTACGATCAGTTTTATGAGTCCATTAGTTACTATAAGAAAGAAGCACAGTTGCCGTTGTTATTATCAGCGATGGTATACCGAGGGATTATCGACGAAGTAAGAGCTAACAACTACGACTGTTTAACACGTAGAAATAAAGTGTCATCGACTAAGAAGTTAATGCTCAGGCAGCAGGCTAAGCAGTATTTAGGAAGATGATTAAAGGAGGACTGACAATGAAGAAAGTAGTGGTCATCGGTGGCGGACTAGGCGGGATTTCATCAGCGATTACATTAGTGCAGCAAGGTTATGATGTCACTCTTTATGAGAAGAATGATCATATCGGTGGCAAATTGAACCGGTTGGAGCAGGATGGCTTTGGTTTTGATTTAGGACCATCTATTTTAACTATGCCTTATATCTTTGAAGAATTGTTTGAAAAAAGTGATACCCATATGGCCGATTATGTGAAAATAATGAGACTGCCATTAGAATGGCGTGCTTTTTTCCCGTCCGGTCATACATATAATTTATACGGTGATTTAGCTGTTATGGCACAGGAGAACCCTTATTTATCAGCTCAGGATATAGAGGAATACAGGAACTTCCTGGATTATGCCGGTCGTATTCATGAACTGACTAAAGACAGCTACTTCGCACGTGGCATCGATCAGAAAATACCACTGATAAAACATCACGGCCCGTTGACAGCATTGCAAGGATTTGACTATTTCAGTACGATGCAGCAAGCTATCAACAAGTACATCAGTAATCCTGAATTCCGTGATATGCTCGGCTATTTTATCAAATATGTCGGATCATCATCGTACGATGCACCTGCTGTCTTAAATATGATGATACATATGCAGCATGAACAAGGAGCATGGTATGTTTCAGGCGGCATGCATAAGCTTGCTGAAGGAATCACCCAGCTTGCCCGTGACATTGGTGTTAAGATTCATACGGGTGTTGAAATCATTCATATGAATCAAGTCGATGGAACGATACAATCTGTTCAATTAAGTGACGGAACAACAGTTACCGCTGATTATTTTGTCTCCAATATGGAAGTGATTCCACTATATGAACAGCTGCTTGATCAACCACCAAAAAATATCAAAAAACTGAAGAAAAAATTTGAACCGACGAGTTCAGGCTTAGTGATGCATATTGGAGTGGACCGGGAATATCCTCAGCTTGCACATCATAATTTCTTTTTTTCCAATGATTCTAAACGCAATTACAGACAAGTCTTCCATGACAAAGTGCTGCCGGATGATCCGACTATCTATCTCGTTAATACGAATAAGACCGATCCTTCGCAGGCACCGTCCGGCCATGAAAACATCAAAATATTACCGCACATTCCTCATCTGCAGCACAAAGACTTTTCAGCACTGGACTATGCAAATTTAAGGGAACGTGTATTAATCAAATTGGAAAAGATGGGACTTACCGATCTTCGGCAGCATATTGTCACAGAAGATTTGTGGCTGCCTGCTGACATCGAACGGGTATATGGTTCTGACCGCGGAGCGATATACGGAACACTATCAGACCGTATGAAGAATAATGGCTTCAAACATCCAAAGAAGAGCNNGAGCGATCATTTTGATAATTTATATTTCGTCGGCGGGACTGTTAATCCAGGAGGCGGTATGCCGATGGTGACACTCAGCGGTCAACAAGTCGGTAGAATGATTGCAGAGCGTGACCGGTAATGCTGTTTGTATTTACAGGTCTGATGTTACTATCTTTGATTTGTGGCTATTTGATGTATGTCAGAAATCCAGGCGTCAGTACAATAGCGAAGCATCAGCTGCCTACCGTCAGTATTATTATTCCGGCAAGAGATGAAGCCGACAAATTGCCGAAACTACTGCAATCCATCGAACAACAGAACATAGCAGCGGATGTCATAGTGGTCAATGACGGGTCGACTGACAATACAGCCGCTATTGCTGAAGAATTCGGTGTCAGAGTCATTCATTTCAATAATCTGTCTGACTGGAAAGGGAAGACAGCTGCCTGTTACGAAGGGACACGACATGCGCAAGGAGAATTACTGGCGTTTATGGATGCTGATACATGGTTTGAAGATGATACATCGCTGCGAAGAATCATCACTTCTTACAACCAGGGGCTCATTGCCATACAGCCGTATCATATAACGAAACACTGTTATGAGCAGTTATCTGTAATGTTCAACATACTAACTGTAACAGGTATGAATATTTTTTCTATTATCAGACCTAAAGAAAATACCGGTGCTTTTGGCCCATTTATTCTCTGTTCATATGAAGATTATCATCAGACAGGCGGTCATAAAGGGGCAGCCGGCGCGATGATTGAAGGCTTTGCACTGGCTGATCATTTCCATGACAATGGACTTCCAGTGACCTTGCTTCTTGGCAGAGGAACATTGAACTTTCGAATGTATCCTCATGGGCTACGGTCAATGATTGATGGCTGGGCAAAACACTTTGCTACAGGAGCCACTAAGACGCTGCCGTCAGTGATGGCATTGATTGTCGTGTGGATGATGGGGTCTGTAACACTGCCGCTGTTTATTATATGGGGCGGATTAACAACTACGACTCATTTAATGATAGCAATAATTAGTTATTTAATTTACTCGAGTTATTTTTACGTTATTTCAAAAAGAACAGGAAGTTTTACGCGCGTTACCGCCTTGCTGTTTCCTGTCGCTTTTTTCTTTTTTATCTATGTGTTCCTGCAATCTGCTTATTATACTTTTATCCGAAAAGAAGTGAAATGGAAAGGACGCCGTATTAAATTTTAAAAGAGGTGATTGCAATGAATGGCTTTAATATCGAACTGAACGGACTGAATTATCATGTCATTGATCAAGGGGAAGGAGTTCCAGTTCTGCTGCTCCATGGATTCCCTGACTCTTCTAAATTATGGACACATATGATTCCCCTCCTCAACGCTGAAGGCTATCGTGTCATTGCGCCTGATTTAAGAGGTTACGGTAAGACTCAACTGGCAGAGGATTATACGATTCAACAGTCAGCAAAAGATTTATTTGATCTGCTGAATGCGCTGCAGATTCACAACATCAAAGTGGTCGGTCATGACTGGGGTTCTATATTAGGATGGTATTTTGCAGCTCATTATCCGACAGTTGTGGAGAGCTATGTGGCGCTCAGTGTCGGCCATCCGAAGGCATATTTCAGACGAGGGACATTGAAGCAGCTCTTCAAAGGTTCATACGTCGGATTATTCTTGCAGCAGGGCATCGCCGAAAAAGTATTGAGTGCAGGAAATTATTTTGTATTACGTAAAATGGCGGGTGAATCTGAGGAATTGGAGCAGCAATGGTTAGAAGATCTGCCAAGGCAGGGCAGACTGACTGCTGGATTGAACTGGTACCGTGCTAACTTCAATATCAGTAATATAGGCTGGATTAAAAACATGCCGAATGTGTCAGTGCCTGTCCTCGGTATCATCGGTGCCAAAGACCCGGCTCTGACAATCGCCCAGATGCAACATTCATNNTAACGGCACGTTTGTTAGTGAAGTTTTTGATGAAGAAGGCCATTGGATGCCGATGACGTGTCCGCATCAGTTAGTGACGCGTCTTGTTGAGTTCTATAGGTGAATGACAAGAGAAAAGGAAATCCCGTTGACTGGGATTTCCTTTTCTCTTGTTTACTCTTATAAATCGAGTGTCTGATTCATTTTTGAATCTTCCTTGTTATCTGCGTTGACGAGGCGTTTCAATCCTTGGATAATGGTTTTGGTCGTCTGGTCAGTTCCCCAGTATTCAGCAGATTCTGCTTCCACTTTAATGAGGACGACATTCGGATCGTCATAAGTTGTTTTAAGGAATGCATCCATCGCCTTGTTCCAGTATTTTTTCTTCAGTTCCAGATCATCTACTAACTGACCGGTTCCTGAAATAGATACATAGCCTTCTTTTGAGAATGAGACGTTCACTCGGTTGTCTTCCAGCAGTTCATCTGCTTTTTCGGTATCTCGTTTTGTAATGAACCATAAGTTGCCATCTTCTTCAGCTTCCTGATAACTCATTGGTCGTGAAACTAACTTGCCTTCTGATAGAGTTGTCATCATCGCAGTGTCGTTCTTCTTAATGATTTCATAGAGACGTTCACGTTTTTCATTGTTAGATAATTGTTCTGACATACTAGCACCTCCGTTGATTGTTATCTTCACCCTACTAGAGCGGACAGATGATTACAAACAATAAGCAGTTATTATCAACTTTATTATGTTAAATCAATGTCTATGTACTAATTCATGATCATTAAGGGTAAAGATTATGTTAAAGGTCACATAAAACATTAAAAAAATAAATGAAACAGGTGAAATGATGCAAATTTTTCGTCCTTTTGAAAGCCATGAACAGTCAGCGATGTATCTTGATAATAGACGCCTCTCTAAACAAGTACTTGAACTGTATCAGATTATCCGTGTTTGTCTTGCCGAGATGAACATCATCGAGGGTAATACACGTTATTTATCTCATCCCATCGTCAAACATATTTATCATGAAGGTCATCCGTTCCTGCCGGATGCACTTCACTTCCTTCATGCCTGTGATGTAGAGCATCAACGTAGAGGAGGCAATAGAAATGAGGCATTCAGAAATGATTTACTGCGACTGACTGAACTGATTGAACACCATTATCATTCGTTTGATGACAAACGTATTCCGCCATTCTATGTCTATGGAGATGTCAAAGTATATGGTGAAGACGTCTATGGACTCTACCGTGAGCTGCTTCATCAGAAATGGCTGGATGATCAAATTGCGCCGAGATGTGGTGTATCATTGACTGCCAAAAGATAGGCACATTTCTTCAATGTTACTTAATCATTTGATATTATGAATATGTAACATAAGGAGGATTGTGTATGCTCAGTGTCAGTCCCATTAAAGAACTTCAGATGATTGAATCATTGAAATCTTACTTTTATCATTCGAATATACGTGACTATTTATTTTTTGTCATCAGCATTAATATCCCTCTTAAATTAAATGACATCGTAACATTGAAAGTGCGGGACATTATAGAAGAAGGTGCACTTAAGACATTCCATATTCATCATTACGATATTCATCTCCCTGATTATCTGTTATCCGATTTGACATCCTTCATACAACAGCATCATCTTAGAAGTGATGATTACCTCTTTCAATCCGTTAAGACGAAACAGCCGCTGACAAGACAGCAAGTGTATCGCATTATTAATGAAGCGGTGATGACATTGCAGCTGGATGCGCATATCGGTGCACAGTCATTGAAAAAAACATTTGCTTACCACGCTTATCAGCACCACATGGATATTCATACGCTGCAGCATTTGCTGGGGCATCAGTCAAAGAGTGAAACTTATAAATTTATTCAAATAGAACCTCCCGTCAATAAAGAACTCCATTTAAATCTATAGAAGTAAGGATGTGACTTATGCTCATACTGTTTTTACTGCTCGGCCTGATCATTATTCCAGCCTTCTGGTTATTGAAAGGTTATATCAATACATTACATACAGGTTATATTGCTCTTGCGTATCCGCTCGTCGGTACGATGTTTAGTCTTATCGCAATATTTTCAGGTACCACATTCAGTACTCGGTTGACATGGATTCCACAGCTGGATATTCATTTTTCGTTCCGACTGGATGGCTTGAGCCTTATCTTTTTCTCCTTGATTTCAGTCATCGGTCTGCTCGTTATCTTCTATTCAGTCTTTTACATGTCTAAAAGTGAAAACTTACCACGATTTTATTCATTTTTAATCTTATTTATGGTTGCGATGTACGGGGTTGTTCTCTCCAATAACACTATCGTTCTCTACATTTTCTGGGAGTTAACAAGTATTGCATCATTCCTATTGATCAGTTTCTGGTACAAAAAAGAAAAGTCACGGGAAGGCGCATTGAAGTCGTTCCTTATTACTGTGTCTGGTGGCATGATGATGCTGCTGGGATTTATCGCGCTATATATCATCACTGGCACAAATCAGATTGATCAGATGATTCAGATGTCCGGGGAAATGGACAAAGGCTCTCTCTATTATTTTGCAATGGCGATGATTCTGCTTGGTGCATTGACCAAATCTGCTCAGTTCCCATTTCATATTTGGCTGCCGGATGCGATGGAAGCACCGACACCTGTTAGTGCTTATCTGCACTCTGCCACAATGGTCAAAGCAGGGATTTACTTGCTGATTCGTTTTCTGCCGGTGTTCAGTGGGGAGCCGGTCTTCCAATGGATACTCATATTGAATGGACTGATCACGATGCTGATCGGTAGTATTTTTGCAGTGAGACAGTCTGATTTGAAAGGTCTGCTGGCATATTCTACTATCAGCCAACTCGGAATGATCGTATCGATGATTGGGCTTGCTGCATTTGATGTCAATGATACGCGTCATCATGAACTTGTTGTGCTGTCTCTTACAGCCTGCTTACTGCATATTATCAATCATGCAGTATTCAAGGCAGCTTTGTTTATGGGGACAGGAATCGTTGACCATGCTGCGCATACGCGAGATTTGTATAAGCTCGGCGGCCTGAGAAAAATACTTCCTGTTACTTTCGTCATCATGACGCTTGCAGCATTATCGATGGCAGGTGTTCCATTGTTAAATGGATTCTTAAGTAAAGAATTGTTCTTTACGGCGCTGAGTGATGCAAGAGCGGGGAGTTTACCATTTGCTTGGCTGCTTATTGCACTTGGTGTGATAGCGAGCATCGGGACATTTTTATATAGTGTCGTGATGATTGCCCGTACATTTCTAGCAGAACGTCATATTGAAGAAGTTGCTGGAGAGAATCTAGGACTGCTTGCAGCACCGGCTATTCTAGGGGGACTCATCATCGTACTATTCTTTGCGCCGAATGTCCTTCTTCATTATTTAATCACACCGGCCATCCAGTCAGTTATTACATATGATACAGCTGAACTGATTCATCCTATTAAACCATGGCATGGATTTAACATGCCCTTATGGATGACAGTGACAGTATTCGTTGTCGGAAGTATATGCTTCCTTACTGGTTGGTACAAGCGTATTTATCCGAAGCGAAAAGAGATGTGGTTGAACGTTGTCTACAAAGAAACATTAAGACGCGTCGACGTCATCAGTCGTGCAGCCATCCGAAGAATTATGACGGACCGTCTGAACCATTATTTGATGTTTCTGTTTGCTGTCATATTAACGGTCTCACTCCCGGTGACTTTGTATAGCANNAGCTCCCGGTGACTTTGTATGTGTTAGTTGATGAATTTACGATGTTTGACTGGCAGACGCCGTCCTTGTACAGTCTAATTTTGACGTTGTTTATTCTCACTGCATTGTGCGCGCTGATGTTTGTACAGTCACGTATGACAGCGACGATTTTAGCCGGTGCAGTCGGCTACGGTGTTTCTATTATTTACATTTATATGCATGCGCCTGACCTTGCTTTGACTCAGCTGGTTATAGAGACCATTACAACAGTGCTGTTCCTGACTTGTTTTTATCATCTTCCTGACCTGGAAGTGGAACGCAAAAGTCGTTTCAATCAGATTGTCAGTTTTGCAATTGCAGGAGGCATGAGTATCCTCGTGATGACATTGTTATTTGTGTCAGGTAACTATGAGTTGTTTGACTCGATTTCTATATATTATGAGAATGCTTACAAGCTGACAGGCGGTAAAAATATTGTCAATGCGATACTCGGAGATTTCAGAGCATTTGATACATTGCTTGAAGGCGTTGTGCTGTTGATCACGGGACTCGGTATATTCATGTTGATCAGACAGCCGCAAAGAGGAGGACGAGAACTTGAAAGAAAATGATGTGCTGCTGGAAACCATCTCTAAACTCGTCATCATTATTATCCTGACATTTGGATTCTATATATTCTTCAATGGACATAATGGGCCTGGCGGAGGGTTTATCGGGGGTCTTGTGTTTGCTTCGGGATTCATTTTGATGTTTTTAACATTTGATGCAGGACGGATTAAAGAAGCTCTGCCCTTTAACTTTAACTTGCTCATTATTTTTGGCAGTTTAATTTCTATCTCTACGTTGTTTATACCACTGCTAAATGGCGATGAATTTTTGACGCAGTATGATGATTATTTTATGATGCCTTTATTCGGAGAGTTTCATCTGTCGACTGTCACATTATTTGAATTTGGAATATTGCTGACAGTACTTGGTGTCGTAATGACTATATTATTAACGATTAGTGGTGATGTAGATTGAGCGGATTATTAATTATCATCATAGGGATGATCACATTTGTCGGGGTTTACCTGATTTTATCAAAAAATTTAATTAGGATTGTTATCGGAACTAGTATTATCAGTCATGGTGCAAACTTATTCTTATTATCGATGAGCAGAGCGGGCAAAGATGTTCCGATTATCGGTGAAGGTTCAAACTATGCTGATGCATTACCGCAAGCTTTGATTTTGACTGCTATTGTCATCAGCTTTGCCATTACAGCATTTCTGTTGGTTCTTATTTATAGAATGTATAAGAAAACAAATAACAGTCATATTGATGCGTTAGGAGGATATGACGATGAATAATTTATTGTTGATTCCACTTATCGTGCCATTGCTGATCGGCATTATTCTATTCATCTATCCTCACTACCAACGGCTGCTGTCAATCGCTGCACTGGCTGTTTCTGGTATTATTTCATTGTATTTGGCCTATTATTCAGCGGTGAATGGAATGCNNGGAATGCTGGTTATCAATTTCGGAGGATGGAAGGCGCCTTATAGTATTCAGTTTGCAGGTGATGTGCTAAGTCTGTCGTTGTCATCAGTCAGTCTTCTCGTGACCAGTCTAGTACTACTCTATGGCTATCATAGACCGTTGCGGGAAGATGTGAAGTTTCCATTTATTTTGTTTCTGCTGGTTGGCGTCAACGGCTCATTTCTAACAGCTGATATATTCAATTTATTCGTCCAGTTTGAAGTGACACTGCTCGCTTCATTCGTACTGCTTGCAATCGGCAACCGAACAGCGCAGCTCAAAGCAAGTATCCCATATGTGGTCATTAATATCGTCGGTTCATGGTTATTTTTAATTGCCATTGGTCTGACTTACCGGACATACGGGACACTCAGTTTTGCTCATCTGTCAGAACGTGTAGCCAGTACAGGTATGACGAGTTATACGATTATTATCGCACTGCTGTTTTTAGTAGTATTCAGTTTGAAATCAGCCTTACTGTTGTTCATGTGGCTGCCAAAATCTTATGCTGTACTGTCGACTGAGAATTCCGCTATATTTTCGGCGTTACTCACTAAAGTCGGTGTCTATGCGTTATTGCGCGTATTTACGGTTATTTTTTCAGTTCATTCTTCAGTCACGCATGTATTAATACTTGATATGAGTATCATTACGATGATTATAGGATGTATCGGTGTGCTGGCCTATAGAGATATCAAATATATGATCTGTTATCAGATTATCCTATCTATCGGTATTATTATTTTCGGTCTGGCAACAGACAGTTCAGCTGGACTGAACGGGGCCATATTATATTTGCTGAATGATATGATCATCAAAGCCCTATTATTCTTAACAGCAGGTACTATCATTCATCAGCTTCACACTAGATTGATCAGAGATAATAAGGGGCTGATCAAAGCATTTCCTATACTCGGCGTTATATTTTTCCTTATCACACTTACCATCGGCGGTGTTCCGCCGTTCGGAGGATTTCCCGGGAAATTGATGATTATTCAAGCGGGTCTGGATAGTGGTGAATATACAGCGACTATCATCATGATTATCACGAGTATTATCAGTCTCTACACACTGCTTAGAATGTTCATCAAAGTATTTCTCGGAGAAGCAGCGGAGCTCAGCACTGATAGATCGTTCGAACCTATACATCGTCATCAATATGCGGCTATGATTCTACTGCTTACACTGTCATTATGCATATCATTGTTTGCCAATCCATTGATTGAATTGATTCAATCAATGGATGTAGNNGATGACAGGAGGCGAAAATTAATGGCACAATTTCTGCTTAATATTCTTATTGCAGTATTATGGACATTATTTGGAGATCAGGATCAGTTCTATTTATCCACATTTCTCCGCGGTTATATGGTAGGAATTATTATCGTGTTTTTCATCAACCATTTTTTTGGGGGAAAGTTTTACCTCTATAAAGTATGGGTGATATTAAAGCTGTTTCTTGTGTTCAACTATGAACTGCTGACATC
>DJUI01000048.1:9075-17644 GCA_002438305.1 Staphylococcaceae bacterium UBA6286 | reverse complement strand
CTTTTAAAATCAATCAGAAATTACGAGCGATTGATTACGGAGGTGGCATACGCATGATTATGCTGATTATTAAAACCGCACTTGTCATCTATGGTATTGCGATGTTCCTTGCGCTTTATAGAATGATCAAAGGGCCATCACTGCCTGACCGCGTTGTTGCTTTTGATACGATAGGCGTCAACATCATGTCATCTGTTGCGATTATGAGTGTAATTTATAGTACAAGAAGCTATCTCGAAGCGATACTAATCATCGGAGTGCTTGCCTTCATCAGTACGATTGCGACATCCCGGTTCATAGAAAGAGGTGTGATCNNATCGTTATTTTGCTCGGGAGTATGATGGCATTGATCAGTACGCTCGGGCTTGTCAGATTTAAGGATGTCTATACTCGGAGCCATGCAGCGACAAAGAGTTCAACGCTTGGTGTATTGCTGACATTATCCGGCGTATTTATATATTTCATGGTCAATGACAATTATTTCAGTGTCAGACTGATTCTCGGCATCGCCTTCTTGTATTTAACGAGCCCAGTCGCTGGACACTTGATAACAAGAGCAGCGTATCATTCAGGCGTAAAAGTGTATACAAAAGATAACAAGGAAATAGAAGATTTGAACTGATATTTTAATATGATGAACTACAAAAAACCTTGGCCGTCCACTACTGGACGATCAAGGTTTTAATGATTCTGTGCAAAGTTGCCATGAACTTCTGTTGTTTCATATACATTGATGAAACTATTAGGATCAATTGCTTTGCAGATTTCAATGACGTCCTTAAGTTCATAGCGCGTCAGTACCATCATAATTACTTGACGCGGTTCATTCGAATAACCACCGTAGCCATTAGTAATGGTCATTCCTCGGTAGATGTCTTTGATCAAAGCAGCTTTAATCGCTTCGCCTTCTGTTGTGACGATATTAACTGTGAGTTTAATATGAGATGTATAAATCGTATCAATAGTTTTCCCTGAAATGTAAATAGATAACAGTGTGAGTAGAGCAATGCCCCAGTCGAAGAAGAAGCCGGAACTTAAGACGATAACACCATTTAACAAAGTCAATATTAATCCGATTGAGACATTGCTGCGCTGTGAAATAATGATGGCAATGATATCCATGCCCCCAGTTGTCCCTGAATACTTGAGAATAATACCGATACCGATACCAAGGATGACTCCGCCGAAAACGACATCCAAAAGCTGATTATCCGACACTTGGATAACTGGTACGAGTGTCAAAAAGACAGAAACCATGATGACACAGAAAATAGTGTTCCACATCATAGACTTCTGCAGCTTCATATAACCTAGTATGAGCAGTGGTAAATTCAGCAGAATATTTAACAGGCCAGTATCAATACTGAATAGAATATGAAAGAGCAGTGCTAGACCGCTGATGCCGCTGCTCAATACTCCATGTGGAAGCAGGAACATATTGAAACTGACGGCAATGATCAAAGAACCTATAACGGTGATAATGTATTTAAGAACGGTAGAATGCATGAACGTTACCTCAACTGTTTTCTTTTATTATAGCAAGAGCGGAGGCTTCTAGATTTCTGACTATTTTAATAAGCTGCTATTTCATTATCAGCGAAAGAAATACACCGATAATGACTAATGGAATAACGAATTTAAGGAGGAAAATCCATAGTTTGAATAATGGCTCCTGATAAGACTGCGTGACCAGCTCGCTACGTGACATGCGCTGATCAAGGACATAGCCGGTAAATAGGGAGAACAGGAGCGCGCCGAGCGGAAGCAGTATATTTGAGACAAGAAAATCCATATTATCAAAAAATGTTCCTGCTAAGAATGTCACATCACTCAACATGCCAGATGACAAGGCAGAAGGAATACCAAGAACGAACAGACCTATAGAGAGTAAGACTACTGCTGTAATCCGTCTACTATTTTGATTTTTTGTAGCATTTGACACATTGATTTCAAGCAGTGAAATAGATGATGTAATCGTTGCAAAGAAGAATAACATCAAGAAAATCAGATAGAACAAATGACCAAACGGCAGCTGATCAAAGACGTAAGGCAGCACAATGAATAATAGACCTGGTCCTTGAGCAGCTTCAATGCCTAATGATGCGGTCGCAGGGAAAATAGCAAGTCCTGCCAGAACAGTAATGATAAGATTCAGCCCGACAACAGAAAGACCTGACTGGGTCAAATCCGTCTTCTTGTTGAGATAGGATGCGTAAGTAAGCATGCCGCCGAAACCAACCGATAATGAGAAGAACGATTGACCGAGCGCAAACAGAATGCTGTCAGCTGATAATTTGGCAAAATCAGGTTTCAGGAAATAACTGACACCTTCCATGGCATTGTTTAATGTCAATGAACGGATAATGATGATAATGAATGCAATAAACAACAGAGGCATCATTATCTTGGATGCCCGTTCTATCCCATTCCGAATCCCTTTAGCAACAATTAAAGCAGTTAATACAATGAATAATGCCTGTCCTCCTATTGCATAGAGCGGATTACTGATCAGACTGCCGAATACACCTTCGTAATCTTGAGTTGGACTGCCTGTTACCAGTATAACTATCGTCCGGATGATATAGATTAAGATCCAGCCACCGATGACACTATAAAAACTAAGCAGCAGAAAAACACCGATGTTACCTAAATGCCCGATTAAATTATAGGATTTGCGACCTGTTAAAACACCGAAGCTCTGTGTACTGTAAGTATTACTGTGCCGGCCGATGACAAATTCTGATAACAGTAATGGAAACCCGACCAGCATCGTAAATATCACGAAAATGAATAAGAAAGCAGCACCGCCGTTGTCAGCCATGACATACGGGAATTTCCACATAGCACCAAGTCCGATTGCTGAACCTGCACTTGCCAGAATAAAACCTAACTTTGAACTCCATTGTGATTGTGTTTCCATTGTCCTACCTCTTTTCATTATTTTTTATCCAACAAAAAAGACCCTGGCATAATATGCCGGGTCAATAAAGAGAGACCGGGCATAAGATGCGTCCGGCCTCCGATGGTTAAGAAGCCGTCATAGATGACTTATATCTATGACGGGCATAAATACAAGTATTATGACAGCTGCCAACCTTTGTTAAGTTGTGTGTATAATAACTGATTCATAGTCTTAACCTCGTTTATTAGAATTTATCTTATATTATCAGTGTTAAAATTTTAAGTCAAGCAGAGATGCATGTTTTCTAAAATAAGGGTATATAAATATATATTAGTTGATGATAGATGATTTAATATGTATAATTCATAAAAATGTTTTAAAAAACAGACAAGTGGAGGTGTAAATATGGACTTAGATAGAGAATTATTACTTTTCATTCTTCATACTATCAATCTTCATAAGACGAATAAACTATCGTTAGAGCAGCTGCAGAATTTGACAGTCAATCAATTTTCGGATGTATCAGAAGAAATCTTTATATTTCACTTCGAACACTTGTCTGATAAATGTTACTTATCATATCACAATACGTTAGTAGGAAATAACCGTTTGATCTATGATTTAGGCTTGACGTTCTATGGTGCCACCGCCTTAAGGCAGCACCTATCAAATAACCAGTTTAAATAACAGTTAAAGTGAATCATCGACGACTTATCTCCATGGGAAGAGCCGCCGATGATTTTTCGGCTAACTTGACTTAATGAGGGTATATGGAGGAAGAAGATAATTGAGGGGGAACTTACATGAGAAAAGAACATATTTCATATTGGACGAAATCATCGCACTTTAACCCATTTCCAAAGTTGACTCAAGATTTACAGACAGATGTTCTTGTCATTGGCGGTGGAATTGCAGGAATTCTTGCTGCTTACCAAATCGCTAAAGCAGGTCGTCAAGTAACCGTTCTAGAAGGTCAGCGTTTAGCACAGGTGACGACGGCTGGAACAACAGCTAAAATTACGGCACAGCACCATTTTGTTTATCAAGATATTATAAAACAACGCAGTGAAAAAGAAGCTCGCCTATTCTATGAATCACAGATGGATGGAATTGAAATTCTTAAAAGTCTGGCAGATGAATATGACATTGATTGTGACATGGAAACTCTATCAAGCATTCAAGTGACTATCGGCGAAAGCGAAAAGAAAATCAAGAAAGAGTATGAAGCTTACCAGCAGCTGGGTATCAATGGAACGCTGCATGAAAAAGATATGGGGCTGCCGTTTGAGACGACGATGGGTCTTGAAATGTATGATCAGGCCCAGTTCCACCCATTGAAGTTTTTGTCTGCTATGGTAGATCAATGTGTGGAACTCGAGGTGACTTTCTATGAAGAAACGATGGTCAAAAAAATCGACGGAAATACAGTGGAGACAGAAGACGGTCAGGAAGTCTCTTTTAACCATGTTATATGTGCGACGCATTACCCGATAGCGAATATTAAGCATAACCTTCTACTGCACCTTGAGATTGAACGGTCATATATTGTTGCCGCCAAAGAACATACGCCGATCCCATATGCGATGTTTCAGGTTGCAGACATGCCTGAGCGTTCGTTAAGACACTATATTACAGAAGAGGGAATCGGCTTACTGGTCGGCGGTGAAAATCATGTCGTCGGAACAAAAGATGATGTCTCCCATGCTTACGAACGTCTTGCCTATGATGCCAAAAAACTGTTCAATGTTGATGAAATTACTGATCAATGGTCTGCTCAGGATATGATGACGGCTGACAAAATGCCGTTGATCGGCAGATACAGTAAGAATGATAATACAGTGTTCATTACAACCGGCTACAATAAGTTCGGTATTGCTACTGCTGCTGTCGGAAGTGTCGTATTACGTGACTTAGTGATGGGCACAGCTAACAAGTACGAAGACTTGTTCAAGCCGCAGAGAATTGATACATTAAGCAGCCAGGCAAAAGCGACTGCTAAAAAAGCATTTACAGCTGTTAAAGGTCAGGGCAAGGCGGTAAAAGATTACCGGACTGACCGCGATGCCCTGAAAACTGATGAAGCAGCTATATTTTTAAATGATGGTCAATTTGAAGCGGTCTATAAAGATCGGAACGGAGAAGAACATACTGTTAGTCCGTTCTGCACACATATGGGCTGCGTTCTCAGTTTCAATGATGGTGAAAAAACATGGGACTGTGCCTGCCACGGGTCGCGATTTGACTGCGATGGCAAAGTGTTGGAAGGACCTGCTTCTAAAGATCTCTCTTCTAGATAACGCTATAGAAGTTATGGTAAATTAATAAGGAGCAGTTCGAATCTATCTAAACGTCTATAGAAAGAATGGATGTCTATGTCTCATCGTGAAGCATTTGTAACCGCCGGAGAAATATACGAGATGGGTGTACCTCCTCATGTATTGTCACTGTGGCTGACCAAGGACCTCATTCAAGTCCTTCATAAAAATAAGCTCGAACGATTCTTCTGGAAACACGAAGTAGAAGAATTGATCAAGCGTTATCTTTAAGCAATGTACTGTCCAATAAATACTGGACAGTATATTTTTTTGCGAGTTGGTATAAATGCTGCTTCAGTTGCTGTTCGGAAGTGTCGAGCTGCTCAAGTAGCGCAAACGTCCGGGCTTTCTCAGTATCAGTGGCACGTTTTTTGAAGTAGCCCCAGACATGCTGATAGGCATTGGTCTTTGAACCTTTAGTCGGTAGGGTATTTTTTGCCTGTTCAGTCAATGCGTGAAGTGCCTCGTAGCTCGGCTGTTCTTTCATCAAAGCTCTGATAGCTTCGTAACTTGCCTGACTATGATACATCACCAAGTATTTTTCCTCGCGCCAGTACTTCTCAAGTTGTCGTTGTTCAGCCATCATTTGGAGTAAATCTCTCTTAATGCTGCATCAACGTCAGGATAGCTGAATTCAAATCCTTCAGCTAATAATCGTTCAGGAAGCACACGCTGACCTTCGGTAACCATCTGTGCCTGTTCACTGAGAACAGTGTTCATCATCACTTTTGGTACTGGGAACCAGTGAGGGCGATGCAGCACTTTTCCGAGTGTTCGGCCGAACTGATCCTGGGTAGCTGGTTGTGGTGCTGTGAAGTTAAAAATACCTGTTAACCGCTGCTTATAAATGTACAGCATTGCCTCAGTCAGATCATCGATATGGATCCATGATAATACTTGTCTGCCATCTGCGATAGGACCGCCCGCTGCTAAGCGATAAGGCAATGCCATGAGTGGGAGTGCACCGCCGTTTTTCGCGAGTACTACACCGAAACGGCAACGTGCGACATCGGTTCCGAGTGCTTTAATTGCTGCTGCCTCGGCCTCCCACTGACAGACTACTGATGATAGGAAATTATGAGGAACAAAGACGTCACGTTCTGTAAACGTCAGTCGTTTAGCCGTTGGATAATACCCGACTGCACTTGCATTAATCACATAGGGTCTGTAGCCGGTTTGTTGCAAATAGTGACGTAATTTTTTAGTGGATTCAATACGGCTTTTCAATATTTGTTTCTTATATTCTTCAGTCCACCGTTTGTTTAATGTGGCACCTGCCAAATTGATGACAAGGTCAGCTTTTGGCATTTGTTTTATCCAGTCCACTTTTGACCAGTTCACATAAGAAACTTGTTCCGTATTTTGATGGTCAGTTCGCGATAATATCACTACATTGAAGCCTTGTTTTACGAGTCGTTCTGTCAATGCTTGTCCAACTAAGCCGCTTCCTCCGGAAATCACTGCTGTTTCAGCCATGTCAATCACTCCTTAAATAAGTAATCTGTGTAGATGATCATCGTTAAATCGGTCATTGTTTCACATAATTCTTCAATGGGTATGTGGAAGTTCTTGCTGACCCATAAATCATAGATAGATATCATTCCTGAAAGATAAAATGTTGAAATCATGTCCTGATCAATCGCAGCATGAGGTTTAAGATAACGTATTTGCTGCAAAATGATAGGTTTGAATGAACGAATTTCCTTATCCAGCACTCTGCCTCTCAGTTCAGGATGTAACTGTGAAAATATATGCTTATTATTATGGATAGCTGTCAGAACCTGCCATACATTGTCGTATATATGTGTTCTTACTTCTGTTGCAGGCAGGTCAGCAGGAACATATCTTAACGCAAAATAGATGTCTTGATTGCACTGTTCAATCAGATCTTCAAACAATGCATACTTATCCTGATAATATGTATAAAACGTAGAACGTGTGATATCAGCACGTTGAACAAGCGCCTTAATGGTGATGTCTTCAATAGTAGCATGGCGAAGCATTTCATTCATGACATCGATGAGATGCTGTCTTGTTTTATGATAGGTTTTGGTAATCAATGCCATAAGCAGTATCCTTTCCGTGACTCGGACATTCATTAATTGATAACTAAATTTTACCTTGAATAGGATAAATAATAAAATATTTTGCAGAATCACTGTTTTGTTTATTTATCGGGTATAGACCAGTAACAGGGAGGTCTGTCGTTTGAAAAACAAAGCTTTAAAAGTGATAACATCGATAGAACGGCTTGGTGTTGCGGAAAAAGGTAGTAAACGTGCCCATGCAAAAGGCGTTAATTATCATGCCGATGTACAATTGAATGAAGAAGGAAGACAGTTGCTTGGTGATATGACTCATGCAATCGTACGATTATCTGATGCACCACCCAGTACGAAATATCCGTCATGGAGTGTGTCTTTAAAAGGGTTATCCATGCGTTTATCAGGAAATAATCAGCCTTTAGACCTTGTTTTCGTTACTTTTCCCTATTTTCCGTGGGTTAAAGCGGATTCTATCGTAGAAATTGGAAATTATGCTGTTGCGCTCAAAGAACAAAGTGACTGGCAGGTTAAACTAAATCTCTGGCGTAAAATATTGCAGATAGAAAATTTCCATCAACATATCTGTAAATTCATCCGTCATATGCCTATAGTCACATACCGTACTCATCGAAAATACTATAATTTACATTATTTCAGAACAGTCAATGACGATTTCACTCGGTTTCACGTGAAATATATCAACCACCAACTACTGTTATATACAGAGCGTTATCATCAAGCTGCTTCTATTGAACAAATAAGAAGGGATGAAACAGTTCGTCATATAGGAACGATACGTTTAATCCAGGAAACGGATGAACAGATTGATTATTTTGATGTTATGCAGACCGGAGATTATTTGCGGCCGTTGGATGATGACGAGATATTACTGTTAAGACACTATATGTACAACATATCATATGAACGAAAAAGGAAAGAGAGGGAAAGTCATGAATAAAAGTCGATTAGAATCTATCGTCAATGAAGTGATTCAAGCAAGTTTAGCAGCTGATAGACGAACCGTCATGAAATTCGTAGACCCTCAAATTAAAGACCATACATTGATTGATGATGAAATTATCAAACGTATACAGCGTGTATTGAGTGAACCGGACTCGAGTTATCAACTATCATTTGAAGAGAGTTATCCATTTGTCCGGGCATTGATTATGACAGGCTCTAAGCAGCCGTTAACGCCTGTTCCGTTAGAATGGCAGGTAATAGGTCTTGATATCATATACGATCAAACAGCAGATAAATATTACATTACTTTGAAATAGTCTGAAAATTAATAGTCATAAAAAGAG
>DJUI01000048.1:1383-9060 GCA_002438305.1 Staphylococcaceae bacterium UBA6286 | reverse complement strand
CCTTTTGTAGAACATTAATCAGAGGAATTAACAATGGTTATTAAGCGTCTTGTGCTTTCTTACGTCTGCTTGTGATAATGCCGACACCAAGAATACTTAACAGCACTGACCAGAATATAACCTGCCATTGCCATGAATGCGGGAAAGCATGCGGCAGGATGTGGATTTTGTCATGTGCAAGCACAAGGACGACTAATTTAATACCAATCCAGCCGACGATAGCAAAAGCTGCTGCTTCAAGACCTGGATATTGTTCAAGGACTTTGACAAAATAATTTGCTGCAAATCTCATCAAAATCACACCTAACATACCACCGATAAACATGACTGCAAATTGTCCTGCGTTAATACCGCCGATTTGTCCGCCAATTTCAGGTAAGGTGACGGCAATAGCAATCGCTGCAAGCATTGAGTCAATCGCAAATGCGATATCTGCAAGTTCAACTTTCAGTACAGTCATCCAGAAACCACTACCTTTTTTCTCTGCTTTCTCTTCAGCGATATCTGGTGTTTTTGGATCATCAGCATGATCTTTCTTCTTGAAGTAGGTGTACAGATTTTTGGCTGACATAAACAACAGATAAGCCGCTCCTAATGCCTGCACCTGCCATATATGTACGANNATGCTAAGCGGAAGACAAACGCGCCCACTAGACCGAAGAACAGAGCCTTTCTCCGTTGTTCATCCGGTAAATGCTTGACCATTACTGCCATAACGATGGCATTGTCCGCTGCAAGCAGCCCTTCCAGTAACACTAACACTAAGATTACCCATGCGTAGGATATAATAATACTCGGGTCCATCATAATTCTCCTTTATATTAAATTGATGAATATAAAAAGACCCATGCCAAATAGAATTGGCAAAGGTCTCGCTAAACATGAGTTTTATAATCCCGGAAGCCTGCGCTTCGTAATGACGGAATGATACAAGGTGTGAACCTTTTTGAGCTACTCCCCTTCGACATAAGTCTCAGATATTCATTTGTGATTATTATATCAGCTTTTTATTGAATTTAAAAGTAATTCTTGTTCTAGCAGTCGTCCGCCTGTAGAAAAGTGACTGTTTTGTGGCGAAGGAGGAGAATGTTTTTTCAGAGACAACTAAGGGTAATTATTATATGTACTTTTATTTGTCTGTTACTCAGCATATACGATAAGACTGCATAGGAGGAACTTAACTAATGGCTAATGACAAAAATAAACAGTTGGAATCAGTAACCGTGGATACGACTCAAGAAGCGGCATTAACAACAAATCAAGGACTTAAAATGGCGGAAGATGAATTTTCATTAAAAGCAGGCGAACGTGGTCCGACATTGCTTGAAGATTTTCATTTCAGAGAAAAAATGACCCATTTTGACCATGAACGTATCCCTGAAAGAATTGTTCATGCACGTGGTTATGGTGCCCATGGTGAATTTGAGTTATATGAATCACAGGAAAAGTATACAAAAGCTAAATTCTTAAATGATACTTCGAAGAAAACACCTGTATTTGTTCGTTTCTCAACTGTTGCAGGCTCTAAAGGTTCTCCGGAGACTGTCCGTGATGCACGTGGTTTTGCAACGAAGTTCTATACTGAAGAAGGGAACTATGACTTAGTCGGTAACAATATTCCTGTCTTCTTCATTCAGGACGCCATTAAATTCCCGGNNTTTGGTTCATGCCATCAAACCGGAGCCGCACAATGAGATTCCTCAGGCAGGAACAGCCCATGATACGTTCTGGGATTTCTTTGCGCAGAATCCAGAGTCTACACATATGACGATGTGGACAATGAGTGATCGCGGTATTCCTAAGAGCTTCCGTACAATGGAAGGTTTTGGTGTGAATACATTCCGTCTGATCAATAAAGAAGGCCAATCACACTTCGTTAAATTTCACTGGAAACCTCTTCTTGGTACTCATTCATTAGTGTGGGATGAGGCACAGATCATTGCGGGTAAAAATATTGACTTCAATCGTGAAGACTTGTATGAAGCAATCGAGAAAGGTGATTACCCTGAGTGGGAACTGGGTCTGCAGCTGATTGCAGAGGAAGATGAGTTTAAATTCGATTTCGATATTCTGGATCCGACAAAAGTATGGCCGGAAGAAGACGTACCTGTTCAAATCGTCGGTAAATTGACGTTAAATCGTAACGTTGACAACGTCTTCGCTGAAACAGAGCAAGTGATGTTCAGTCCAGCTCATGTCGTGCCAGGTATTGATTTCAGTAATGATCCATTATTACAGGGCCGTTTGTTCTCTTATACAGATACGCAGCTGTTACGTCTCGGTGGACCGAACTTCCATCAGATTCCGATTAATGCGCCAATCTGTCCATTCGCCAACAATCAGCGTGATGGTTTACATCAGCATCAGATTCATAAAGGGATGACAAGTTATCATAATAATGCAATCAATAACAATAACCCTCATACAACGCCAGTTGAAGAGGGTGGATACGAGCATTACTACGAACGCATCGATGCCCATAAAGTGCGCGCTCGCAGCGAAAGCTTCCNNGCTTCGTTAATCACTACTCTCAAGCCAAACTGTTCTTAAACAGCTTATCTGAGCCGGAACGTCAGCATTTAACAGATGCGTTCAGTTTTGAAATCGGTAAATGTAAGTTAGACTTCGTTAAACAGAATGCGGTCAACAACTTAAACAAAGTAGATAAGAAGCTGGCAGAAGAAGTGGCGTTACGTGTCGGTGCAGAAGTGCCGGAAGCAGATGAAGAAGTGAAGTCTGACAAAGCATCTCCTGCACTGAGCATGGAAAATACGGTGAAGAAACTAGATACATTATCAGTAGCTATTGTAGTGACTGAAAACACAGACATTGTTCATGTTGAAACGTTCATTAAAGATTTTGCTGCTAACAAAGTGAACTATAAATTAATAGCAAACCGCCCAGTGAAAATGTCAGAAGGCATCAAAGTAACTGAGACATTCGATACAGTTCACTCAACATTATTTGATGGTCTGCTTGTGCTTGACACAGACGCACCGCTTGCACCACCGCTTAAAGACTTTATAGAAGCGGCAAACCGTCACTATAAAACTATCGGCTACAGCGATAGAGTCGCACCATTGCTGGATACTACTTCGGTTGATAAGAGCCAGCCAGGAATTGTGGAAGTTCGTACACCTCAAGATTATTTGGATCAGCTTGTTATTCAACGACACTGGTCTAGACAGCTTTAATGTAAAAAAGGATTGATCGTTACGATCAATCTTTTTTTATTGCTTTAATATCATTAATAGCAACAATTTTATTCATTTTAATGGAACGTTTCATGGATTCACGTTCAAGTTCCATCTTTTCAATTTCGGCAGGGGTATGCCCGCCAAGTATCCATCGTCTCGTATGCTGAAAGAAATCTTTGTAAAGAAAGTCGAACTGCTCTCTATCTTCTCGAGCGAACTGACCTTTTATTAAAAGACTGATTTCATGCTGAGCACTTTCAAAGTCCGGTGCCCCCATAGTATAGACTTGTATGCTTTCAATGAGGTGGTCCCATTCATCAGGTGATAACTGTGTCTTTTTTTTGAGGAATTTTCCCAGATTTTTCATCTGCGGTGTCTGTAAGTGATGGTCAGGGCCGACAAAATCATAGACTTCATGAGGATCTTTGAACTCGTAGTAAGGAAACTGCTGAAGTTCCTGGAAAGCTTCTTTATCATCTACCCATGAATCAAGTAGCGCATCAACAATATAACCTTCATGGATCTGTAGATCGTAGATGGACAGAAAGAGATCGATACTATCCGCTTCAAAAGTATCTTGATAGGTTTTCTCGTAATGTGCTTCCAGGTGGTCACGGGTGACAAAACCGTAGAGCATCAGATTACTGGAAATAAAAGTGAAATCCTGCTCGTATTTATCCTTTTTCTGCTCGATAGCATCTAAAGGCAGTTTCATCAGCGCTTGTTTTGTATCTTCAGGGATAACCAGATTCTTGTCGATATCGAAAATAATCAGTGCGGCGACCATCTGTCCCAGATCTTTAGGTGAGAGATGAATGATATTATGATTTTCTGATAAAGCATCAGCCAACAACTGAATATCCAGCACTTCTTCTTGAATCAGCAGCTCATAGTAGAGATTGTCTTTTTTGTGGAAACGTACTGAAAGCATATCGATCAATGCTTGACGAGACGTCTCGTCATCAAAATCCAGCTGATAGTACATGGCGCTATCGCGCAATTCTTCTAAGGAGAGTCTGTGGACCAGTTCATCAAATGACTGATCATAACTTGAGTCATAACTGCTGAGTACTTTTTTATGAAGAGGTGCAAGAAACTTTCTAAACATAGGGCTCACTTCCTTAATGTATTTTACAGGTATTGTACCTAATTTAAGGTGAGTGAGATAGTGAAAATAAAAAAGCAGTCCACATGTGACTGCTTTTTAGCTGCGACCTTTGAGCATGCCATGCCAGTACATGAGAGGAATCCCTCTCTTTTTAATCTGATAAAGCAGGGGATTCGTCTTGGACTGATCCAGAGGCAGTGATTCCTTAGGCTTTAAATCGTAGCCGAACTCTGCCATAATCGCCTGACCATATTCAGTTGCGATAGGGCAAGCCGTCATGCCGTTATAATACCCTTTCAGTGGTTTGCCTTTTATCTGGGCAATCAGGTTTTGAGCAAGGACAGGTGCTTGTTTACGAACAGCGGCTCCCATCTTGACAGTGGGTAGATTCGTGCAGTCACCGAGTCCGAAGATGTTCTGATGACGGACATGCTGCAGGGTGTATTTATTGACATCTAACCAGCTGGCTTCATCGCTCAGGGTGGACTGTTTAATGACATCTGGTGCACTCATCGGCGGCGTGACCAGGAGCATTTCGAAAGGCAGTGAATAAATTTCGGATGTTGCAAGGTTCTTGAAGGTAGCCGTCTGTTCAGGTCCGTTGACAGCAATTAATTCATGCTGCAGATCATAAGAAATCCCTTTATTTTCAATCTGTTTTTCAATCTCTCTTCTGTATTTCTCAACCGGAAACAGTGAATCAAGGGCGCTCTTAAGAATAAGAGTAGGGCGGTCTTTTTTCTTGTTCTTGAAGAACTCATCGAAGGTAAACAATGAGTTTTCAGGTGCAACTCCCCCCTTAATCGGTGTAGAAGGCTTGGTCACTATGACATTACCAGTTGTTACTTTTTTCAGTGATGCGTAGGTATAGTCCACATAGTCATAGAGATAGTTGGTACAGACATTATTTTTGCCGAGCGTTGCCGGCAGGCCTTCAATTTTTTCGAAGTCAAGCTGGAGACCGAGTGCTACAACAAGGTATTCGTAATTGATCTGTTCAGAGTTATCCAGTCTGATAATACGTTCGACTGCCTGAATAGCTGTTACTTTCTGGTGAAGAAAGTCAGCACCACGAGGAATGACTGACTGCATTTTTTTGCGGCTGTGCTCTTTTTTCTCTGCGCCACTGCCGACAAGGGGCCATGCTGGCTGATAGGCATGATAGTCAGCATGATCGATGATTAAGATATCTTTAATACCTGCTTTAATCAGGCGACTGGCAGTTGAAATCCCGCCAGATCCACCACCGAGAATAACGACCTGATATTTTTTATTCATTATGATCCTCCTTTAGGTTTTCGTTTATATAAATAGATAACGATTGCGATAATACCGATGGCCATCATAATATAGAAGAAATTTGAGTACGTATCAAAAGTGTGCAGGACCTGCTCCCAGTTTTCGCCAAGAGAGTAGCCTAAATAAATCAGCACAGCATTCCAGATGATTGTGCCGACAGTCGTATAAAGTGTGAATGTCACGATATTCATACGGTTGATGCCGGCAGGAATAGAAATCAGACTGCGCACCAAGGGGACGAAGCGGCAAAGAAAAACAGCGATACCGCCATATTTTTTGAACCAGTTATCCGCTTTGTAGAGATCATCCTTTGTCAGTCGTAGAATCCAGCCATAACGCTCAACAATTTTTTCGAGTCTTTTTAAGCCGAGAAGATGTCCCAGGTAATAAAGAATAAGTGCACCCACGACAGCACCTAGTGTTGAAGCTAAAAGCATACCGACAAAATTCAGCTTGTCAGACTGTGTGACCATGAAGCCGCCGAACGTCAGAATGACTTCTGACGGAATAGGTGGAAATACGTTTTCAAGAAGAATGAGAAGGAAGACACCGAAATAACCGAACTGCTCCATCACATCCATAATCCATTGCTGCATAACAAACTCCTTTATCAATGTTATACCCTGAGTGTAACGAATCAGACAAATGAATGCGAATATTATGATAATTACCTTAAAAGATGGAGACAACTTCTTCAGATTTTAAGAATAAAGAAAGTCAGTTGCGGGTATACTTAAGAGGTATATATAAGGAGGTAATAACATGACAGAACTATTCAATGCATCAGAACTGAGTCCGACAGAAAAAATAGGGCCAGGTGTAGTAGGTATCATCGAATTCGCTGTAGGTGATCAAAAAGAATTTACTGGCGAATATATTCCGACTGATATGCGTTTCTTTATGGTAGCAGATATGAATGGACAGCCGTACCAGCGTGTCATCAGCTATGATGACATTAAAGGTGTGGAAGTAGAAGATAGTGCAGTGACTGTCAACTTTGAGATGGGACCAATTCGTATTCGCGATATCGGTAACGGCACTGCGCAAGTATTTGCAGATTATGTCAATGAGCAGCTGGAAAAACGCAAAAAATAAGAAGCCCGCGGGCTTCTTATTTTTTTATTCTACAATTTCAAGTGCGATTTCCATCATTTTAGTGAATGATGTCTGGCGTTCTTCTGGTGTTGTTTCTTCGTGTGTCAATAAGTGATCGCTGACCGTGAAGATACCGAGTGCCTTAACATCGCCGCCTGCATAAGCAGCATTCATGTAAAGACCGGCAGATTCCATTTCCACTGCTAAGATGCCCATAGAGCGCCATTTGTCAGTGGCCTGTGCATTCGCATTGTAGAAAATATCTGATGATAAGACGTTACCTACGTGATTCGGTACCCCTTTTTCATCGGCTAATTGTTTAGCACGTGCCAGTAAGCTATAGTCAGCAATTGGAGAGAAATGGCCTGGTAGACCATATTGTGCGACATAGTTAGAGTCAGTAGATGCCCCTTGAGCGATGATCACATCATAGACATTGATGCCTTCCTGCATCGCGCCGCATGAACCGACACGGATTAAGTTCTTGACGCCGAATGTGTGGATCAGTTCATAAGAATAGATACCGATAGAAGGAATCCCCATACCCGTCCCCATGACAGAGATTTTTTTGCCTTTGTATGTTCCGGTATAACCGAACATGTTACGCACTTCGTTGAACTGTACAACGTCTTCTAAATAAGTGTCTGCGATGAATTTTGCGCGCAGCGGATCTCCCGGTAATAGGATTGTTTCCGCGATTGGATTGTTTTCTGGTTTAATGTGAGGTGTTGATTGAGTCATAATGATTCTCCTTTAATAAATGATTTTCATTTCAATCTTAGTATATATAACTATGTAAGAGATTTCAAAAAAAGATATTAAGGTATAATCCATGAGCAGTGAAACGTCTGGATGTTTAAAATTTTTAATTTGTGTAATAACTATTAGGGTAAATCATATTAAAAATTGGAGTGATTGCAGATGAGCAACAATCAAAATCCGTTAAACGCCTATTATTCAGGCAAATTTGACAAGCAG
>DJUI01000048.1:833-1217 GCA_002438305.1 Staphylococcaceae bacterium UBA6286 | reverse complement strand
GGCTGGTCAGAAAGCTGTACTAATTCCAGGTGATCTTCGTAATGAAGATTTTAATAAAGAAATGGTGGAAACAGCAGTTAGAGAATTAGGCGGCATTGATATTTTATGCAGTGTAGCAGGTGAACAGACAGCTGTTGAAAAAGTAGAAGATCTATCAACACATCAATTACGTTCAACATTTGAGACAAACGTCTTTTCATTAGTATGGACAGTACAAGCGGCACTTCCGCACATGGACAAAGGCGCATCGATTATCACAACGTCTTCTGTACAAGCTTACAATCCAAGCAAAAACTTGTTGGATTATGCAGCGACAAAGACTGCTATTGTATCAATGACAAAATCACTCGCTTCTCAGCTTGGAGAAAAAGGAATCCGCGTGAA
>DJUI01000048.1:498-782 GCA_002438305.1 Staphylococcaceae bacterium UBA6286 | reverse complement strand
TCAGTCGCACCAGGACCAATCTGGACAGCACTGCAGATTACAGGCGGTCAGCCGCAGGAGAAGATTCCTGAATTCGGTCAAAAAGTAACCTTGCAGCGTGCGGGTCAGCCGGTTGAATTATCAGATGTCTATGTCTTCCTTGCATCGGACAACGCAAGCTACGTCACTGGTCAAGTATATGGCGTGACAGGCGGCGTGGAAATCAACTAATAAAAACACTGAGACTTCTGTCTCAGTGTTTTTATTTAGTATTGTTTCGCAATGTCTGTATGACGAACATCAGT
>DJUI01000048.1:0-298 GCA_002438305.1 Staphylococcaceae bacterium UBA6286 | reverse complement strand
GCCCCGTCTACTTTTGCTGCATCGATGACATCATGGTCGACGTTATCAATACCAATTTTCAGAGACTGATACATCAAAGGGACAGCAACAATAGTAGAGGCGATGATTGCTGCATTAACAGTGAATAACAAGTTGATATTGAATAATAAATGTAACCATTGACCTGCAATACCATGCCGACCGAATAAATAGAGCAGTATGAAGCCGACGACTGTCGGTGGCAGAACCATAGGCAGCATGATGAGCGTTTCAACGATGGATTTCCCAGGGAATGATGTATGGGTCATTATGAACACCA
>DJUI01000053.1 GCA_002438305.1 Staphylococcaceae bacterium UBA6286 | reverse complement strand
GACCCCTGCACACTCTGCACCCGCCTGTTTCACTAAATCATATAAACCAAGTGCTGCCTCGCCGTTAGCAAGAAAATCGTCAATGATCAGCACGCGATCGTCCGACGACAGAAATTTCTGTGAGATGACCACATGGCTTGTCTTATTCTTCGTATAGGAGTGGATATCCGTTGTGTAGACCGCTTCAGTTAGTGTTGAAGGGACTGCCTTTTTAGCAAACAGACATGGTACATCGAACGCAAGAGCAGCCATAATAGCGGGCGCAATGCCTGACGCTTCAATCGTCAATATTTTTGTAACACCTTTCTCCTTGAAGTATTCATAAAATGTCTGACCGACTTCTTTCATTAAATGGGCATCAATTTGATGATTCAAGAATGCATCTACCTTTAAAATCGAGCCATCAATGACAACACCATCTTCTTTTACTTTCTGCTGCAGCAATTCCACTTTGGTCCTCCTTAAACAAAAAACTCACCCTATTATAAAGAATAAGTGAGTAAAAAAAGAAAGTCCGAATCCACTTTCAAATATATGAAAGCAGACAATGGTCCATACTTCTATTACTCATAGTCACATCATTTACGGTAATGTGGTAGAAACTTTAAAGCCATATCCTTTATATTATATGAGTGTTTTTGATTTATTTTATCTTATGATAATAACAAAGTTAGCGCATGATATCAATAAGTAATCCCTATAATATAAGGGTTTCTCATGAAATCTGATGAATAAAAATTTAATTTCTATACAGATGAAATATAAAATTTTAACTTTTTAGTGTTTAGTATTTATAGTCCACGGGTATCTCTTAACTATCACAAGATAATTACATCGACACCTTAGAGCACGACAATCACATTTAAAGTAATTAGGAGGTAACGCTGAAATGAGAAACATTGAATCGTTTTCAAGCGAACAAGCATTGTTAAGTAGAATTGACAACTTGAAATCGCAAGGTGTCGCAGAGCGCGACATGCATGTTATTTCAAAGAATAAGCTTGAAGGTTCTGCATTGGATTATACAGATGTCCAGTATAAGAGCGCTGATGGTTCCTTTGGTGACAAAGTAGCTTCCTTATTTACTGGTGAAGACCCTCAGCATCGTGTATTTGAGAAATTAAATTTAACAGATGCCGAACAAGATCAGTATGTAAGAGAAGTTGAAAGTGGCAATATCCTATTATATGTAGACAATGATGCTACTTATAATGACAATACAGTAAACGCAGCACGTGATGATAATTACGTGGAAGGCACACAAACGCGCCGTGACGGTTACACTAATGGTGTTGTCGGTGGTTATGCTAGTCAGGGCGATTTAAACTCTGATAACGGCCGTACCTTAAAAAACGAAAGTTATGATCATCCAGATGTTGGTACTACAGGTTTAAGTAACAAACAAAGTTACAACTCTGACACAGATGCAGAGTACTCAACAAAGCACCGCGAAAATAATCTTAATAACAGAGAGGAACGAGTAGACATGAGAAACGAATTTGATAACAAAAATGATTTTGACAGAGTAGATAACGACCGCTTAGACAACAATTTAGTAGGAGGCCGTGACGGAGCATTTGATAACGACCGCCGCGACTACGAATTTGATGAAGATATTAAAAACCGTACTGATTTATCAGATGACGAAAAAATCCGTTTACATGAAGAACGTATCCGGGTAGGTAAAGACGAAGTACAAACTGGTGAAGTACGTATCGATAAAGACGTCGTTGAAGAACGCCAAGAATTTGATGTTCCAGTAAGTCGTGATGAAGTAACGATTGAACGTCGTCGTGTAGACGAAAGAGTAGACGGAGATGTTGACTTCGACCGTTTAGACAATGATACAATCCGTGTACCATTAACTGAAGAACGCATCAACGTTGAAAAAGAAAACGTTGTAGCTGAAGAATTAGTCATCAAGAAAAACCGCGTACAAGATACTGCACACGTATCAGAAACAGTACGTAAAGAAGAAGTTAATATCGATGACACTCAAAACCTTGATAACGATCGCTTCGATAATGATTTAGACCGTCGTTAATCAATATATTAATCATCACCTCGGGGGATAGCCTTCGAGGTTTTTTGGAGGTTTTATGAATGGGCATGGCATTGTTATGGGGAATGGTCAGTGGTGGTGCTGTTCTATTAGGGGCTGTCATCAGCTTGTTAGTACATATTCCGAAAAAGCTTCTCGGTTTCATTATGGCCTTTGGTGTCGGTGTGTTGATCGGCGCTGCTACCTTTGAATTGCTGCAGGAGTCTCTCGAAAAAGATGAAATTATGAACACCATCATCGGCTTTCTTGTCGGAGCTGTAACATTCACGGTACTAGAAGCCCTTATTTCTANNGCGAGCAATCAGGTGGAATCGGTATCTTTATTGGTACTGTAATGGATGCTATTCCAGAATCCATTATGCTTGGTGTCAGTTTAATCGGTGGTAAAGGTGTCAGTATGCTGCTGTTGATTGCTATATTTATTAGTAATATTCCTGAAGGTCTGTCCAGTACGAAAGGGATGCTTCACGGAGGGAATTCAAAGAAGAAAATATTATTTTTATTTATTACAGTGACTGTTATTGCGGGGCTGAGCGCACTCGGAGGCTATATCTTTCTT
>DJUI01000046.1 GCA_002438305.1 Staphylococcaceae bacterium UBA6286 | reverse complement strand
TCATCATCATTCTCTTTTTCCAGCTAAAAAAAACAGAATGGTCTCTGAGACCATTCTGTTTTTTTAGATGGAAAAAGAGAATGATGATGAAAATCATTCTCAATTAGAAATCAATATTCTCAATTAATTGACTTATTTAATAAAAATAACTATATTTATTTATAATAATTATAATTAAGGGTATAATACAAATAACAATTGTAAGATATTACTGAATTCATGAGGGGGAACTCATATGTTTAGTTATTTGATGAAATCACGACAAGGCCAATTCCTGCTTGCCGGCATTTTATTTACGATATTAGGATTTATATTATCTGGAGTGAATGATAACTTAGGACGGTTTTCATTTTATATTGCGATTTTCTTCCTAGGATTCTTTGCAGCAAAAGAAGCAGTCGTTGAAACGATTCAATCGAAGTCACCGAATGTCGACTTACTGATGATTCTTGCGGCGCTTGGTGCTGTAGTCATCAACTATGAATCTGAAGGTGCTGTGCTGCTTTTAATCTTTGCGGGTGCCGAAGCACTGGAAGATTATGCGTCAAACAAGTCAACGAATGCAATTTCAGAACTGATGGCGCAAGTGCCGGATACTGCATACGTCCTAAAACCAAACGGTGAAATTATAGAAGTAGAGACCAGCGAATTGATAGTTGGTGATACGGTTGTCGTATCAAAAGGTGAACAAATTCCGATTGATGGTGTCACAGATCGTGCAGCAATGGTCAATGAATCAGCATTAACAGGTGAGGCGGTTCCAGTTGAAAAAGAAGCCGGGACAGAAGTGTTCGCCGGCACAATTAACGAAGGTAATGTATTTAATCTAACAGTTAATAAATTAAGCAGTGAAACTGTCTTCTCGAACATCATCAAAATGGTTGAAGAAGCACAGAATCGACCATCGAACGTTTCTAAGTTCATCGACCGTATTGAATCAAAGTATGTCATTGGTGTACTGATTGCGGTACCGATTTTCATCTTCATTCTGTATTATTTCAATCAACTGGAATTCCAGGAAGCTTTCTATAGAGGTATGGTGCTGCTCACGGTTGCCAGCCCATGTGCACTGGTTGCATCAGCGACACCTGCAACATTAAGTGCAATCAGTAATGGTGCGAAAAATGGTGTATTATTCAAAGGCGGCGCAGCGATGGAAGCACTCAGCAGAATGAATGTATTATACAGTGACAAAACAGGGACATTGACACTCGGTGAATTTCAAGTGACAGATTATGAAGTGTCTGAAGACGTTCTAAAAGAAGTTGTTTACATGGAACAGCAGTCCAGTCATCCGATTGCACAGGCCATCGTCGCGGGATTCAAATCGCTTAATCTCGACACGGTTGATCAAACACAGCCTGTAGAAGAGAAGACAGCTTCCGGTCTTGTGAAAGGGGATATTAAAGTCGGTAAGCCGTCAGCATTTGCAGGTTATAATGATCGTCATCATTATCAGGCAAAAGCAGCTGAAGGGAAGACGACTGTTCTTGTCAGCAAAGGGCACGACATCGTCGGTTACTTCTCACTTGCTGACCAAGTGCGTCAAGAGTCAGTGTCAGCAGTATCCGGTTTTCAGAAGCAGGGCATTGATGTCATTCTTCTGACAGGTGATAACGAACAAGTAGCGAAGAAAGTCGCTGATGAAGTAGGGATCAAGCGTTATATTCCGTCATGTCTGCCTGAAGACAAAATCAACTATGTCACTGACAGTCAGAAGAATCACAAACTGGTCGGCATGATTGGTGACGGTATTAATGATGCACCAGCACTAGCGAGTGCGGATATCGGTATCGCGATGGGAAGTGGCTCGTCAGTTGCGATGGAATCAGCAGATGTGGTTATCGTAAAAAGTGATCTATTGAAATTACTCTATAGTTTTAACTTAAGTAAGCGATTGAACCGTAAAATTATGATGAATGTGGTCTTCTCGTTATCAGTCATTGTCATCTTAGTTCTACTGAATATCTTCGGTGTGCTGACGCTGCCGACAGCGGTGCTCTTCCATGAAGGATCAACGATTCTTGTCATTTTGAACGGCTTACTGCTGCTCAGACAGCGCAAGGAAGAAGTCGTGGTCAAACATCCAGCTGCAGCTGAAATCACACAATAAGTCATGAAACATCATTCCAGCAATTGCTTGAATGGTGTTTTTTTATGATGATTGCGCTCACTGAAACTTCAGTGAAGAAAATCTTTGGATAACGTGGTATAATTTTTATACTAAGTAAATCGAAGGAGTAAGATATGAGACAAATATTAGGACACCATCATGCATCCGGTATTATGAAGAATGCGTCAGACAATTATCATTTTTATGCAGAAATTCTTGGAATGCGACTTGTGAAGAAGACAGTCAATCAAGATAGTCCAGATATGTATCATTTATTTTTCGGTGACAGAATCGGCAATGAAGGGACGGATATTACGTTCTTTGAAATTCCGATGGCTGGTCATACGTGGAGAGGGTCAGATAGTATTACATGTATTTCACTGCGTGTGCCGAGTGATGAAGCAATTCATTATTTCAAGGATCGGTTTGATCAATTCAATGTGAATTACGAAGAACCTGTTGTCATCAATGGTAGACTGACGCTTGAATTTGAAGATTTTGATCAGCAGAGACTGGCGCTGGTCAGTGACGCATCAGAAACATATGTGCCGTACTATGAACCTTGGGACAACAGTCCTGTACCAACGAAGCATCAAATCGCGGGACTCGGTCCGTTTCAGTTGGACGTCAGCGATCACGAAAGCTTCGAAGAAATGCTTATCAATTTGTTCGGTTATCGTATTGAACCTTCCTTTGTTCATCCAGTGACCAATGACACAGTGCATGTATATAGCGCGAATAGAGGAGGTAGCAGCGATGAGCTCCACGTGAAACATAATCCAAGTGAGAGAGAGCGGCCGGGAAGAGGAAGTATGCATCATATTGCACTGCAGGTCAAAGATGAAGCTGAACTTGAAGAATGGCTGATCTGGCTGCGTGATAATGGATTGATGACATCACCGGTTATTGACCGATTCTTCTTTAAGTCGCTATATATTACAACGCCTGAACGGATTGTCATTGAACTTGCTACTAATGGTCCAGGATTTCTGGAAAATGAATCGGAGGAGACTTTAGGGGAACAATTATCTCTGCCGCCATTTCTTGAAGACGATAGAATTGAAATTGAGAGTAAGTTAAAACCTATTCATATCAAAGGCGGGGGGATTCGATGAATGAACTGACAAGCTATGATGAACTGCGGCAAGTCACTAAAACAGAATCACTCGTGCTGATATATGTATCGACAGCAGGCTGTTCGGTATGTCATGCAGATTATCCGAAAGTACAAGCGATAGTGGACGCTCTCGAAGTACCTGCTTATGAACTTCGCGCCGACCAAGTACAAGAAGCGGTCGGTCAGCTGAGCTTGTTTGCAGCACCGGTCGTTCTTGTATTCTTTGAAGGGCGAGAGATTCATCGTCAAGCGCGCATTATTGATTTCAGACTGCTTGAGAAGAAATTGCAGCAAGTACAGAGTGCATAATAACAGTTGCCAAAAATATCATTTATTGTTACGCTTTAAACCATTAAAATATTTAGAGGTGACAGAATGGATATTGCAATAGTAGGATTGGGCGTTATAGGTGGAACATTCGCAAAAGCGATACGCCATCACGATAACAGTCATCGGATTATGGCGATTGATACGAATCATGAAGCGTTGAAACTGGCAGAGGAACAGGGTTTTATTGACTACGGGGAGACTATGAATGAAACTATACTGCAGCAGGCAGACCTTGTAATATTTGCACTCTATCCTGAAGTGATGAAGCATTACGTCCGCACACATCAAGATGACTTCAAGGCAGGAGCGATCATCACTGACACAACAGGCGTCAAGCGCATGGTCATTGCATCGATGGCTGACGTCATCCCTGAACAAGTCGATTTCATATTCGGGCATCCGATGGCCGGCCGTGAAAAAAGAGGATTTGAGTATGCAGACGCAAGCGTCTTTGAAGGCGCCAACTATGTCATTACACCGACTGAAGATAATGATCCAGACAACATTGAATGGTTCAAAGCGTTTCTATCAGATTTAGGGTTCAAGCGGGTGACGATGACTGACGCCGATACACATGATGAGATGATTGCGCATACGAGTCAGCTGACTCATGCGATTGCTGTCGCTTTGATCAACAGTGACGACCGGTCACATGAAACCATCCGCTTCATCGGTGACAGCTATCGTGACTTGACGCGTATTGCGAATATGAATGAGAAGCTGTGGCCCGAACTCTTTATGAACAACAAAGATCATTTAATCACTTATATCGAACGGTTTGAAGAAGCGTTCAAAGAACTGAAGACTGCCATACAGGAAGATGATGCTCACAAGATGGAGCAAATCTTCAAAGAATCAACAGCACGGCGGATAAAACTACAGGAATCTGATTTAAGAATCCGTTAATTCACCTTTCTAGTTAATAGGGAGGTGTTTTTT
>DJUI01000098.1:6410-6733 GCA_002438305.1 Staphylococcaceae bacterium UBA6286 | reverse complement strand
ACATAATCACGTTCTGGTACGTGGTTCACTGGAATCAAATTGACATGACAGTTGAGATGCTTAATTAACTGAGCAAGCTCTCTCGCATGAGGCACTTGATCGTTAACGCCACCGAATAACCCATATTCAAAAGTAATCCGACGTCCTGTTTTAGCCGTGTAGTATTCAATTGCTTCCATCAGTTTATCAAGATCATATGCACGGTTAATCGGCATCAAGCGTGAACGGATGTCGTTGTTAGGTCCATGCAGGCTGAGGGCAAAGTTGATCTGAAGCTCCTCATCAGCAAAATCATAGATTCTAGGAATGATACCAGAAGTTGA
>DJUI01000098.1:0-6394 GCA_002438305.1 Staphylococcaceae bacterium UBA6286 | reverse complement strand
GTACAGCCGATTCGGCAGCCTACTTGAGTCGTGACACATACGGAATTACCATAGTCATGGCGCATCAATACAGTCTCAATCGTATAACCATCCTGCAGTTCATAAAGAAATTTAATGGTTCCGTCTTTACTTTCCTGTTTGACGACTGTTTTTAACGTTGTGATTGAGAAATTATCTTCCAGCAGCTGACGAAGTTCTTTAGATAAATTGCTCATGTCATCAAATGATGTAATGCGTTTGATATACAGCCAGTCAAAAATCTGTTTCGCGCGGAATCATTGCTGCTCGTGATCGGCCAGCCAGTCTTTCAGTTCATTCAACTGCAATGAATAGATTGACGGTTTTTCAAAATTGGGCATGAATTGATTTTTCTTCTTTTCTAATAATGCCATTATGACACATCCTTTTTTCTTAACTTCGCAATAAAGAAACCGTCTGCATTGAAGTCATGCGGCAGAATCTGTAGCGTTTTATGGGTTTCATCACCGATTTCAATCGGTTCAATTTCAAAGTCTTTGTTCTGTTTAATAAATGAATAGACGACATTTTCATTTTCCATCTGCTCAATCGTGCATGTCGAGTAAATCAATACGCCGCCAGGTTTGACGCTTTGTGCAGCATTCGATAGTATTTCGAGCTGCAGCGGCCACAGCTGGTCGATGTCTTTTTGTGTTTTTTCATACTTGATTTCCGGTTTCCGCTTGGCAACACCAAGTCCACTGCACGGTGCATCGACCAGTACTTTGTCATACTGCTTATCAAACGGTGCCCTTGCATCGTGAATCCCAGTCGTCACATTGGTCAGGCGCAATTTGCGTAAATTGAAGTCAATCAATTCAAGTTTATGGTCATGAATATCAAAGGCGTCGATCTGGCCGGATTGATTCAGCCGCTCTGCCATATGACATGTCTTCCCGCCCGGTGCGCTGCAGGTGTCTAATATGATATCGCCTGGCTTAGGATCCATAATATGAGCGACAAGCATAGACGATGCATCTTGTATGCTTACTAAACCATCTTTGAAGAGTCGTGTCTGTACGATCGGCGGCCCTTCAATGAATAAACACTCAGGTACAATAGCCGACTGCTTGACTTGGTAACCATCCGCTTCAAGTTTTAAAATGGCTTCGTCTACTGACAGGCGTGTGGTGTTGATGCGAATACTTGTATCGGGCCGTTCAAGCAAATTGTGACGAATTGCTCGAGTCACTTCAAGCCCGAAATGGGTCTTCCAGTGTTTGACGAGCCAGAGCGGTGTGCTGGTTTCGATGCTGAGACGTTTCAAATCGTCCTTAATAGTATTGAAGTCCCTCAGCGGTGTCCTCTGAAAATTGCGGAGTATCGCATTCACTGTATTAGCTCCGGCTGTTGAACCTCGGCGTTTTGTAATTTCGACTGCTTCGTTGATGATGGCGTGATCCGGTATTTTATTCAAGTATACCGCCTGATAAACACTCATCATCAGCAGGCGTCTCATCCAGCCTTTTATCGTTGTTTTAATAAAAGGTTCAAGATAAAATTCAAGTGTCAATTTACGTTGAAGTGTTCCGTAGACGATTTCTGTCAGCAGCGCCCGGTCTTGTAATTCGACAGCCCCTGACTTAATGGCTTCATTGATCAATAAATTGCTGTAGCCGCCTTCAGTCAACACTTTATCAAGTATATTAAGTGCGGTTAATCTGACATTAGTATCATTCATTAAATGTTATCCCCGTTATATCTTTCTGCTGACCTGCTGCAAAGCTTGCAGCTGCCATACGTTTCTTGCCTGAAGGCTGTATTTCCTTCAGACGAACTGCACCGTCTTTAGTCGCTACAACGATTCCTTCTTTATCGGTATGAATAATGGCACCTCGCGCTCCATGACCATCCGCAAGTTCAGCCCGCCATAATTTCATCGGTTTGCCTTCATAATCAGCATATGCAACCGGCCATGGCGATAATCCTCTGATCTGATTGTGTACTTCCATAGCAGGACGATTAAAGTCAACCCACTCATCTTGACGAGTAATATTAGAGGCAAATGACACCCGCGTCTCATCCTGCTTAGTTCGTTCATTGGTTCCTGCAATGATAGATGGCAGTGTTTCCATCAACAGATCGACACCAAGCACTGATAATCGATCATGAACTGTTCCAACGGTGTCATTTAATTGTATCGGCAGCGCACGCTGACTAATCACATCACCTGCATCAAGTTTTTTAGCCATATACATAATAGAGACACCTGTCTGCTGCTCACCGTTGATGACCGCGTAATGAATCGGTGCACCTCCTCTATATTGAGGCAGTAGACTTGCATGGACATTGATACAGCCGAGTCTCGGTGTTTCCAGCAGACGTTCAGGTAATAGCTGCCCATAGGCTGCTGTAACAATTAAGTCCGGCGCCAGCTGAATGATTTGGTCCAGTTCTTCTGAGCCGGTTAATTTTATCGGCTGATAGACTGGAATGTTCAGTTCTTCGGCAGCAACTTTGACCGGCGGCGGCGTCATCACTTTTTTGCGTCCCACAGGTTTATCTGGTTGTGTGACTACAGCAATGACGTCGTAAGACTCAGCCAATTTTTTTAGTATCGGTGTTGAGAAATCAGGCGTTCCCATGAATATGATCTTCGTCATCGCTAAACATCTCCTCCAGTTCTTCAAGGCTGACAGCTCTCGTCATCTTTTCAGTGAACAATGTACCATATAGATGATCGACTTCATGTTGAATCGCCCGTGCGACATCATCAAAAGCCGTCATCTCCACTGCTCGTCCTGATAAATCATGGCCTTTCAGTTCAATTTTAATACTGCGAGCTACTTCACCGTATATATCAGGTAAACTTAAACAGCCTTCTACATCTACTTCTGTTTCTTCAGAATAGTGTGTAATGACCGGGTTAATCAGCTGCAGAATGCCGTCTTCTTCCATGTCAACCAGCGCCACTTTTAAGTCCACACCAATCTGAGGTGCAGCAATACCTACACCATCTGAATCAAACATCGTATCTTCCAAATCTAGAATCAGTTCACGCAGTGAATCGTCAAATTGAGTGACGTCCTTCACTTCTCGGTGCAGTATAGCATTACTTTCATTAATCAATGGTTTGATGGCCATCTTCATTCCTCGTTTCATGTCGTTCTATGATCTTTGTTCATATNNCAGTCATGCGAGCAGCTCATTGTTTCTTTATCATACATTATCATATATCGTGTATTTTATCACTATTACATCATTGTCTGCGGATTAATATCAATGCTGAGTGAAAATTTATCTTTGACGAACTTTTCGTAATAGTGGTCATCAAGATAAGTAAGTGCCTTCAACAGTTCCGGCTCTGACTTGAATTTGATGATAATCTGGAAGCGGTACTGATTATTAATCCTCCCGATGGCACAAGGGGCTGGACCGAGGACAAAGCTTCCTGGTGTCAAATGCTGCAGAAGTACTTCATGAATATGTCTACTTTCCAGCAATACTTTCTTCATATCCTCTTGACTGAATACAAGATTGACGAGATAGAAGTAAGGCGGGTACTTACCCACTTTTCGGAACTGCATTTCCTGTTTGTAGAAACCGAGAAAATCATTGTTTTTAGCATGCTCTATCGCATAGTGGTCAGGATTGTATGTCTGAATAATGACATGTCCTTCTTTTTCAGCCCTACCGGCCCTCCCTGCGACTTGCGTCAGTAATTGATAAGTTCGTTCTGCCGATCTGAAGTCCGGCAGATTCAGCATTGTATCTGCGTTCAGGACACCGACAAGCGTGATATTCGGGAAATCAAGCCCTTTGGCAATCATCTGCGTACCGAGCAGAATATTTGCCTCACCATTTTTAAACTGAGTCAACAGTCGTTCATGCGCACCTTTTTTGGACGTTGTATCATTGTCCATGCGAATCACTTGAGCCCCGTCAAAATGTTTGTAGATCAACTCTTCTACTTTCTGTGTTCCGACGCCCATTTCACGGATGTGCTCACCAGTGCAGTTTGGACAGTTTAATACTTTAGGTTCTTTGTAGCCGCAGTAATGGCATTTAAGCTCATCTGTGACTCTATGATAGGTCAAACTGATATCACAGTTCGGACACTGCGGCACGTAACCGCAGTCACGGCACAGCATAAACTGAGCATGACCACGCCGGTTTAAAAACAGCACGATTTGCTCACCTTTTTGAATACGATCTTTAATGGCATGTGTCAATGCTTCTGAGAACATCGAGCGATTGCCGGCAGACAGTTCGTCACGCATATTGACCACCTGGACGGACGGCACAGGAAATTGATTCGCCCGCTCTTTAATAGTTAATAGCGTATAGACTCCTTTTTCAGCGCGCGCATAACTTTCAAGTGATGGTGTTGCGCTGCCGAGAATCACTGGACAGTGGTTGTATTCCGCACGCCACATGGCTACGTCACGCGCGTGATAACGAGGATAATCAGCCTGCTTATAGCTCGCTTCATGCTCTTCGTCGATAATAATCAGACCGAGATTTTTAAACGGCGCAAACACACTGGAGCGGGCTCCGACTGATACACGTGCCTCTCCACTTCTGATTTTCCGCCATTCATCGTACCGTTCACCTGCACTGAGTCCGGAATGAAGCACTGCCACCTCATCACCAAACCGCGCTTTGAAGCGTTCGACCATCTGTGGTGTCAATGCAATTTCAGGTACGAGCATTAATGCAGTCATTCCTTGCTCGAGAACGTCAGATATCGCCTGTAGGTAAACTTCAGTCTTCCCGCTTCCAGTAATGCCGTGCATCAGAAAGACTTCACTCTGTTTTTCATCGACGGCCTTCTTAACTGCCTCGTAAGCTATCCGCTGCTCTTCTCGCAGTACCTTCTTGTCATCTGAGAAGAACAGACGGTCTTTGTAAGGATCTCGTGTCTCTTCGATGTCAATTTTCTCCAATATCCCTTTACTGACTACCCCATTGATGACAGCTGCAGAATAATCCATTTCTTTTAGGTCTCTCAAAGTCATCGGCTGATGATCTGCTACTAATTCAACAAGTGCTTTCTGTTNNAACGGAGCGTTAAAAGTGCTGTATCGATGTCGATATTTGACAGTCTCACAGCTTTCTGCGTTTTGATCCGGTGCTTCTGGCTGACATCTATATCTTCAATCACTTGTCCTGAGGCTATATAGCTCTGCAGCTTTAATAACTCATCTACTGTGCAGTCTGAAATTTTTTTGATGCCTTGCTTGTTAAACAACTGTGTGATAGTTGAAGGAATAGTATCATCCATTAAACGATAGATTTTCTGATATTTCCCTTTGACTGCATTAGGAAGCATAATATCGAGCAGTGCGATACGTTTAGCGATATGCGTCTTCTGCATCCATTCACTCAGTTCAATCAGTTCTTCATTGAGTTCAGGTGTTGTATCTTGAATGCTGTAGATCGGCTTTAACGTTTGATCTGAATCGCCGTCCAGCAGTTCAATGATATAGCCTTGAATTTTTCTCGGTCCGAACGGTACAATGACACGCATTCCAATCATTATCATCGACTTAAGTTCTTCTGGTACAGCATAATCAAATAGTTTGTCGACTCGCTTGGCGTTGACGTCAACTACAACTTTAGCGTACATTTTGACCCTTCTTTATCGCTGTTAATATTTCATGTGCCACATCAATCTTAGGCATCTTCTTGATATTTTTTGTAGTGCCGTCTTTAAAGAACATCTCGACTTCATTATCAGTCGACTGGAATCCGATGGATCGATCGCCTACATTGTTAGCGATAATCACATCAGCATTTTTCTTCTCTAGTTTACCTTTGGCATACATGGCCACCTGCTCAGTTTCAGCAGCAAAACCGAGAAGATATTGATGCGTTTTATGTTCTCCTAGATATTTCAATATATCAGTCGTCCGTTTGAAAGACAGATTCAAATCGCCTTCTTGCTTCTTCATCTTGCCCTCGATAAATTTCTCCGGCGTGTAATCAGCAACTGCTGCTGCTTTGATGATAATATCCTGGTCATCCATTCTGTCGGTCACTGCCTGAAACATATCTGCCGCGCTGTTCACACTGATCAGATTGACCCCTTTAGGAGGAGAGAGATGAACTGGACCACTGACAAGTGTAACTTCTGCCCCACGTAATACCGCTGCTTCTGCTAAGGCGNNTAGCCCATTCTACCGGTAGAGTGATTGGTCATGTATCTGACTGCGTCAATGGGTTCGATTGTCGGCCCTGCTGTCACCAAAATTCGCTGTCCCGCATAATCATTATGATATTTGCGGCGCGTCATAAACGTTTCTATCGCTTCTTTGATTTCCAGCGGTTCCGCCATACGACCTTGTGCCACGTAGCCGCATGCTAAAAAGCCGCTGTTCGGTTCGATAAAGTGATAATTCATTTCACGCAGCAGCTGCATATTACGCACCACTGC
>DJUI01000006.1:12651-13539 GCA_002438305.1 Staphylococcaceae bacterium UBA6286 | reverse complement strand
ATTTGTACAAGAAGTGATCGCCGCAATCGCGATGTCTCCTGTAGACATTAAACCGTTATGACCATCATTGAAGTTAATCACTGATTTTTTATCAAACTCAGATTTATCTAGTCCGTGTCCTTGGTTACCAGCAGGTGCAGTAACAGATTTAACAAATTCTTTCTGCATTTTGCTGAGTGGAATTAGATCCTGTGGACGTTTAGGACCCGCAAGAGATGCTTCAACTGTAGATAAATCAAGCTTAACGATATCAGTATCGGTAGGTTCAGGTTGGTCAACAGTGAAGAACATGTTGTTGTTCACTAAGTATTCTTTGACTACTTGAATATGTTCTTCATCACGACCTGTTAAGCGCATATAATCAAGCGCTTCTTCGTCTACTGGGAAGAAACCACAAGTCGCACCGTACTCAGGTGCCATGTTGGCGATCGTTGCCCGGTCTGAGAGCGGCATTGTGTGAAGCGATGGTNNTTCAGGAGCCATGTTAGCTATTGTCGCACGGTCAGCAAGCGGTAAATTAACAACACCTGGTCCGAAGAATTCGACAAATTTACCGACTACCCCTTTTTTGCGAAGCTCCTGCGTGACACGCAGTGCTAAGTCAGTCGCAGTAGCACCTTCAGGTAATTCATTCGTCAGTTTAACTCCGACAACTTCTGGAATCGGGAAGTAAGATGGCTGTCCAAGCATACCTGCTTCGGCTTCGATACCACCGACTCCCCAGCCAAGAACACCAATACCATTGATCATTGTTGTATGTGAGTCTGTACCCACTAGAGTATCAGGGAATGCAACGTTTTCGCCGTCAAATTCTCTTACATGAACAACGTTTGCTAAATACTCAAGGTTGACCTGGTGGACGATACCTGTTGCAGGTGGGACTGCCCG
>DJUI01000006.1:3111-12545 GCA_002438305.1 Staphylococcaceae bacterium UBA6286 | reverse complement strand
ACTTCAGGGTTAATTTTTGTCACGTCGCCGCCGACATCATCCATTGCTTTACGCAGTGAAGCTAAGTCTACAACAGCTGGTACCCCAGTGAAATCCTGCAGGATAACTCGAGATGGTTTAAAAGGAACTTCAGCGTTAGCATCGTTCTTTTTGCCCCATTTCACAAGATGTTTAATGTGTTCCTCTGTGATGATACGGCCATCAAATTGTCTTAATACAGATTCAAGCAGTACGCGGATTGAATACGGTAATTTGCTGATTTCACCTAAGCCAGCTTCTTCTAAAGATTTCAAGCTGTAAAAAGTGTATGTTTTACCATTCAATTCAAATGTCTGCTTAGAAGCATTCTGAAGATTTGAATTCATTCTCGTTCCCCCTATTTAATTAGTCCTTTACTTCTTTATTTTAATCAAATTGAAACGAGAAGTAAATGTTATCAAATTTCAAAATTCAAATACTTTGTCATAAGTTTAACTTATCACATACTCTGCAGTTGGTTATCCAGTCAAAATATCTTCTTTCGGATAATAATAAACTTGCTTTCTCGGTCTTGAGAAAGTAAATACAATTGTCAAAACACCGATTTTGCCAATCATCATCATCACTATAATTAATAACTTACCGGCAATAGATAAATCATCTGTAATTCCCATGGTCAATCCTACTGTTCCAAAAGCAGATACCGTCTCAAAAAATAGCTGTAAAAAAGGAATTTTCGGCTCTACAAGTACTAATAGAAATGTGATTAAGAAAATAAACGTAGAACTTAATACAACTATAGCAAAGCTGCGCAGCAAAAACTTGAAATCAACGGCCCGTTTGAATATATTGATTTGTTCTTGTTGTTTGATAAAACTAATGGTTCCAAACAAGATGACAGCTGCAGTAGTCAGCTTAATTCCTCCAGCAGTAGATGTAGAACCACCGCCTATAAACATCATNNATCACTAATATGGAACTGGTGTTCATTGATTCTATATCAATCGTATTAAATCCAGCAGTCCTTGTCGTAACAGTCTGAAAGTAAGCCATTTGAAGCTGTTCATACCAGGCATATGAACCTAACGTTAAAGGATTGTCCATCTCCAATAGAAATATAACGACTGTCCCCACCATATTAATCATTATTGTTCCAATCAGCATCAACTTTGTATGTACGCGTAATCTATGAAAAGCATTCTTATTATAAAGATCCAGCAAAACCGTAAATCCAATTCCTCCTAATATAATCAATGTCGTAATGACGAAATTGATAACAGGATTAGTCCGATAACCTATTAAGTTATCACTATGAAGAGCAAATCCAGCATTATTAAATGCACTTACAGCGGTAAAGAAACTGCGGTACAATCCATTAATGATGCCAAATTCCGGTATCCATTCCATGGCAAGAAATAAAGTACCACATAATTCAATAGTGAGACTGACGAATAATAAATACATGACGAGACGCAAAATACCGCCCATGCTTCCTTGATTTAATGCCTCACTTGCAAGAAATCTATTTTTGATACCAACTTTTTTGCCAATCATAATAAAGATGATCATTGCTAAAGTGACTAGTCCTAAACCACCTATTTGAATTAAAATCAGTAATATGGTCAAACCAAAGTAATTAAACTGCTCTGTAATATCTACCGGAGAAAGCCCTGTCACAGTGAATGCACTCGTGGCAAGAAAGAAGCAATCAATAAAACTAGTCGGCTTAAGCTGTGACACAGGTAAATAGAGCATCATTGTCCCGCACAGTAAAACTATTAGAAATGAAGATAAAATAATGAAATATGGGTTTGATTTTCTACGTTTTATTATAATCCCCCCTAGCTTTCTATATTTTACAACTATCATGTTATAATGCAATACAAAAAAAGCCGCAGACATCTTGTCTACGGCTTTCAAATTAATCTTGTTTATGTTGTACCGGCTTTCTGAATCGTTTATCTGGTTTTAACGTCAGGCCGATTCGCATCCGTTCTCTATTACCCTCTTTATACAACGAAAACATCATCATGATGAGGACCAATGAAAATGGAAATGCAACGATGATAGCGGCACTTTGTAATGCATTCAATCCACCTGCATAAATCAGAACAAGTGCAATCAATGATTGTGCAATACCCCAGATGATTTTGATTCTGTTTGAAGGTTCTAATGAGCCGTGTGTAGACAACATCCCTAATACAAAGGTAGCAGAGTCAGCTGAAGTGATGAAGAATGTTGCAATCAATGCCAGAGCAATTAATGATAACCCGAATCCCATCGGCATTTCCTGGAAGACAGCAAACAACTGTAGTTCTACCGCTAAATCACCGATAACCGGTACTTTCTTNNACGGGCACAAGTAATACACCCATTAAAAACTCACGAATGGTACGTCCTTTAGAAACGCGGGCAATAAAGACTCCAACGAATGGACTCCAGCTGATCCACCAGCCCCAGTAATAAAGCGTCCATGAAGACATCCATTCTTTTTTCTGTTCATTGAGTGGTGCTACCTCAAAACTAGAAGAAAGAAAAGTTTGAAGCAGGGTGCCGATAGAAGTTGAGAACATATTTAAAATCAACACTGTCGGACCTAAGAACAATACTCCAAACAGTAATATCGCAGCAATAACAATATTTGCATTACTTAAATATTGAATCCCTTTTGATAAACCGGTCCATGCACTCATCAGGAATAATATGGTCACAACGATAACGATAATCACTTTAACCCAGAATGTGTTTGGTACATCGAAAAGATAATGCAACCCACCATTGATCTGCTGAGCACCCATCCCTAAGGATACTGCAACCCCTACTACAGTCGCAAATACTGCAAGTACATCAATGATAATTCCGAACCAACCTTCTACTTTGTTACCAAAAATCGGTCTTAGTGTACGTGACAATAATCCTGGTTCACCTTTTCTAAATTGAAAATAAGCTAATGCTAGTGCGACAACCCCATAGATTGCCCATGCATGAAAACCCCAGTGGAAAAATGTTGAACGCATCGCTTCTTTGAAAGCTGCATTTGTTTCGGGTTCAGCTGTCGGCGGTGACATAAAATGGCTGAGGGGTTCTGCAGCTCCCCAGAATACGAGTCCGATACCCATACCTGCACTAAATAACATGGCGAACCACGAAATGGTATTGAACTCAGGCTTATCTCCCGGCTTACCCAGCTTTAATTTTCCGATGGGACTTACAATTAAAAACAAACAGAAGAAAACCATGACAGTGGACAAAATGACATAATACCAGCCAAAATCAGCAGTGATCCATGCATTTATATTTCCTGTGATCTCTTCAAATCCTTCAGGGAAAAATGCGCCGAGCAATACCGTCAGCATTACAATGACTAAGGAAATGTAAAATACATTTGTTACTTTTGATTCATTTTTCATCAAAAAACTCCTTTCAAGATTTTATAAAAAACAGTTTCTACTATAACGTATATCCTCTTTAATAGCAAACGAACCATTTTATCACCCCCATTCAAAACTATTAAAAAAGTGAAAAAAGTTAAAAACCCCTTTTATAAAATTGATTTTTATTGTAAGCTATATAAACGGGAGGTGACTATACATGTCATTATGGCAAGAATTTAAAGAGTTCGCTATTAAATGTAACGTCCTTGAACTAGCAGTAGCAGTCGTTATCGGTCATGCATTTGGTAAAATCGTCTCAGCTTTAGTTGAAAGTGTGATTATGCCTTTAATCGCATTGATTTTCGGCAATACAGATTTCGCTTCTGAGTGGGCTTACAAAGGAGTTAAATATGGTGTCTTCATTCAATCAATCATCGACTTCTTAATCGTTGCCGGAGCCATCTTCTTATTCGTCAAATTACTTAACAAATTGACTAAAGCACAGCCAACAGAGGAAACAGTCGAAGAAAATACAGCATTACTTACTGAAATTCGTGACTTACTTCGCAGTAAAAATATTTAAAAAAATTCATCCCATGATTAATATGGGATGAATTTTTTTATTTTTCATAGGGTCCTTCTTTGACCAGTTTTTTAACATCTTTAACAATGTCCTCTTTTGGAAACTTCTGATCGCCTGTATCTTTACCAATATAATCTTTAATCACCGTTCCATTTTGGTCAATCAAATAAAAAGAAGTACCATGTGTCGCTTGATCATTCGTTTTTGTCGGCGGTACTACAATGGTTTTAAAACTTTCTTCAGCAAATTGACGAATGAACGTTTCATCATAGTTTGTAACCAGCTTCCAGTGGGAGGTATCAGAATCATATTTTTCAACGTACTGTTTCATAATCTCTGGTTGATCACGCTTCGGATCGACACTGAAACTAAGAATGCCATAATCTTTGATGTTCTGCTTCTCGAGTTCATCTACGACTGTACTCATATTATAAGTCATCGGTGGACAGACCGTTTTACAGTTCGTAAACATAAAGTCTGCAACCCAGACTTTCCCTTTTAAATCTTTATTAGTGAATGGCTTNNAACTCTCCAACTGTATTGCCGTAACTGCTTTTTGGTTCGATACCTTGATGGCCGCAGGCAGTGAGTATCCAGGTTAACATAAGTAAAACAATATATTTCTTCATAATTCCCTCCTGTTTATGATTTAAATATATCAAATCAACGAGTCAGGATAAATACAAATGACGTATAATATTTGACTAAACTATTACAATTATTTGATCACAAATCTTGTATGGCTCTTATAACCGGTGCTTTCGACTAACAACAATGCTGTTCGTCTATTTTTAAGTTCCTGAACATGTGAAATCAATCCTACCATTTTTCCGCTCTGTTCAAGCTCCACTAATGACTCTATCGCTGTTTCAAGTGTCTCACTGTCCAATGTTCCAAATCCTTCATCGATAAAGACCGATTCTAGATTGATCCCGCCAGAAACTTGTGTCACATAATCGCTCAAGCCAAGTGCTAGAGCGAGAGACGCCAGAAAGGTTTCTCCGCCTGATAATGTAGAGATGTCTCTCACTCTATTGCTGTAATTATCGACTACTTCGATTTCAAGGCCGCTATAGCCTTGAGTGACTTGAGTTTTACGTTGAAATTGATAGCGATAGTTTGTCATTTGATTGAGCCGTTTGTTAGATAACTTTAAAGTCTGCTCCAAATAGTAAGTGAGCACATAGTTTTCCAATGTNNCAATTTCTGTGGATTGCGACCGCCGAACAACTGTGCAAGTGTCATAATTTCCTGATGTCTGCCGATGGTCTCTTTATAGCTCTGATTCAACTGTGACAGCCGTTCCATCAACTGGCTGTTATGCTCAAGATTGTATTTATTTTTTGTATATTGTTCTTCATGCTGTTGATATACCGCCCTACTTCTTTCCACTTCTTTTTGCAGCGGCGTTAACTCTACAACGACTTGCTCTCCAATCAGATGATTGAATTCATCAATCTGGTGCTTCAGAGTCATTTCCTGCTCTTTATAATTCTGTATCCATCCCGCCAGTTCTTCAATGACATGATGATCATACTCATCCGGCAGCTGCTCCTCTGTCAGATGGTGGTGACTTAACAGGTCGCGGTACTGAGTAGCGGTCTGGCTGAGCAGCTGCTCCCAGTCCTGCAGTTCGACTGTTATTCTATCACGCAGGTGTTGTTGATGGTTAATCTGCTGGTTTAACTGTATGAGCTCAGTACGTGTCGTTTCCATCTGCTGATGATGCTGTGCTATTTGTTGTTGTTTCAACTGATAACTGTTATAAAAATCATCGTAAGATTCAAATTGTGTCTGCTCATGGAAATCACGTTTAGCTTTTAACTGATGATTGATGGTTACTTTGAGCTCAGTTAATTCCTTCTGTGCATTGTCGTAGTTCAACTGTGCAGCTTGAATCAGTTGACTGATTGATTCCATTTCTTCTGACAACATAGCTTGTTCTGTCATGCGTTCAGTCATGTTCTGTTCCAGTGCTGATAGAAGATTCTGTAATTCACTGTTATCCACCGCTTCAATATGCTGCAGCAATTCGAGTTTGGCATTCAATTTGATTTGTTGTTCTTTTAACGTTTTATAAGCATAATGTTGACTGATGATCTGTTCATCCGCATCAGGCAGATGAGTGACCTGCTGTTCACAGACAGTACAACGGCTGCCTTCATGCAGATGCTGTCTCATTAAGTTCATAGCAACGTCCAGTTCATTGTCAGACATTTGCTCAAGCTGCTGCTGGATGTTTCTTTCATCAGTCATCAAAGCTAATTTATGTTCATATTCCTTGTTTATACGTGTTGTTTCAGTTAATTGAGCAGCATATTCATACTGCTGCGTCTTGTATTGCTGCCATTCATTACTATTTGCATTGTATCGTTCAGTTAATTGAGCAGCCTTCTCAGACAGCTTAGTTAACTGTTTGGATAATGTACTAACAGTGCCTTCAATTTTTTGCTGGCGTGTTAAGTTATCAGCAAGCTGCCTATCTAATTGACGGTAGTCATGGTGATTGTAATAGAAGTGCTGGACTTGAGTCAGCTCCTGACCTATGGCAGTGACATGCTCAGTTTCTTTATTATAACGGCTCATCGCCTCTTCCAAGGTGTTCAGTTGTTTCATTAACTGATTCATATTCTGATCCTGCTCATCAACCTCTAACTGCAGCCCATTGATTTTATTCTGCTGCTTATCCATCTGAGCCTGTATTTCAGCAATTTGTTCCATCGCCTGCATGATCTGATACTGCTGTTCTTTGTCATGCAGGACCGGTAACTGCTGCTCCAGCTCTAAAAGGCGTTCAGCCAATGTCTGTTTTTCTGAAATAGCCTGATTGATGGAAGCTGCCTGATTCAGTCGTTCTACAGCTGTCTGTTTCGATTCCTCATCAATGGTCAGCTGCTGCTTCATCTGCTCAATCTGCTCTTCCTGTTCTGATAGCTCAGCTTGACGACTGATGATTAACTGTTCAACGGACCCTTCTATGTCACTGTTTGACTTAAACTGGCTGAGCAGCACTTCCATTTCTTGTTCTGTCTGCTGAACCTGCTGCTGCAGTTCTTTAGTTTCATCCATGAGCTGCATTTCGAGATGCTTAAACCGAGTCGAATTAAAGAGCGTTCTTAATACTTTTTGTTTGTCACTGCTGCCTGCTATAAGAAATTTTTTGAATTCCCCCTGCGGTAGAATTAAGATCTGCCGGAATTGATTGGCATCCATTTTAATCAGTTCTTTAATTTTCTGATTGCCATCTTTAACACTTTTAGCGATCAATTTTTTTTCATCACTTAATAATTCTATGACTTCAAGCTTTGGGAGTGTCTTTGTTTTATTCCCAGGTTTAACAAAGGGGAGAGAACGAGAAATTTCATATATCCGCTGATTCAGTGCAAACTTAAATCTGACCGACGTCGGTTGTACAGCTTCGGCAAAATGACTGCGGAGTTCAGATTCATCTCTTGCAGCAGTAGATGCCTCACCATACAATGCATACGTCATCGCATCAAACAGCATGGTTTTTCCGGCACCTGTTTTACCACTAATTAAAAATAAATGATTGTCTCCCAGTTCAGTGAAATCAATCGTTTCATTGATGAAAGGGCCAAAGTTACGCATTTCAAGTTCAATCGGTCTCACTGAAGTCCCCTCCTTGATGTAATCGGTCAATCGTTGTTACTTGAACGTCAGACAATTCTTCACCTGTTAATTCGACGGCAAACATATTCATAATATCCATATCACTTTGCTCAATAATTTGAGCTGCTGATGTTTCTTCAACTGCAATATCATCCAGATGTCTTAGTTCAAGCAAGTTCGGATAAAGCTGTTTCAGCTTCGTCATNNGGATCGTTGATGGGTCGCATGTCAGACAGAATCATCTTTAAATAATCATCTTTCCATTCAATCGCCCTGTTCTGCTCATAAACGTCGCTAAACGTCCCTTCAATGACTTTGACATCTCGTGTTGGAAGCAGCGGTATAAATGTATTTTTTATACTTTCACTGACTTCGATGAGACGATACCCTTTTGGCTGATTGACTTCAGAGAATGAATATTTGAGGGGGCTGCCGCTATAGCTGATATGGTCAGACTTAATAGCAAATGGATGATGAAGATGGCCGAGAGCAACGTAGTCAAATGACTGAAATAAAGCTGGCAGGACATATTCTACTGCACCGAGCGATAGCGGACGTTCTGAATCGCTTTCGTCTCCTCCCTGGATAAATAGATGACTGACGACGATATTCTTCTTCCCTCGGTCTAACTGTGGTTCAATGTGATTGATAATAGCTTCGTACGCCGCTGCATGGCTGTTAATACTGTCATCTTTGAAATAAAATCTCGCATCAACGGGTTCAATGTATGGAATTAAATAAAAATGAATATCATGGTAAACGATCGGTTGAAAACTGTCTTCAATGGAAGTACTGATATGAAAATCATGCGTTTTGAACCAGTCCTTACCATAGCCCAGCCGTTCAGCGCCATCATGATTGCCACTGACCGCAAGAACGGGTATTTTTCTTTCTATATTTACGGCTTTTATAAACTGTTCAAACAGCTGCACCGCTTCTTTTGACGGCAGAGACCGATCATAAATATCACCTGCAATGATCAATAGATCGATATGCTGTTTATCTATTTGGTCGATCAGCTGATCAAGCATCAGCTGCTGGTCTTCAAGCAGACTATGCTGATTAATGGTTCTGCCGATGTGCAGGTCAGCAATATGCATTAATTTCAAATGAATCACCTCTATTGCATTATACACAAAAAGGCATGCCTGATTAATCGGACATACCTTTTGCGATAAATAATTTATAATGAAAGCACCTGATGAGTACTTATAATTTAAATAATGGTGTTTCGATACGTTCAACCACTTTTGCTTCTTTCACGGCAACGGGACGTCCACTTGTCGATTCAATGTAATTTCCTGCAACAATCGATTCCATGACGTCGCGAACTTCCTCTGAAGTCAGCTGTTCTTTAGGATTGGTAAGGTTGAACTGATAGCTCTTACCGAAATCCGTTGCAAAGATCATCTGCAAAGTTTTCATTTGATCACCTCCTTCGTTAAATTCATTCGATTACACTGCTTTTGTATCAATTTTCTCAACTGAAACATAATCTTCACCAGTCAATGAAGCGATTAAATCTTTGAAACGATTAGCTTCTACATCTGTCAAATCAAGTCTGACTTGATTGAAGCGGCGTGTTTTACGAATATCTTTTCCGCTGTCAGATATACCGCTAATGTATGCAAGACTTACTACAACTTCTTTCAACATGTTATCACCTCCTTTACGCTCTATATATCGAACGAAGAACGAGGAATAGACACATTGAATTTTTTTTCTTATAATGAGCAATGAGGTGACCATATTGAACGATATATTTATCACACTGATTTTCATCTGGACTGTTGTTTTTATGGGGCTGTTGACCATCGGCGGTTATTTTATGTTCCGCAAATTTTTAAAGAGAATGCCAAAGGAAGATG
>DJUI01000006.1:0-3039 GCA_002438305.1 Staphylococcaceae bacterium UBA6286 | reverse complement strand
CCAAAATTGCGCTTGATGAAGGTGCACAGAAAATTGAACTTGATCATATTATGCGCGGCTATATCATTGCGACACCGAAACGTGACCACGGATTTATGAAGAAGAAATTAACAGAACTTGACATTGACTATACACCGTACAACGAATATTTTAAATATGCGGACGATGAAAAGAACAAATTTTCTATTTTTGATCATTCAGAACTCATCGCTAAAGAAGCACAAAAATAAAGCGCAGCGTGCAGCTGCGCTTTATTCTTTTATATGAAGAGATTCAGCAAGTCTTCTATATTTATAGTACATCGCAATCCTCCAAGGTACGATCATACAGAATGCCAGTAGAAAAAACATACCTGCCAGTTCACCTGGATGAAGTGAGCTGCTTAAATAGAATTTCAGCACTGAGCGAATGATCAGCAGTGATATTAAAATCACTGGAAATAATTTTGAACGCTTCATGTAAATCTGATCGTCTATCACTTGAAAATTAGAGGTGAAGATTAAGAACAACGAAAAAAACATACCTACAAGCAGTGCTTCCAATATCTCCATTGGGGTCAATCTGAAATAAGGGATGACATACATCAATGCTCCAGTGGCCATAAAGAATGGCGGCAAAATAATTTTCTTTGCGTTCGTCGGATATTTTTGTGCTTTCATACGAACGGCTATAACAATCATTCCCATACATACTGCAACAATCATCGAAAGAATGACATACATGCTAAATCCCCCAGCTGAATAATCTTGTGATTTCTGTCAGTAAATCAAAGAATAACAGTAATCCCATAACAATCATAATCAGACCGCCGACTTTCATCAGCAGCTGACTATATCTTCGTATCCATTTAAGCTTCGTCAAGAAGAACGTCAATAAAAAGAATGGAATACAAAAACCTAATACATAAAGAATCATATAAAATAACGCCAATGATTGGTTCGTCAGTGCCAGAGAAATAATAGTGCCGACAATCGGCCCCATGCATGGTGTCCATCCTGCTGCAAAAGCAATACCGATGACGAGTGAGCCGAAATAACCACCAGGTTTGTTCTTGAAGTTGAACTTCTTATCAGACATTAAAAATTGAGGTGTAAAAATACCGAGAGTCATCAGTCCAAATATCATCATCAACAGACCGCCTACCATGCGAATGGTATCGTCATAATGATTCAAAAAATCACTGACGAAGCCGATACCGATACCGAAAGATATATAGACGAGTGAAAAACCTATCAAAAACAAAAGTGTATGATNNAGGCCGGGTAGATCGGCAGAACACATGGTGATATGAAACTTAGTAGACCTGCACCAAAGGCAAGGGCCATTGTTACATCTCCCATATTAATCACTCCATTCCAAACTATTTTACCAAAACTATAGGACAAATCATCATTCTTTTTTGAAAAATTCGTGACAACACGATGCCGCTGAATTACCGTCGTATACTCATGATCCTTGAAAAATGATATATTATTGATAAGGAGGTCATGTAATGAAACATATATTGATATTAATATCGTGCCTTTTCATATTAAGCGGCTGCTCTGAAAAGAAGCAAACGGATGCAGAGAACAGCGCTGACCCTAAAGTAGGCGAGTCAGAGAACGTAGAAGCCGCTAAAAAGGATAATAGCAAGACCAAGTCCTCAAAAGAGGCACTAAAAAAAATTAAAGCAGCAAAACAACGGGCAGAAGCTAAGAAATCTACTGCCGTACCTGAACCGGAAGAACGTGTTAACAGCACTGAATCAACGACTGAGACCCCTACAACTGTAGAAATAGAGGTCGACAACAGTACAGAGACAAATGTTGACCTGCCATCATTCGAAGCTGCTGCTCCAGTGGATCAACCTATCGACAATGCTCAGGAAATATATCCGCTTGAGGAACCTGCACAGCCAACAGCTGAGCAGGTTCCTCAAGCGGATCTTAACCAGACCGTCCCAACTACTGAAGTACCAGCCACTGAAATTCCTGAGACTGAAAGACCTGCCACTAGCGAAANNACAGAGCTGCCAGAAACAGAATTTCTCATTGACACTGAATCACCCGCTCTACCTGTTGATGAATCAGTGACAGAATAAAAAAAGGATGCCGCAGCATCCTTTTTTATTTGACGTTTTGATTCATATTTTTATTCATCATCGCCATCATTTGATTAATTTTCTTTTGTGATGGTTTCTGACCCATCTGCATCATCATCATTCTTAACATATCTTCATTGATGGGTGGGTTCTTTTTCAAGTAATCCATCATATATTTACGTGCCAAGTAGAACCCAAGTGCTGCACCTGCCACTGCTGCTAAAATAATCAGTAAAATCCATATCCATGTCTCCATTATTTCACCCACTTTCTCATTCTTATAAATTTTACTAAATAACTCCTCGTTTTTCAACAATTATTAAATCAAAAAGCCCTTACCGGTAGTATGACAAAGCAACTTCCAGTAAGGACTGAATCATATGCAAGATGACAGCTTATGATAATTCTAATGCTGTTTTAACGACATTTTCTTTAGTGAATCCGTATTTCTCCATAACGATTTCGCCTGGCGCACTTGCACCGAAACGATCGATTCCGATGACAGCCCCATTTAATCCAACATACTTATACCAGCCATCTGTAGCACCCATTTCAATGGCAACACGTTTTGTCACAGATGATGCCAGTACTGCCTCTTTGTAACTTGAATCCTGCTGATCGAATAATTTCAAGTTAGGAAGTGATACTACTTGTACCCCTTTCCCTTGCGCCTCAAGCTGTTTACCTGCTTCGACTGCGAGTGACACTTCTGAGCCAGTTGCAATCAGTAAATATTCAGGATTTTCAGTTTGATATACAACATATCCGCCGCGTCGAACACCTTCTTCTACCGCTTCTTCACTGACATCGAGTGCCGGAAGATCTTGACGTGTCAGTACTAAAGCGGTTGGATCTTTTTTAGATTCCATCGCCACTTTCCATGCAACACGTGTTTCGTTTCCGTCTGCCGGTCGGAACAAGTTCAAGTAAGGCATCGCACGAAGACCCGCCAGCTG
>DJUI01000058.1 GCA_002438305.1 Staphylococcaceae bacterium UBA6286 | reverse complement strand
CTTCTGCTTCAGGAGCTTCAGCTGGTGCTGCTGCTTCTGTGCCTGTTTCTTTTTGTTCGCCGACTGCTTTAACAGCATAAGCGAAGTTTCTCATTGGTGCTTGTAATACTGAAAGAACCATTGAGATAAGACCTTCTTTTGAAGGAAGTGAAGCGATTGCTTTAACTTCTGCTTCAGAAGTCACTTTACCTTCGATGATACCTGCTTTAATTTCTAATTTCTCGTTTGTTTTCGCGAAATCAGCAATAATTTTAGCAGGTGCAACAACTTCCTCGTTAGAGAACGCGATCGCATTAGGGCCAGTTAAGAATTCTTCAATTCCTTCAACACCCGCAGCTTCAGCAGCACGACGTACGAGCGTATTTTTGTATACGCGGAATTCGATGCCTGCTTCACGAAGTTGTTTACGTAGTTCAGTTACTTGAGCAACTGTTAAACCACGATAGTCAACAATGATTGTAGATACTGAGTTTTTAAACTGCTCAGTGATCACATCAGTTTGTTGTTGTTTAAGTTCAACTGCTTTAGACATGATGACACCTCCATTTAGATTTTCGTGCTTTTCTAATAAGAATTAAAAAAGCACTTTTCACCTATGGCAAAAAGTGCTTGAACGTTATCAAGTCAATTTTCACCTCGGCAGGATGATTAAGCACGCAGCCCCTGCTGTCTTAGGTTATGAACACAAACTACACTATAACGTGTAGTTTGTAATCTGTCAATATTAATTAGTTACGAATTTCGTTTGGGTCTACTTTAATACCAGGNNCCCATTGTTGTTGAAACTGCAACTGTTTTGAAGTAAGTACCTTTAGATGATGCTGGTTTAGCTTTAGCTAACACGTCTTTAAGCGCATTGAAGTTTTCAACTAATTTAGCGTCGTCAAATGATACTTTACCGATAGCTGCATGTACGATACCAGATTTCTCAGCACGGTATTCTACTTTACNNAAGTTTTCTACTAATTTTTCTGTCTCGAAAGAAACTTTACCGATTGGTGCGTGGATGATACCAGACTTTTCAGCACGGTACTCTACTTTACCAGCTTTGATTTCTTCGATTGCTTTTGTTACGTCAAATGTAACTGTACCTGTTTTAGGGTTTGGCATTAAACCTTTAGGTCCTAAGACACGTCCAAGTTTACCCACTTCACCCATCATATCAGGTGTTGCAACGATTACATCGAAGTCGAACCAACCTTGGTTGATTTTGTTGATGTATTCAGTGTCACCAGCGTAGTCAGCACCTGCTGCTTCAGCTTCTTTTAATTTTTCGCCTTTAGCGAATACTAAGACGCGTTGTGTTTTACCAGTACCGTTTGGCAGTACAACTGCACCACGGATCTGCTGATCATTTTTACGTGTATCGATTCCTAGACGGAATGCCACTTCAACAGAAGCGTCGAAGTTCACTGTGCTTGTTTCTTTCGCAAGTTTGATTGCTTCTTCTACTGAGTAGAAAGAGTTACGATCAACTTTTTGAGCGGCTTCTTGATACTTTTTACCTTTTTTAGCCATTGTTTATTTTCCTCCTTATAGTGGTTTTAGCGGAATGTCCTCCCACGTATGCAATGCCGAATGACAATGCAAGAGCAGACGTCATGACGTCTGCTTAAAAACGTTTATTATTTGATTTCAAATCCCATGCTGCGAGCTGTACCTGCGATAATACGCATTGCTGCTTCAACGCTTGCTGCGTTCAAGTCTTCCATTTTTTCTTCAGCAATTTGACGTACTTGATCTTCAGTTACTGTAGCCACTTTGTTTTTATTAGGTTCGCCTGAACCTTTTTCAACTTTAGCTGCTTTTTTCAGTAATACTGCTGCAGGTGGAGTTTTAGTGATAAATGTAAATGAACGGTCTTCAAATACAGAAATTTCAACTGGAATGATTAAACCTGCTTGTTCTTGAGTACGTGCGTTAAATTCTTTACAGAATCCCATAATGTTTACACCCGCTTGACCTAATGCTGGACCAACCGGTGGAGCTGGATTAGCTTTACCTGCAGGGATTTGCAATTTAACAACTTTGATTACTTTTTTAGCCACGATGTGCACCTCCTATAATATCGTGATGTGGTCACAGGGTATGAGATTTACCCTCCCACTCAAACACGCATGCTAATAGCACGACCCTAAAATAATAGCATTTTTAGAGCCGCTTGGCAAGTGTATTTTTACTGTTTTTTTTAAAAACGATAGATTATAATTTCTCGACTTGATCAAACTCTACTTCTACGGGTGTTTCACGGCCGAACATATCAACCAGCACTGTTAATTTGTATTTTTCAGCATCCAGTTCTTTAATTTCACCGACTTGGTTCGTGAACGGTCCAGATGTTACACGCACCTGTTCACCGACTTCAAGTTCCACATCAATAGTTTTTTCAGCCATTCCCATTGATTTCAGGATGAAACGTGCTTCATCCGGTAACAATGGATTAGGTTTCGATCCTGCGCCGGCAGATCCTACGAATCCTGTAACACCTGGTGTATTACGTACGACGTACCATGATTCATCAGTCATCACGAGTTCAACAAGCACGTACCCCGGGAATGTTTTTTTCAGTGATGTTTTCTTTTTGCCATCTTTGATCGTTGTTTCTTCTTCTTCAGGAATCACAACGCGGAAGATTTGGTCCTGCATATTCATTGACTCCAGACGCTTCTCCAGATTGTCCTTTACTTTGTTTTCATATCCGGAGTAGGTATGGACTGCATACCAATGTTTTGTAGTTTCTTCAGACATAATGTGCCTCCTTAATTAATTAACTTGATAAGTTCTGTGATACCAAGGTCCACTGCAAAGAAAAATAAAATAAAAAACAATACGGTGAGCACAACGATCGTTGTATCACGTACTACTTCTTTGCCAGTCGGCCATGACGTCTTCTTCATTTCGGAAACGACGCCTTGGAAGAAGTTCTCTTTCTGCATGCTGATGCCTCCTATAGAGATTCCTTATGAATCGTATGTTGATCACATGTTTTGCAATACTTTTTAAGTGTCATGCGAATCGTTGAATCTTTTTTTGCCACCGTGTAATTGCGACTGCCGCAAACCGAACAATTTAATGCCACTTTTTTCAATTGGGTTCACCTTAATCCTATTTAATATACAAAGTAAAGGTTCAGTTGTCAACGCATCAACTGACTCAGCACTTTATGTTTTAGTCTCTGATGTGCATTCCGGATGATGCGTTCCGTCCGGTCTTCAAGCACACAAATCTCTTCAATTGTCAGACCGCTCAGCAGATGTTTTGCCATGCGATGCTCCAGCGGACTGAGGCCGAGTGTCACTGGATTCAACTGACTAGAGAGTTCATTATAGATGCTGACTTCTTCAGGTGATAGTTGGGAATAGTCGTTCAGCTCATCGATTAATGTTCTGCTCTCATCTTCTGACAGCGGCGCATCAAGACTGACCATCGCCACCTTCTGACGACTGCGCTCTTTTCTCGCCCAGTCAATCATCCGAAAGCGCAGCAGCCTTAGATAATAAGGTTTAAACGTATCGCATTTCAGCTGATCATAGTCAACAGCTGCCTGGTGAAGCAGAATCAATGCCTCCTGATACAGCTCGTCATCATCCATCTGATGCCGTCTGACATACGTCAAAATCAACAGTCTCATACGGACAACGAGCCGTTCAAAAGATCGTTCATCCCCTGTTTGAATGTCAGCGACAAGCTGTTCATCTGTCTTCGTCTCGTAACGTTCTTCTGTCTCAAACAGAACGAATGTCAGCGCTCTGAACAAAAGTTAACACCCCTTATTAGTATTAACTTCAGTGTACAACGTCACGTAACTACAGACAAGCCGTGCTGCTGAAATAATAAATTTACTCATCAAGTCCACGTCTGAGCCGTTCGAGTCTAAATTTCGTCTCTTCATCGATATCGATTCTTGTTCTTGGTTTGAATGTGTTCATTTTCTTGATGTCTTTATCCAGCAGTTCCTTCTCTTCATCGAGTTCACTTAAAAATTCACGTGACGACACGCGCAGTGCCCCAGTTCCAAAAATAGCATGCTGCTCAGATAAATCACTTGTCACGACTGTAATTCGTGTAATGTGCTTATCGTACAGCTCATAGACGAGACGCTCGATGACCGAGTCCGCAGTTTCCTTCTCTTTTGAGAAGATGACTTTAATGCCGTGAAATAGTTCAATGAACTCTCCGCGTTTCACATCGTAAGCATCAAACACGCAGATCAGTTCACCCTGCTGTCTTGCATTATAGTTGACGAGATCTAAAAGCAGTGTTTTCCTTGCTTCTTCCAATGATTCCAGTGCGATAGCTTTCAGCCGGTCGCTTTGCCCGATGACATTGTAACCATCAACTATGATATAGAATTCCTTCATCAGTCGATACTGTTGCGCTTTCTATAGACTTCATACATCAATAGCGCTGCAGCCACTGAGGCGTTCAAGCTGTTGACATGACCGACCATCGGCAAGTGCACAAGAAAATCACATTTTTCTTTGACTAATCTGCTCATCCCTTCACCTTCAGAACCGATGACTACAGCAAGGGGCATATCCGCAGCCATTCTCCGGTAATCCACTGATTTCCCAGCGTCAGTGCCGCAGATCCAGAATCCCGCCTCTTTCAGTCGATCGATCGTCTGCGCCAAATTAGTGACGCGCATCACCGGCACATATTCAATCGCCCCGGTCGATGCTTTGACAACTGTTGAATTCAGCGTCACAGAACGTCGTTTCGGGATAATAATCCCATCCACACCGATTGCATCTGCTGTTCTGATGATAGAACCGAGATTATGCGGGTCTTCCAGGCCGTCCAGAATCATGACAGTCGCTGTCTTATCCTTTACTGTCTCCAAGAAGTCTTCAAGCTCGGTGTAGTCATACGGTGAAATCTGTGCCGCAATCCCTTGATGCGGTACATCACTCATCTGATCCAGTTTGCTTTTCGGCACTTGCTGGACCATGATTTTCCGTTCTTTCAGCAGGTCGAGAATGGGCCTGATCTGCTGCTTGTTGATGCCTTCCTGGATAAACACTTTGTTGATCTCGCGGTCAGATGACACGGCACTCTTCACCGCATGTCTGCCGACGATAATATCTTCGTTCATTTCAGTTCCNNAGCGCCACTATTTTGTCGAGCAGTTCTTTCAGCCGTTCTTCTTCTCCTGCCAGCTGCAAGTAGCCGATGACCGCTTCAAGCCCTGTGCTCTTCTTATAAGTGACCACATCTGTATTTTTTGCTTTCGTATGGCTCTTCGCGTTGCGCCCGCGCATCAGTACATCCAATTCCTGCTCAGTGAAATACTGTGCGTCAACGAGTGCATCGAACGTCTGTGCCTGGCTCTTCGCTGATACACAGAACGTT
>DJUI01000059.1:4802-5147 GCA_002438305.1 Staphylococcaceae bacterium UBA6286 | reverse complement strand
CCGAGGTCATAAATAGAAGAACCGATCTCATCGAGCAATGTATAGGCAGCTTTGTAGCTCTCAGGATGAATCGCGGTTCTATCAAGCGGTTCTGTGCCGTCAAGTATCCGCAGAAAGCCGATACTCTGCTCAAATGTTTTTTTGCCGAGACGCGGGATTTTTGCAATGTCCTTCGAATGTTTGATCGGTCCGGCAGATTCGCGGTATTGGATAATGTTGTCTGCAACAGTGCTCGACAATCCGGAGACATACTGCAGTAACGGAGCTGACGCTGTATTAACATTGACACCGACCTGGTTGACTGCCGTCTCAACAACAAACGTCAGTGCATCGTTCAATGCCTTG
>DJUI01000059.1:342-4791 GCA_002438305.1 Staphylococcaceae bacterium UBA6286 | reverse complement strand
ACTGAGCGGGTCCTGCACGCGGCGGCCGATAGACACTGCACTGCGCTCCTCCACTTTGAAGTCAGGAAATTCATGGCGCGCGAGCTCACTTGCAGAATAGACCGATGCACCTGCTTCATTAACGATGATAAAAGATACATCGAGATGGTGCTTATTGATCATCTCTGCTGTAAACTGCTCAGTTTCACGGCTTGCTGTGCCGTTACCGATTGCAATCAGTTCCACATCATGCTGCTTAATCATGTCGACGAATATTTTTTCAGCGGCATCTTTTTTGTTGACCGGCGGATGCGGATACATGACTGATTTAGCGACAAATGTTCCATATTCATTGATCACAGCAAGCTTACATCCTGTTCTGTAGGCANNCTTTAAGCGGTGCCTGCAGCAGCAGGTTTTTTAAGTTGACCGCAAAAATGTCAATCGCCTGAGTTTCGGCTTTTGTCGTCAGTTCATTTCTTACTTCACGCTCAATGGACGGCATAATCAAGCGTTTCAGACTATCCATAACAGCCGCTTCAAATAAATCAATCGTATTGGTCCGGCGTTTAATGACTTGATTCCGTAAATATAATGCCAGCCTGTCCAGATCGACATTGATACTTACCTTCAGAACTCCTGCGTCTTCACCTCTGTTAATAGCAAGCACTCTATGAGGAACGATGGACTTGACTGGTTCTTCGTAAGCATAATACATTTCAAAGATACCTTTCTCATCATCTGCACCTCGTTTTTTTGCAGCGGTCATATTACCGTTGTCCTGTACAAATTTCAAAATATAGCTGCGATATTTAGGTTCGTCAGCAATCTGTTCAGCGATGATACNNGTAAGTACTTCATCGCTCAGAAATTCTCTTGCAGCAGCGTCAATATCCATATCGTTGAATGCCAGCAGTCTGTCTGCAAGCGGCCCTAGATTTTTGCGTTTCGCCTCTGTTGCCCGGGTTTTCTTCTTCTGTTTAAAAGGGCGGTACAAATCTTCCACACGCTGCAATTTAACTTGGCGAAGAATATCTTTTTTTAATTCTTCAGTCAGCAGCCCCTGCGAATCGATAGCACGGATCACTTCGTCTTTACGTTTCTGCAGAGCAGCCATATACATGTATTCCGTTTCAATCTCTTTGATTGCCACTTCATCAAGTCCACCTGTCGCCTCTTTCCGGTATCTCGCGATAAAGGGCACTGTATTCTTCTCTTCCAGCAGTGCCAGCACTGCTTTGATCTGTTCCTCTTTGAAGGACAGTTTGTCGATGATCAGTTTAATAATATGCTGTTCCATAATGACCTCCTTGATTCATAACGAGTGTAACATAAAAAGCATGTGTCTCTTCGACACATGCTGAATTTATTCGCTCGTCTGAACTGCATCGCGCAATTTTTTAATGGCTGTGCGCTGCAGCCGTGACACATGCATCTGACTCAAGCCGACTTTTTCACCTGTTTCTTTCTGGCTTAAGCCTTCGATAAAGGTACATTGAATAATTTCACGTTCTCTATCTGATAGAATAGGGATGATCTTCTCANNAGAATCATTCGTTTCTCAGTCAGTTCATAGCCTTCTTCCTGTCTGCCCATGACATCAAGAAGAGTGACCGTAGAGCCATCTTTGTCCGCTTCGATTGAATGATCCACACTTAACGCATTATAGCTCTGTCCCATTTCCATCGCTTCCAGCACTTCTTCTTCAGTGACTTCCAGAAAGGCTGCGATTTCAGAGATTTTCGGTGAACGTCCTAATGAATTTGTCAGTTCATCTGTTGCTTTTTTAATTTTAGGGCCGATTTCTTTAATACGTCTCGGCACATGGACACTCCATGTCTTGTCGCGTAAGTAGCGTTTGATCTCACCGATGACTGTCGGCACAAGAAAGGCTTCAAACTTCCGTTCAAACGATACGTCAAACCGATTAATAGCACCGAGAAGTCCGACCATACCGACCTGCACAAGATCCTCGTGATGACTCTGCCCTTTTGAATAGCGGTAAGCCAGTGACTCAACGAGCTTCTGATAATGCTCCACCAAAGTAGTCTGAGCCATTTCATCCTGAGTGTCTTGATACAATTTAATCCAGGCATTGATTTCTTCTGGCGTTACATTATTATAGCCTGCTAAGTCTTTCGCCATCAGGTTGCACCTGCTCCCCTGCGATGTACTTCGTCATACTGATTGTTACACCTGCATCTTTTTTAATATTGACCTCATCCATTAAAGATTCAATCAAGAACAAGCCTAAGCCACCTTCACGAATAAAATTGACATTTTCATCTTCATTATATGGTCCCAGTTCTGCCTTAGCCTTCTCATAATCAAAGCTCTGCCCTGAATCAGACACAATGACTTCTACTTTGTCTTCAAAAATGACGTAACCTACTAGTACATCACCTTTCACTTCATNNCCTACTAGTACGTCACCTTTCACTTTATCTTGATACGCGTGTTTCACTGCATTAGTCACTGCTTCAGAAACCGCAATTTTTGAGTCTTCGATGTCATCATAAGAAGCCCCGATTCTGCTCAAAATACCTGATAATGTCAAGCGGACTAAACCTACATACTCAGCTGATGCCGGAAAGTGCATTTCAACATAATCATAATTTGACATCACTCAACCCCCGTTCCGTCGTTCACATGCATCAACTCTTTTAGACCGGTAATGTCAAACAGACGCTCAATACGGCTGTTAGCACCAAGAACAAATAGCTCATGGTCATGTTTGTTTAATTCTTTGAGAGTCCCTACAAATAATCCTAACCCTGTAGAATCCATATAGCTGACGTTTTCAATGTTAAGATGGATATCATGTGTGCCCTTTTGGCGAAGCGGCTGCAGTACTTCTAGTAGTTCAGGTGCTGTATATACGTCTAGTTCTCCTGCTACATTTATATTATAGTAGGTTTCATGTTCAGTTGTCTCAATAGTCAAGTTCATCTTATACACTCCTAATTAACTTTGCAGTTTCTATAATCTATTTGTTATACCCGGCAGACTTTGTTATAAACTTATAACAGTTATTGAATCTTCTTAATGATAAGTATCGTTAAATCATCCCGTTTTTTCGGATCCTGCTGTTTCAGCAGTTCTTCATAAACCACCTGCACAATATCCTGTGGATGCAGATGTTTGTATTCACGGATGATCTCAAGCAGTTCTTCTGTGCTGACAAATTCTCCGTTCAATCTTCGTATTTCAGAAAATCCATCTGTAAAGACGATGATCATATCACCCATCTCCAGCTGATGCTCTTCCTGATCATAGCGCGTTGAAGGATTGATTCCGAGGACGATGCCTCGTGCCGACAATTCCTGAAATGTATCACTGTTGTCACGATAAATATAGCCTGGTTCATGGCCCGCGGAACTGTAATAAAACTTACTATTTACTTCTTCGTATAATCCGTAGAACATAGTGACAAACATGTTTTGATTGACATTCTTCTCAACGACGCGGTTCAGTCGTTTCAAGCCGTCACTCGGCAATTGTGAATGACCGTAGGAATCCATACCGAACTTAATCATGCTCATCGCAAGCGCTGCAGGAATCCCCTTGCCAATGACGTCGGCCACAGCAAAACTCATCGTACCATCTCTATGGTCAATCAAGTTGAAGTAATCCCCGTTAACCCGCTGAGCCGGCACACTGATCGCTCCGATTTCAATGCTGTCAAGCTTAGGAATCGATGTCTTCAGCATCATTGACTGCAGACTGACAGCGACATCCATCTCTTTGTCATGCGCTTCCATCTTGCGGACAAGTGCCTTGTAATCACGGTAAGAAAAACCAAACCCTATAATCATTTCAAGCAGTACGTCCATAGAGTACTTCGCTTCTTCAGCAGTCAGTTCTTTCTCCAGCATCAAATCTTTGTGCAATGACACGATTTCTTCCGGAGAAACGTCGTTCTCGATGGCTTCAAAGCTCAAATCCTGAAGACCATCCAGATCTTTTTCGTTCTTCGAAGCAATATATTTATCAAAAATAATATTGTACTTCTCCACAAGCGTATCTATATGATTCATTTAATACCCCCTAACTCATTCCAATGAAAAAGACTTTAGTCTCCTAAAGTCTCAGACATTTAACATGACACCATTATTCTTGATCATGACCCTGCAGTCCAAGACTGATTTCCAGCGCATGATCAACTTCACCCATTTTCTCAGCTGACAGCACAGTGAGCTTATCTATCAATCTGTTCTTATCAATTGTTCTGATTTGCTCAAGTAGAATGACTGAGTCTTTATCTAATTGATGATTGGTTCCACCAATCTCAACATGAGTCGGGATTCGCGCTTTATTTATCTTTGCAGTTATAGCCGCAACAATCACGGTTGGACTGAACTTATTACCGACATCATTCTGTATAATGACAACTGGTCTCTTGCCACCCTGCTCCGATCCTTTGACAGGCGATAAATCTGCTAAATAAACATCACCGCGCTTCATTTATTC
>DJUI01000059.1:0-319 GCA_002438305.1 Staphylococcaceae bacterium UBA6286 | reverse complement strand
GCGATCACTCTGTTCGCTTGCCTCACATTCCAGTGCAAATTGCTCATAAGAAATCATCAAGTTCAGTTCAGCCATTGATTGATACCCTTCTGCCAATAATTGTTCAAACTTCTTCATGATTATCCTCCATTCAAACAACGAATTAACATAATCATATCAAATGCATATGATAAAAACTATATTTATTTGAGTAATTCATTATAAACAACTTGCGAGCCATTCGTGTGATAAATTCTCGGAAGCCTTCTGCTGAGGTTACACATCACTTCATAGCTGATGGTCTGCTGTTGGGCAGCAGCACGTTCCATAGACTGGCCGT
>DJUI01000088.1:16759-17238 GCA_002438305.1 Staphylococcaceae bacterium UBA6286 | reverse complement strand
TATTCCTGAACTTAAAGGTAAACTAGATGGTTCAGCACAGCGTGTACCAGTACCAACTGGTTCTATCACTGAGTTAACAACAATCCTTGAAAAAGAAGTAACAGTTGAAGAAATTAACCAGGCGATGAAAGAAGCATCTAACGAATCATTCGGTTACACTGAAGATGAGATTGTTTCTTCTGATGTTATCGGTATCACTTACGGTTCATTGTTTGATGCAACTCAAACTCGTGTCATGACAGTTGGAGAACACCAAATGGTTAAAACTGTAGCTTGGTATGATAATGAAATGAGTTACACTGCACAATTAGTGCGTACATTAGAATACTTAGCAAAGCAAGCTCAAGCTAAATAATATTTGCTTAATTGAGTAAGCGGGAGAAGATACGCTTCTCCCGTTTATTTTTATGATCACTATCTAAACTGGAGGCATACAAAATGGCTAAGAAGATTGTTTCAGATCTACAACTCAAAGACAA
>DJUI01000088.1:8046-16750 GCA_002438305.1 Staphylococcaceae bacterium UBA6286 | reverse complement strand
GATGGAGAAATTACTAACGATAATCGTATCGTTGAAGCTGTTCCGACAATTAAATATATTGTGGAACAAGGTGGTATTCCGATTATCTTCTCTCATTTAGGAAAAGTCAAAACAGAAGAAGATAAAAAGAATTTATCGTTACGACCTGTAGCAGTTCGCTTAGCTGAATTATTAGGAACAGAAGTCGGCTTTGCAACTGAAACTCGCGGTGAGAATTTAGAAGCAGCAGTAAGCAACTTAAAACCTGGTGATGTGTTCTTAGTGGAAAACACACGGTTTGAAGACGTAGATGGCAAAAAAGAAAGCGGCAATGATCCAGAACTTGGCAAGTACTGGGCGTCACTTGGTGATGTGTTCGTCAATGATGCATTTGGGACAGCCCATCGTGCCCACGCATCAAATGTAGGTATTGCGTCTCATCTTGAAACTGCAGCCGGCTTTCTGATGGAAAAAGAAATTAAATTCATCGGCGGCGTTGTAGAAAATCCTGAGCGCCCGTTTGTAGCAATTTTGGGCGGCGCAAAAGTTTCAGATAAAATCGGTGTCATTGAAAACTTGCTTAAAGTCGCTGATAAAGTATTGATCGGCGGCGGTATGGCCTATACATTCCTGAAAGCTCAAGGTAAAGAAATCGGGAAATCACTTCTTGAAGAAGATAAGATTGATCTCGCTAAAGATTTACTTGAACGCGGCGCAGATAAAATTGTACTGCCTGTTGATGGCAAAGTAACGAAAGAATTCTCAAATGACGCAGAAATCACTGAAGTATCCATCGATGACATTCCAGCTGATCAGGAATCTCTAGATATCGGTCCAAACACAATTGAACTGTTCAAACAAGAACTGGATGGTGCTAAAACAGTTGTCTGGAATGGTCCAATGGGTGTATTTGAAATGAGCAACTTTGCTAAAGGGACTATCGGAGTCTGTGAAGCGATTGCTGCATTAGATGATGCAACAACAATTATCGGCGGTGGTGACTCAGCTGCAGCAGCGATGGAGTTAGGATTTGCTGATCAATTTACGCATATCTCAACTGGCGGCGGTGCATCACTTGAGTATCTGGAAGGTAAGGAACTTCCAGGCATCAAAGCTATCTCAGACAAATAATAAGGAGTGTTTACATTGAGAAAACCAATTATCGCAGGAAACTGGAAAATGAATAAAACAGTGGCGGAAGCAAAAGATTTCATCAACAATCTACCGGCTCTACCGGCTGCTGAAGAAGTAGATACAGTCATCTGTGCACCAGCTATTCAACTTGATGCACTTGTATCAGCCGATGTAGAAAATTTAAATATCGGTGCTCAAAATGCTTATTTTGAGGAAAGCGGCGCTTTTACTGGTGAAACGAGCCCGGCAGCATTGCAGGACCTTGGTGTTAAATATGTTGTTTTAGGACATTCAGAACGTCGTCAATATTTCCACGAAACAGATGAAGATGTCAATAAAAAATCACTTGCTGTTTTCAAATATGGTATGACACCTATTATTTGTGTCGGTGAAACGTTGGAAGAACGTGAATCTAATACTGCTGAGCAAGTTGTCGGCGATCAAGTATCTGCAGCATTAAAAGGATTCTCTGAAGAACAGGTGAAACAAGCGGTAATCGCTTATGAACCTATCTGGGCGATTGGTACAGGTAAATCATCGTCAGTAGAAGATGCAGAGCAAATGTGTCGATTTGTCCGCACAGTTGTCGAAAAAGACTTTTCAACTGATGCTGCACAAGCTGTAAGAATTCAGTACGGTGGTTCAGTGAAACCTGATAATATTAAGGAGTATATGGCACAGGAAGATATCGACGGCGCTCTAGTCGGCGGTGCTTCTTTAGAAGTTGATTCATTCGTTAAATTGTTAGAAGGTGCGAAATAATGAAAAAACCAACAGCTTTAATTATTCTTGATGGCTTTGCGTGCCGGAATGAAGTAAAAGGTAATGCCGTGGCGCAAGCTAACAAGCCCAATTTTGACCGCTACTATAAAGAATACCCTCACAATCAACTGATGGCCTGCGGACTGGATGTTGGATTACCAGAAGGACAGATGGGTAACTCAGAAGTCGGCCATTAGAATATTGGTGCAGGACGAGTCGTCTATCAGAGTTTGACGCGGATCAATAAATCTATCGAAGATGGCGATTTCTTTAAAAACGATGTGCTGCTGAATGCGATGAAACATGTCAAAGAGCATGACAGTGCACTTCATCTTATGGGATTATTGTCTGATGGAGGAGTTCACAGTCATTACAAACATCTGTTTGCACTGCTTAAACTCGCTAAAGATCAAGGCGTCGAAAAAGTTTATGTCCATGCATTTTTAGACGGTCGTGATGTTGGTCAGGAAACAGCACTAGGATTCATTGAGGAAACAGAAGCGCAGTTCAAAAACATGGGCGTCGGTCAGTTCGCTTCAATATCCGGACGTTATTATGCGATGGACCGTGATAAACGATGGGAACGTGAACAACTCGCCTATGAAGCGATGACTTATGGTAAAGGGAAAGAATTTAAAACAGCTGCAGAAGGCGTAAAAGCTAGTTACGCTGAGGGTGTAACGGATGAATTTGTTATTCCGTTTGTCGTTAAAGACCATGAGGCAGGTTCAGAGAACACGGGAGTCAATGATGGTGATTCTATGATTTTCTTCAATTTCAGACCTGACCGTGCTGCTCAGTTGTCAGAAGTATATACAAACGAAGAATTTGTCGGTTTCGAAATGGACCAACGACTGATAGGTATTAACTTCGTTACATTTACTAAATATAGTGATAACGTGAAAGCGGAAGTAGTATTTGAAAAAGAAGATTTAATCAATACAATCGGAGAAGTAGTCGCTGATCAAGGAATGAAACAGCTGCGAATCGCTGAAACTGAGAAATTCCCTCATGTCACTTATTTCATGAGCGGCGGTCGCAACAATGAGTTTGATGGTGAGCGTCGGGTATTAATCGACTCTCCGAAAGTCGCTACTTACGACTTGAAACCTGAGATGAGTGCCTATGAAGTTAAAGACGCTTTGCTCGCTGAATTAGCTAAAGGAGATCTTGATCTGATTCTCCTAAACTTCGCGAACCCGGATATGGTGGGTCACAGCGGTAAATTAGAACCGACAATTAAAGCCATTGAAGCAGTGGATGAGTGTCTTGGAGAAGTGGTTGACCGCATTTTAGAAATGGGCGGCCGTGCTGTTATTACTGCTGACCACGGCAACTCAGACGAAGTAATCACAATGGACGATCAGCCGATGACTGCTCATACGACGAATCCAGTACCCGTTATTTTAACGGATAAGGATGTGACATTGAGAAGCGGCGGTAGATTAGCAGATCTTGCACCAACGCTGCTTGACCTGCTGGATGTCAACAAACCAGAAGAAATGACAGGCGAAACACTGATCGCAAGATCGTAAGTTAAATAGTTGCTATATTCACTACTATCATCAATAATATAAGATGAAAATACATTCAAAGGAGTTTTAACTATGCCAATTATTACAGACGTATATGCTCGCGAAGTCCTTGACTCTCGTGGGAATCCTACAATCGAAGTAGAAGTATTAACAGAAAGCGGTGCATTCGGCCGAGCTTTAGTACCATCTGGTGCTTCTACTGGTGAACATGAAGCGGTTGAATTACGTGATGGAGACAAATCACGTTATTTAGGTAAAGGTGTAGAAAAAGCTGTTGAGAACGTAAATGAAATTATCGCACCAGAAATCATCGAAGGAGAATTCAGTGTTTTAGAACAGGTATCTATCGACAAAATGCTGATTGCACTGGATGGCACAGAAAACAAAGGTAAACTTGGTGCTAACGCTATTCTTGGTGTCTCTATGGCAGTAGCGCGTGCTGCGGCTGACTATCTTGGACAGCCATTGTACAAATACTTAGGCGGCTTCAATGGTACTCAATTACCAGTGCCTATGATGAACATCGTTAACGGCGGCTCTCACTCTGATGCGCCAATCGCATTCCAGGAGTTCATGGTATTACCAGTCGGCGCTAAAAACTTCAAAGAAGCATTGCGCTGGGGCGCTGAAATCTTCCACAACTTAGCGAAGATCTTAAAATCTCGTGGATTAGTAACAGCGGTCGGTGATGAAGGTGGATTTGCACCAACATTTGACGGTACTGAAGATGCTGTTGAAACAATTTTAGAAGCAATCAAAGCAGCTGGGCTTGAGCCTGGAACAGACGTATTCTTAGGTTTTGACTGTGCTTCTTCTGAATTCTACGAAAACGGCGTTTATGATTACGCTAAATTCGAAGGTGAAGGCGGCGCGAAACGTACATCTGCTGAACAGGTTGATTTCCTGGAAGAGTTAGTCAATAAATATCCGATCATCTCTATTGAAGACGGTATGGATGAAAATGACTGGGATGGCTGGAAAGCACTTACTGAACGTTTAGGTGACAGAGTACAGTTAGTCGGCGATGACTTATTCGTTACGAACACTAAAATATTAGCTGAAGGTATCGAAAAAGGAATCGGTAACTCAATTCTGATTAAAGTTAATCAGATCGGTACTTTGACTGAAACATTTGAAGCGATTGAAATGGCTCAAAAAGCAGGCTACACAGCGGTCATCTCACACCGTTCAGGTGAAACAGAAGATACTACCATTGCTGATATCGCTGTTGCAACAAATGCTGGACAAATTAAAACAGGTTCATTATCTAGAACTGATCGTATCGCGAAATATAACCAGTTACTTCGTATTGAAGATGAGTTATACGAAACAGCTAAGTTTGAAGGACTTAAATCTTTTTATAACTTAAAAAAATAGAAATGCTTTAAGGACACGGGACGCCGTGTCCTTTTTTGAATAATGATCAAAGTATAAACATTCCCTTTTACTTCGCTTTGTGATAAAATTGACAAAGTGATTATGAGTAGGAGGGCCAACCATGCATACGTTCTTAATGATTTTATTGGTCATTGTTTGTATCGGATTGATTACAGTCGTTTTATTACAAGAGGGTAAAAGTAATGGTTTATCAGGCGCAATCAGCGGTGGTGCTGAGACGCTGTTCGGTAAACAGAAGACACGTGGTGTCGAACTGGTGCTCCTGCGTACGACAATTGTGTTGTCAGTTTTATTTTTCTTGATTATGCTGGCATTAACTTATTTTGATTTATAAGACAAAGTCCGGTCATGACCGGACTTTTTTATTTTGCTTAGTCATTAAAAACACATACAATAGAAGTAATACATGAAAAGGAGTTATTATCATGAAAATTCGATTTCCTGAACCATTCTTTTTTGAGGAGGGACCTCGTGCAGTACTTTTGCTGCATGGCTTCACCGGCAATTCCTCTGATGTCAGACAATTAGGACGATTTCTGCAGAAGAAAGGGTATACATCTTATGCACCGCATTACGAAGGGCATGGTGTACCACCTGAAGAACTCCTGAAGTCGAGTCCACATATCTGGTGGGTACAGGTTCTCGAAGCATACGATTTTCTTAAAGAACAAGGCTATCATGATATTGCAGTGGCAGGCTTATCACTTGGGGGTGATTTTGCGCTTCGTCTCAGCCAGAATCGTGATGTCAACAGCGTGGCGACAATGTGCTCACCGATGTATATCAAGACGACCGGAAATATGTTTGAGGGAGTTCTTGAGTATGCACGTGAATTTAAGAAGCGTGAAGGTAAGAATGATGAACTGATTGAGCGCGAGATGAGTGCCTTTCATCCGACGGAGCTGCTGGAAGAACTGCAGCAGACGATCATTAAAGTGAGAGAATCTGTAGATAATGTATTCGCGCCCCTTTTCGTTGCACAGGGTAAACTGGATACGATGATCAATCCGGATTCAGCTAATATTATTTACAATGAGGTATCAAGCGACGTCAAGGAGATTCACTGGTATGAGCAGTCCGGCCACGTCATTACTATAGATAAGGAAAAAGAACAGCTCTTTGAAGATTACTATCAATTTCTTGAAGGGCTTGAATGGTCTCACTAACGAAAGGAGAAGACTATGACATTAAACAATGAATTATTAATATTATTTCAGACGAGAAAAAAAGAGGTGCTGTCTATCAGTGATATCGAACAGCTGCTCAATTTATCGACTGCAGATGAGTTTAAAGAGCTTGTTAAAGAGCTGGTAGATTTAGAACAAAAGGGAAAAATCAAACGCACGAAGGAAGACCGCTACATGCTCAATGATTCTGATCTTGTAGAAGGCATTATCAGTCAGAATAAAAAAGGATTTGCATTCGTACGTCCACTGATGGAAGGCATTGAGGATATTTTCATTCCACCGAATGCTATCAATCAGGCCATGGATGGTGACACAGTTGTCGTGAAAGTGTCTAAAGGGCGTGACGGCCGCGAAGAAGGCGTCATCAAGGAAATTAAGGAACGTGCGATTACTCAAGTGGTGGGCACTTATACAGAAGCCAAGCATTTCGGCTTCGTGCTGCCGGACGACAAGCGTATCACTCAGGATATCTTTATTCCGAAGAATCAGAATCTCGGTGCGGTTGAAGGGCATAAAGTCCTTGTTGAACTGACGGCCTATCCGGACGGGACAAGTAATCCTGAAGGACACGTCACAGCGATTCTTGGTCATAAAAACGATCCAGGTGTTGATATTTTATCGATTATTTATCAGCACGGCATCAATATTGATTTTGCACCGGATGCCATTAAAGAAGCAGAACAAGTACCTGACGAAATCAGTCCGTCTGAAATCGAAGGCCGACGTGATCTGCGTGACAAACTGACGATTACGATTGACGGTGCGGATGCAAAAGACCTCGATGATGCCATCAGTATCGAACGTAAAGGTGAAAATTATATTCTGACTGTCAGTATCGCTGACGTCAGTCATTATGTGACAGAAGGATCAGCCCTGGACCAGGAAGCCTATGAACGTGGTACAAGTGTCTACTTAGTGGACCGTGTGATTCCGATGATTCCGCACCGTCTGTCAAATGGTATCTGTTCACTGAATCCGCATGCTGACCGTCTGACCTTAAGCTGTGAGATGGAGATTAATCCGAATGGTCAAGTAGTCCGTCATGAGATATATGATAGTGTCATTTATTCCGACGAACGAATGACGTATACTGACGTCAATGCGATTCTGGATGGTGATAAAGAATTACGCGATAAATATGCACATATCGTACCGATGATTGAAGATGCACAGGAACTGAATACCATTCTAGCGATGATGCGTAAACGCCGCGGTGAAGTAGACTTTGATTTCAAGGAAGCAAAAATTCTGGTCAATGAAGACGGCTTGCCTTATGACGTCGCAATTCGTGAACGCGGCAAGGGTGAGCGTCTGATTGAATCGTTCATGCTGGCGGCGAATGAGACGGTAGCAGAACATTTTCATCAGATGAAAGTACCGTTCATCTACCGTATCCATGAAGAACCGAAAGCAGATAAAATTAAGCGTTTCTTTGAATTCATTGCAAACTTCGGCATTTTAGTGCGCGGTGGTACAGAGAATATTCATCCTAAGACGCTGCAGACTATTGCCAAGGAAATTAAAGGTAAACCTGAAGAGATGGTCATCTCGACATTGATGCTCCGCAGCATGCAGCAGGCGAAATATTCTGAACAGTCGCTCGGACATTTCGGTTTGTCTGCTCAGTATTATACCCATTTCACATCACCTATCCGTCGTTACCCTGACTTGGTTGTCCATCGACTGATTCGTAAGTATTTGATCGAACGTTCCATGGACGAAGCAGCGAAAGACAGATGGGCAGAGGCACTTGTTGAAATCAGTGACCATACATCAAAACGAGAACGACGTGCTGTCGATGCAGAACGTGATACAGATGACCTGAAAAAAGCGGAATACATGCTGCAGCATGTCGGTGAAGAATACGAAGGTATCATCTCATCTGTTGCGAACTTCGGTATGTTTGTAGAGCTTGACAATACAATTGAAGGCATGGTCCATAACACCAATATGACAGATGACTACTATAACTTCGATGAGCGTCAGATGGCACTGATCGGAGAACGGAGCGCTAAAGTTTTCCGCATTGGTGACAAAGTAAAAATCAAAGTCTTAAGTGTTAATGTCGATGAGCGCAAGATTGATTTCAGTATCGTCGGTATGGAGCCAAGACAAGTCGAACGCAAATCGCGCGGGACTGTCATCCGTACGGAGAAAAAACCAGCGAAAGATGATAACCATAAACCGCGTGGCAAAGGCCGAGGAAAAGGTAGAGATAACAATAGAAGTCATTCAAAAAATAATAAACCGTTCTACAAAGCAAAATCGGTGAAAAATGCAGGACGTGCCNNAATAGAGGTGAGATAAATGCCGAAAGGTAGTGGCAAAACACTCGCTCAGAACAGAAAAGCGAGTCATGACTATACAATAGAAGAAACGATCGAAGCGGGGATAGAGTTAAAAGGGACAGAGATCAAATCCATCAGACGGGGCAGTGCGAATCTCCGAGATTCATACGCCCGTGTCTACCAGGGTGAGATGTACGTCTATAATATGCATATCGCGCCTTATGAAGAGGGGAACCGCTTCAACCATGATCCACTCAGAACACGCAAACTCCTTCTAAAACGTAAACAGATTGATAAATTGTTTGGAGAAACGCGTGAGCAGGGCTACGCGCTGATTCCGCTCAAACTGTATATCAAGAATGGTTACTGCAAGATGTTATTAGGACTTGCGAAAGGTAAAAAAGATTATGACAAACGACAT
>DJUI01000088.1:7614-7859 GCA_002438305.1 Staphylococcaceae bacterium UBA6286 | reverse complement strand
CAAAACAAACAACTTCGCAGTAGCTGCCTAATCGCACTCTGCACCTCTCTCAAGCATCGCCTATGTGCCTGATGTAGAGGTTCAACCTTAAGTAGGATACGCTGTTCACTTCCGCCTGGAGTCTGAACAGAAGAGATCAATCGGGCTAGTTATTAAGTAGATTGTCCATTGTCAGCTTAATAGTGAAACCTTAACAATGCGACTACGCACGTAGAAGTATCAATTGCAGGATCTTTGGACGCGGG
>DJUI01000088.1:7227-7513 GCA_002438305.1 Staphylococcaceae bacterium UBA6286 | reverse complement strand
CCCGCCGTCTCCATATTTGAACCGCGCTACCGTTGAGTAGCGTGTTTTTTTTATATTGTTATTCGTTTACAGCTATTATTTCAATGGTATATGATTAATGTGACAGGAGGGACGCGTAATGGATAAATGTAATGTAACACCAAAAATTGTTGTCACGTTAAGTGCAGCTAACAATGAATGGGATGAAACCATTCAATGTCTGACTGATAATCTTCAATCTATTGATATCATTGAATACCGAGCAGATTTATGCGGTGAATTAACCCCCGAAGATTACATCAGCCAG
>DJUI01000088.1:705-7186 GCA_002438305.1 Staphylococcaceae bacterium UBA6286 | reverse complement strand
GTAACGGTGACAAAGAACCTAATGCATACTTCGAACTTGTAAATGAAGTTTTGTCAGCTGACGCCATTGATATTATTGATATTGAGCTTCTGTTATATGAAGATTTGATGGATGAATTAATTAACGAAGCACGAAACCACGATGTAGAAGTGTTGATTTCCCATCATGAATTTGAGCATACGCCGGATATTAAAGAATTGAAGGCGAACTATGCCCGCATGCAGAAGCTGGGAGCTGATTACAGCAAACTTGCTGTGATGCCTGAAGATGGTCGTGATGTATTAAAGCTGCTGCTTGCAGTCTATGAAACAAAGCAGGACTGCGATAATCATATCGTCGGTATAGCAATGGGAGAACAAGGGAAACTGAGTCGTCTAGCAGGCGGTGTTTTTGGCTCTAGTCTGACGTATGGCCATATCGGTAAAGAGGCAGCACCAGGGCAGCTGCATGTGAAACAACTTAAGTCTTTGATGGAAATTTATCAATAAAGATTTACATTTTATTGAACCCCTCTTATAATTGATAATAGTTATCAATTATAAGAGGGGTTTTTCTGTGGAATTACAAAAAGCGATTGTTGAACGAAGAAGCTGTAAGACATATAATCATCATACAACGGCAGATGACTCAATTATTAAAGAGATGATACAGCTGGCAAGTTATGCACCTAACCATGGCATGCGTGAACCGTGGCGTGTCATCTGGATTAAGAAAAATCGGCTTGCTGAATTTGCAGCGTTGTTCGCCGATCATGCATTTAAGAACGATTCTGACAAGAAAGAGAAGCATATTGAAACGCTTAGTCAGTTAAGTGGTGTACTCATTGTTGTCGGTAAATATGACCGAAGACAGAAACAGTTTCTTGAAGATGTACTGGCTGTTGGTGCTTATATTCAGAACCTCTCCTTATTATTCCATGAATCAGGAATAGGCAGCTGTATTAAAACACCTGGTGTATTGACAGTGCCGGGCTTTAATAATGCTCTCAGCATAGCAGCGGATGAAATGATTTATAGTTTAATCTATTTGACAGATGCGGATGGCTCAGCACCAATCAAAGAACGTAAAAATACAGAACTCCTGACTGAATGGTGACCCCATCTACAAAAAAACTCCCGATCAACATCGGGAGTTTTTTTATTTGCGAATATTTTCCTGTAGAAATGCTTTAACCGCTTCAGGTGTTTTCGTATTGGCAGAATGTAAGTGTGCTGTTTTTTTGCCGTTTTCAAATATTAATAAGCTCGGTATACCCATGACATCATTTTCTGTGGCAGCTTCAGGAACTTGGTCTCGATTGATTTTATACCATGTAATGTCATGATATTCATCAACAATCGGGTCAATCCAGTTGTCCATCTTTGCACAATCGGGACACCAATCTGCAAAAAACTTAACAATCATCTGCTCGTCCTGGTTAATAATTTCCTTAAATTCTGCATACTGACTTATTGTTCTCATAGTAATGCTCCTCTACATAGTTTATTATATTATATACCATTTTTGCTGAATGATTAAACGGACTGCTTTAAGAAGTTAATTGTCGGCATGGTCAAATATTGATACTATTAAATTATCAACAGAGATGGAGGTTCTACATGATTAAATTTTTTCAGATTCCTAATTGTTCAACATGTAAGAAGGCAGGTCAGTTCCTGACAGAAAATGGGGTCAGTTTTCAGCCGATCAACTTGAAGGAACATACACCGACAGCTGGGGAATTCGATCGCATTGTTAAACAGACAGATATAGATGTAGACAAGCTGTTTAACCGTCAAGGGACGAAGTTCCGTGAATTACAACTTAAGGACAAACTAGTTCATATGAGCTATGAAGACAAACTGGCACTGCTTGCATCAGACGGCATGCTGGTTAAACGTCCGCTTGCGGTCAATGATGGTAAAATAACGTTAGGATTTAAAGAGCAGGATTACATGAGCACATGGTTATAAAAAAGATTGAATAAAAATATATGCTATGTCATTATTAATATATAAACTTAGAGGAGGGATTTTTGTGGCATCATTAGAAGGATTAAAATTTTCTAAAGATCACGAATGGGTAAGAACAGAAGGAAATATAAATACGATTGGTATTACTGATTTTGCTCAATCAGAACTAGGGGATATCGTCTTCGTTGAACTTCCTGAAGCAGGCGATGAAATTACAGCGGGGCAGCCATTCGGTAGTGTAGAATCTGTAAAAACAGTATCAGAACTTTACGCTCCTATCAGTGGTAAAGTCGTTGAAGTGAACAGTGAACTTGAAGACAGTCCTGAATTTGTTAACGAATCTCCTTATGACAATGCATGGCTGATCAAAGTCGAAGCATCTAATGACGATGAACTGACTGAGTTGTTAGACCAAGCACAATATGATGAAATGATTAACGCATAAATGTTATAATTTCCTTGATAATCTGATTATCAAGGAATTTTTTATAATCGCATATGAGAAGGTGATGAGTGTGGCTGTCATTAGTAAAGTCATCGTTGTTGAAGGTAAATCCGACAAGAAGAAGTTACAGGAAGTCTTATCTGAGCCCGTACATATTATCTGCACTAACGGCACCATGGGTATTTCAAAATTAGATGCCATTCTGGAAGAACTGATTGGTCATAAAGTCTATATTATGACTGACGCTGACAAAGCAGGTAAAATCATTCGCAACTGGTTCAAACGTCATTTAAGCGAGAGCCGTCATATTTACATTGATCCGAAATATGGTGAAGTCAGTCGATGTCCTCATGATTATTTAGCGAAAGTTCTGATGAAACATGAATTTGAAGTGAAAGATGGGAATGTAGCACATGAGCGTCAAACAGTATTTGCCTGGCAGTCCGCCTGGTGAGTCTTATTTAATATTTGGATATACGCCGCTTTGTGGCACATGTAAAGTAGCGGAACGGATGATTGATGTTCTCGCAGTTTTGACAAAACAGCCTGTGGTCAAACTCGATATGAATTATACACCTGAATTGGTACAGGCATTCAAAGTGATGAGCGTCCCTGTATTACTTGTTGTCAATGATGACAAGGTGACAGCGGAAGTGTTCAAGTTCGAATCTGTGACAAATTTATATGAAATCGTCAACAAATTATTGACGTAACGATTAGGATGGTCTATGATTAGAAAATAATTTAATAGTTAAGCTCTTATCAAGAGAGGTGGAGGGATGTGCCCTTTGAAGCCCGGCAACCGTCGTCAGACATGGTGCCAATTCACATAAAGCCCAGTGCTTTAGAAGATGAGAGACGTTTATATCATTGCGTCTTTCTCTTTTTATGGGAAAGACGCTTTATTCGTTTAAAGGAGGTTAGTCATTGATTACTTTACAATCAGTGGTAAAGCAATTTGCAACAAAAAAAGGACCATTGACTGCTGTAGATGATGTCAATCTGCAAATTCATGATGGTGAAATTTATGGCGTCATCGGATTTTCAGGTGCAGGCAAAAGTACATTGATTCGAATGTTCAATGGGCTTGAGAAACCAACTACCGGTGATGTCGTTGTCGGCGGTGATCATATTGCGCAGCTTGGCATGAAAGACTTACGCAAAAAAAGACAGAAAATCGGCATGATCTTCCAGCACTTTAACTTGCTCTGGTCCCGTACAGTGTTCGATAACATTGCGTTTCCGCTGGAGATTGCCGGGGTCAGTAAAACAGAACGAGACCAAAAGGTAAATGAATTAATTCGAATGGTAGGTTTAACTGGCAGAGAAAAAGCTTTCCCCTCCCAGTTGTCCGGCGGCCAGAAGCAGCGTGTCGGTATTGCGCGTGCACTTGCTAACGATCCGACAGTGCTGCTATGTGATGAAGCGACAAGTGCGCTTGATCCTCAGACAACAGATGAAATTTTAGAGCTGCTGGTCACCATCAACAAGAAAATAGGTTCTGCCATTATATTGATTACACATGAAATGCATGTCATCCGTAAAATCTGTCATAAAGTCGCAGTCATGGAAAATGGTCGCATCGTTGAGGAAGGACCGGTATTCAGTGTCTTTCAAAATCCGCAGTCAAGTGTCACACAGCGATTTGTCAAAGATGACTTAAAAGACAGCGAATCAGAAGCAGCGATGGACGACATTAAGCTGGCATATCCGACGGGCGCGATTTTAAGATTAAAATTTGCCGGTTCATCAACGGAACAGCCGATTATCTCTAGAATCATCAGAAAGTATGATGTGGATATCAATGTGATATCCGGCAATGTCAGTCATACATCCTCTGGTGCGTTTGGTCATATGATTGTCCATGTACCTGAACCGACAAAAGAGTTGTTCAACGAATTCGAGCAGCACGGCGTCATAGTGGAGGTGGAACGACGTGGATAAAAGTTTCATTGACATACTGAAGGAAATGCTGAGCTTTAAAAACGTCATCTGGCCGGATGTCTGGACAGCGGTGTATGAAACATTGTACATGACGATCGTATCAACGTTCTTCACGTTTTTTCTCGGTCTGATTATCGGTACTATTTTATTTCTGACTTCTAGAAGTCAATCTAAAGGTGCCCAGGTCATCTATAAGATCACAGCCTTTTTAGTGAACTTATTTCGGGCGATTCCCTTCATCATCTTAATCATCCTGCTGATTCCGTTCACCAATCTGCTGATGAATACAATCAGCGGTGTAAAAGGCGCGCTGCCGGCGTTGATTATCGGAGCTGCCCCGTTCTATGCACGCCTTGTAGAAATCGGTATGAAAGAGATCGACAGAGGTGTAATAGAGGCAGCGGAAGCGATGGGGGCGACGCGCTGGACATTGATTACGAAAGTGCTGCTGCGTGAATCATTGCCGGCACTCGTATCTGGCATCACGGTCACAGCTATCGCTTTAGTCGGTTCCACCGCTATTGCCGGCGTCATTGGTGCCGGTGGACTTGGTAACTTAGCATATCTTGTCGGTTACACTCGAAACCAGAACGACGTTATTTTTAGATCAACAGTGTTAATTCTTGTCATTGTATTTGCAATACAGTTTATCGGTGATACCATTACTAAACGCATCGATAAGCGTTAATATATTAAAAATAAAGGAGATTTACTATGAAAAAATTATTTGCACTCATTCTTACATTATTATTTGCAGTTGTACTCACTGCATGCGGTTCATCTGATAAGCAGTCAGAAAATAAAAAGTCAGGTTCTAAGGAAGACAAAAAAATCGTTGTCGGTGCATCACCGGCACCTCACGCTGAACTCCTTGAACAAGTAAAACCGATTCTTGAAAAAGAAGGTTATGATTTAGAAATCAAAATCATCAATGACTATACAACGCCAAACCGTCTGTTAGATGAAGGAGAGTTGGATGCCAACTTCTTCCAGCACACACCTTACCTTGAAACAGAAAAGAAATCAAAAGGCTACAAGATTGAGTCAGCAGGAAACGTCCATATCGAACCTATGGCGGTCTACTCTAAAAAATATAAATCTTTAGAAGATCTTCCTAAAGGGGCTACAGTATATGTTTCTAATAATCCCGCAGAAGAAGGCCGTTTCTTATCATTCTTCACTAAAGCTGGTTTAATTGAACTGAAAGAAGGTACAGATCCAGTCAAAGCGACATTCCAGGATATTAAAACGAATAAAAAAGATATCAAGTTCAATAATAAACAAGCAGGAGAATTTGTTCCTAAAACTTATCAGAATGGTGAGGGCGATGCTACTATCATCAATTCAAACTTTGCCTTTGAAAATGAATTAAGTCCGGTCAAAGATTCTATTGCTCTTGAAGACAAAGATTCACCATATGCAAACTTAATCGCAGTGCAGCAAGGACACAAGAATGATGCTAAAATCAAAGCATTAGTCAAAGCTCTTCAATCTGACGAAATCGTTAAATTCATTGAAGACAATTATGACGGTGCAGTCATTCCAGCTAAATAAGCCATATAACAACAAGCAGCCAAATTTGGCTGCTTGTTGTTATATGGCGGTATTTTCAATAACAGCTGCTTCATTCTCAATACGTCAGCTATATTTTAATTCAATTAATTTATTATATACCATATTTAAGTTATAATAATTATTGTGATTTAATTTATCTGGCTTTGACCGTAGATTAAAATTATTATAAACTAATAGAGATGAAAATTTATATATATATCTGGAGGGAATACACATGGCATCAGTTTTAGAAATCAAAGATTTACACGTTTCAATCGAAGATAAAGAAATCTTAAAAGGTGTGAATCTGACAATCAAGCAGGGAGAAATCCATGCAATCATGGGACCGAATGGTACAGGTAAATCCACTTTATCATCTGCTATCATGGGTCATCCAAAGTATGAAGTGACACAAGGCGAAGTCTTATTAGACGGTGAAAACGTACTTGAGATGGAAGTAGACGNNCAGACTTCTTACGTTCAGCGATCAACTCTAGACGCGAAGAAGGTCAGGAAATCAACTTAATGCAGTTCATCAAAAAATTAGACAAACAGATGGAATTTCTTGAGATGGACCTTGATATGG
>DJUI01000088.1:0-473 GCA_002438305.1 Staphylococcaceae bacterium UBA6286 | reverse complement strand
AGAAGGTTATGACTGGATCAAACAAGAATTGAACATTGAAGACGAAACTGTCAACGCTGAATAATATCTGATTAAACCACGAGGAGGATTTGAAATGAGTCAAACGTTTGACGTGAACCTGGACATGATTCAGGAATTTTCACAATCAAAAAAAGAACCATCATGGATGACGGCTGTTCGTAGTGATGCATTCAGTCGATTAAATACTATTGAAATGCCAAAACCAGATAAAACAAAATTAGACAAATGGGACTTCTATTCTGTTAAACATACAGTGATTGACAGCGCTGCGTATAGTTCTGTAGATACGCTGCCGGAAGAAGTGACGAAATTAGTCGATACAGAGACAATTGATAATTTATACGTGCAGCACAATAATACGCCGGCACTACTAAAAGTAAGTCCTGAACTCGCTGCTCAAGGGGTCATCATTAAGGACATCCATACAGCGATGGCTGAGCACAGTGATTTAG
>DJUI01000082.1:791-3799 GCA_002438305.1 Staphylococcaceae bacterium UBA6286 | reverse complement strand
TTTAATCGCGAGACCGCCAAGTTCACCTGCCGTCTTTGATTTCAGACTTCCACCGAGCTTGCCAAATGGTGTTCTCTTACCAGCAACAATCACTACCTCAGTCATCTTTACACTACCCCTTTTTTAATGGATTCATTCAGTAATTCCGCTAAATCTTTCGTCTGGACCTGGTCATTCACTTCCAACGCTTTAGTACCATCTGAAATCATTGTCAAACAGAACGGACAGGCTGTCGCAATCGTTGTGGCGTTTGTCGCCAGTGCCTGTTCTGTACGGTTGATATTGACGCGTTCTCCTTCTTCTTCTGTCCACATCATCCCGCCGCCCGCACCGCAGCACATCGCATCTTGACGGTTGCGCTTAATCTCAACGACGTTGGCACCGATAGATTCCAGCAGTTGACGCGGTGCACTGTAGACATCGTTGTAGCGGCCGAGATAACACGAGTCGTGGTAAGTGATGGTTTCGTTGATGGTTTCGTTCGGCTGGAGTCGGCCCGCTGCAACGAGTTCTGCCAACAGCTCTGTATGGTGCTTCACTTCAATGTCGAGTCCGAAATCCGGATATTCATTTTTGAACGTATGATACGCATGCGGATCGATTGTGACAAGCTTAGTCGCACCTGTCTTCTGAATATCTTTGACGTTCTTTTCGGCCAGCTCCTGGAACAGGAATTCATTGCCGAGTCTCCGGACAGTGTCACCTGAATTCCGCTCTTTGTTACCGAGTATCGCAAATGTAACACCTGCTTGATTCAGCAGTTCACAGAAGCTCGCGGCAATTTTCTGCGAGCGTTTGTCGAAAGCACCCATCGATGATACCCAGAACAAATATTCAAAAGGTGTGTCGCCGAGCTCCTTGACTGTCGGAATAGCTACATCCGGATAGTCGTCACGCCATTTTTCCTTATCCTTCTTATTCAGCCCCCACGGATTGCCTTGACGTTCGATGTTCTGCATCGCGCGCTGGGCATCGGGTTTCATACGCCCTTCAGTTATCACTAAGTAACGGCGCATATCGATGATCTTGTCGACATGCTCGTTCATGACGGGACACTGATCTTCGCAGTTGCGGCACGTCGTACATGCCCAGAGCTCTTCTTCTGAGATGACGTCACCGACCAGCTCGGGATGATACAATTCTGAAGGCGTGCTGCTTGCTGCCAGCTGATTGCCTGTCGTTCCAGCAAACAACGGCGCCGGCACCCATGGTGATTGACTCGTTACAGCTGCGCCGGTCAGTGTCAGATGATCCCGCAGCTTCGTAATAAGATGCATCGGTGACAGCGTCTTACCGGTCAGAGTTGCCGGACACATATTCGTACAGCGGCCGCACTCCACACATGCATACAGATCGAGCAGCTGTTTGTCAGTGAACTGATCAATCTTCGACACACCGAATGCCGGTTCTTCTGTTTCTTCGTCTTCTAGTTCGAAGTTAATCGCGTCAAGTTTCCCTGTTGGACGCGTTCTATTCAAATAGACGTTCGCCGGTCCTGCAATTAAATGGGCATGCTTTGACTGCGGCACGTATACTAGGAATGACAGCAGGAAGAGCAGATGCAGCCACCAGAATATAAAAAACAGCACGGCTGCTGCGGACTGCGGAATGAACTGAAGTACTGAAGCCATGGTCGAGGCAACCGGTTCAGCCCAGTGAAGCGCTGTGTTACCGTTCCAGATCAGCTGCATGGCATTCGCAAGCAGCACTGTGACCATCAGACCACCGATAAAAATCAGTACGAGTCCCGCTTTAAAGCCTCTTTTCAGCCGGTTCAGCTTCTCGATATAACGTCTGTAAAATGCCCAGACAACAGCGACGAGTATCATCAGCGTCACCAGCTCCTGGAAAAACGTAAACGCCGGATAGAGCGGTCCGAGCGGCAGATGTTTCCCGGGCAATAGTCCTTTAATGATGAGATCAACCGCTCCGAACTGCACTAGCAGAAAGCCATAGAAAAACATCACGTGGATGGCTCCTGACTTCTTATCCTTCAGTAGTTTCTTCTGGCCGAACACGTTGACCAGAACTTTATTGATACGTTCATCACGCGCTTCGTTGAATTCATGTTTCCGTCCGAGCTTGATGAACCGATAACGCGTTTTGACTAAGTAGACAAACAAATAGACGGCATAGCCTGTCACAGCTAAAAATAACAGCCAGTTCAAGTAAATCAATTTATCCATAACGCTCCCCCTTGACCCCTTTGTCTTCATTCTACATAATGAATGAACATTCAGTCAATAATAATCTGAAAATTCTTACGCTTGACAACAGGTGCCAAAAGAAGTGATTTTACTCTTTCGGTCAGTCATATGATAAAATTTCTATAAAACATTTAAAAATGCATTTAAATTATTCTATTTAACTGCTATAATTAATTTACCTAGGCAACTCAAAAAAGGAACGGGACTGCACCCGCTCCTTTTTTTTGTTGTGTCAAGACATTGTTAACGTGGCATTTGTAGTATAATAACAGAAAAACTTGAGGACGGGATAATGACATGAAAATTGGAATAGATGCAGGTGGAACATTGATTAAAATTGCAATCGAAGAGAACGGACAGCTGACGTTCGACAAGAAGCCGTCCACTGCGATCGACGAGGTAGCAGCGTGGCTCTCCGTGATGCCTGACGCAGAAGTTTCTTTGACAGGTGGTAAAGCCACTTATCTGCAGTCATTGATTCCGCAGACAGCTTTCCAGTCGATTGAATTCGATGCAACATTCAGAGGACTGCAGAGCTTTCTTGAAGCTCATGATACACCGCTTGATAACTACGTATTTGCGAACGTAGGCACAGGAACATCGATTCACTTTGTCGATGGACAGAACCAGCTCCGGGCCGGCGGGACAGGTGCCGGCGGTGGAATGATTCAAGGGCTCAGCTATTTATTGACTGGACTTACTGATTTCAGTGAGGTGACACGACTGGCGCTTGCAGGCGACCGCGACAAGATCGATTTGAAAGTCAAACACATCTATAAAGGCGATAAAACCCCGATTCCG
>DJUI01000082.1:469-700 GCA_002438305.1 Staphylococcaceae bacterium UBA6286 | reverse complement strand
GAGTTCAACACAGCGCACGTCGTCTATATCGGATCGTCATTTTTAGCGAATGACCTGCTGCGTGATGTCGTCATGGATTATACAGTGCTGCGCGGGTTCAAACCTTATTTCATTGAAAACGGTGAGTATTCCGGTGCTGTCGGAACGATGAGACTGCGCGATGAAGCTTAAAGCCCCGCAGACAGCGCTTTGTACAGTAGTCATTGAAGATCAGGCCGTCAGTTTGACCCG
>DJUI01000082.1:0-318 GCA_002438305.1 Staphylococcaceae bacterium UBA6286 | reverse complement strand
GCTGATGACGATGACGTTTGAACACATCAGTTTTCGCAGAGTAAGCTTCCGCCATTGCCAGATGACAGGATTCAGCTGTGACGATGTCGGCATGAAAGATGTCAGTTTTGAAAGCAGCAAAATGAATCTATTGAACTTAGTCAACAGCACATTTGAAGGCGTGAATTTTGTCGATAACGACATGACTGACAGCTATTTTTTCCATATCAAACCTCAGAAATGGACTGTGCAATCATGCCGCTTCACCAGCGCAGCATTCATAGAAACGCCGCTTACTGGACTGAATTTAAGAGATTCTGATATAGAAGGAATTACGGT
>DJUI01000099.1:2383-5174 GCA_002438305.1 Staphylococcaceae bacterium UBA6286 | reverse complement strand
CCCCTTGTGCAGTCATCGCCTGTGTCCCGTTGATCAGGGCAAGGCCTTCCTTTGCCTGCAGCTTCAGCGGATCGCGCTTCAACTGTTCCAGTACTTCGGCACTGTCCATTTCTGTTCCATTGTAGAAGACCCTGCCTTCACCGATTAATGCAATAGCTAAATGTGAAAGAGGCGCAAGGTCTCCTGATGCTCCTAGTGACCCTTGACACGGTATAACCGGAATAATGCGTTCATTGATGAAAAAGGTAAGCTGTGCCACAAGATCCGTTGTGACACCAGAATGACCTTTTAACATCGTATTCAGCCTTAAAATCATCATGACAAGTGCGACATCCTCAGCAAACGGGGTCCCGACCCCGCAGGCATGAGAGCGGATCAAATTGACTTGAAGCTGATTATACTGAGTTTCATCTATCAATACATCACTGAATAATCCGAATCCAGTCGTAATGCCATATATCGTCTGACGATTTTCAATAATACTTTCGACGATGTTCCGACTCTCTCTGACACGCTCCATGGCATCATCAGAAATTTCTACAGACCCCTTTTCTGCAAGAAATTGGCGAATTTGTTCAATCGTCAACTCTGTTCCTGTTAATAATAGATTCATGTTTAATAATCCCCTTTGCCTAAAGATAATTACAGTGTAGATTATACGTTCAAACATACCATTTAACAACAAAGAAAACGCTTTCTTCAGCTTGGTATCGCGGTAGTGAATTAATCTTGTATTCGCTTAAATTGATGTCTGTTTATAAAAATCAGCATTATTTACATAATAAAAATTATTAAGCAATATGATTCTAATTGATGTATGCATATATTTATGAAGACAGTATTGTAATTGATATATATTCATGTTACAGTTAGACTATCAAATTATAGCTATTTGACTAAAAAATAAATATGAATTAATCAGTTATTGTTCTATAATTAATATAATAATTCATAGTTAAGGGTGATTATATTGAGATGCCTAGAAAACTTGTTCAGTGGCAAACTTACGACATACCAGATAGCAACTGCTACAGGTATTGATATAGAAACTATAACTAACCTGGAATCAGGCGTTATCTCTCTAGAAAACATTGACCAGGAAATTTATAATATACTGCTCGATCTTGAGACCAATCTTTTTACATCTGAAAATGATCAAGAAGACAAAAAAAATGAGACAAGTGCATAGCACTTGTCTTTTTTATTGATACATACTTTTCAGCTGCTGAATTGATAAAGCAATCAGTTCTTTTAGCACGTCCTCATTGATATCATCCACTTCTCTTATATAAAGGCAGGACTTTCCTTTTCTGAAATTACCAAGACCTTTCAGCTGCTTTGTGGTTAAATTGTTACTACTGGCGAGATACAAATTGATCTTTGTCTTCTTAAGAGCAAATGCTACAAGCGGTGCATCGCCCTCAAACTTGTTATCTATCATATAATGATACTTTCCAAAGCCAATCATCGATGGTCCCCACATTTTCGGCTCAAATCCAGATGTCTGTTCAAAAATTTGGAGCAAACGGTATACATCATTCTTCCTGGTCACATCTGTAATTTGAGAGATGAAATGATCCACATCTGTAGGTCTCGGCTGATTCATCACATCACTCATCCATTTTCTCCTTTTTAATGAATTATACTCTATATTCAGAATATTTAATATACCGTATTGTATTTTATCATCAGAAAGTGAAAACTATCCACTTTTTCTCTTGGGCTATGTTTAATCAATCAAAAAAAAGGTATTAACACAATAAAGATATATATTAAATACAAAGGGGTGGGCTCGATGCCAACTATATTATTAAAAGCATCTCATCCGACTTCATATGTTAACGACATAAAATTCCGATTGATAGATGAACAAGAAAAATACAACTGTTTGAATTCATATAGAGACCAGTCAAAGGCAGTCGCTAAAAAAACAAATAGACCGCATGTCACAAAGCTGGAATTCATTTATCCGGATGAGTATACAGAAACCATTGTTATGAAAGCAGAATAGTAGAAGCACCGGTAAAATTTTACCGGTGCTTTCATTTATTATGTTAGTTGATTTAAATCATGACTTAACTGATTCATTCTTTGTTCAAGTTCTACAGTAATTTTATCGATTGCTTCATTCTTTTTATAATCAGCTAAGTAGCTCATCGGATTGATCGGTTCACCAAATTTAATGAATGTTTTTATGCCGGGTTTGAACAACTCTTTAAATGTAGTGACACCTTGATAACTTGCCGGTACAATAGGTGCTTTGCCGAGCACTGCGATAGTAGCTGCCCCGCGTTTCACTGGTGCTCCGGCCTGTCTTGAACCTGCCGGAAACATGCCGATCGTCTTCCCTTGATTCAATAGTTTCACCGGAATTTTCAATGTAGATGGCCCCGGATTCTCCCGGTTCACTGGAAATGCATTTGTATTGGTAAAAAACCATTTCAAAAATCTATTTTTGAACAATTCCTGTTTCGCCATATAATGAATTTCATTTGGATAGACAGCCATCGCTAGTATGACAATTTCAACCATGCTGGTATGTGTACATGTCACCACGTACCGAGAATCTTTCGGCAAATAGTCTTTATCAATCACCTTTACTTTTCTGAACAATATTTTTATGACAATATATAATATTGTAGCAATTGGTTTATACATCGAGTCACCTCATTCATAGATCGTTAAGTTTTATTTTAACATAGCAGCAGTTAACTGAAGACAATATTTTATTTGATTTTCATTATATTTTCATTATTTAATGATAAAAGTAAGTACAAGCAAATTTAACTGA
>DJUI01000099.1:963-2357 GCA_002438305.1 Staphylococcaceae bacterium UBA6286 | reverse complement strand
CTAGAATACAATCGACGCATAGCGCCAACCACGCAAAAACGTAGAAGTGGATTTCCGCAGGCACTACTAGGAGGTGTGCTGGGCTCTGTTCTGACCATTGGAGCGATGCAGCTGCCGTTCCTGCAGGATGATAACGGCGGGACAGTCCCTGTGACAAACGACAGTAAAGGCAGCTACAATGTGACTAAGACGGCGAATAATGAATCGCTTGCTGATATCATCGATAACATTTCACCTGCTATTGTCGGTGTTATCAACATGCAGAAGGCTGATATCAATAATCCATTTGCTCCGGCACAAAACAGCGAACAAGAAACAGGCACAGGGTCGGGCGTCATCTACCAGGCAGATAACGATGCTTCTTACATCGTCACTAACAACCATGTCGTTGAAGGTGCGTCCAATATTAAAATTCAGCTCTCTACAGGGAAGCAATACGACTCTGAGTTAATCGGGACAGATGCTCTAACAGATATCGCTGTGCTGAAAGTCAAAGGCGATCTCAATATCGAACCTGTAACTTTCGGTAACTCATCTGGTATACGCACCGGAGACACAGTCTATGCTATTGGAAATCCTCTAGGCCTTGACTTTGCCAACAGTGTGACTGAAGGGATTGTTAGTGCCAAGGAAAGAACAATGGACGTCTCTACTTCTGCTGGTACATCATCAGTGAAAGCGATTCAGACCGATGCAGCAATCAATCCAGGTAACTCAGGCGGTGCCCTGATCAATGCCAGCGGTCAATTAATTGGTATCAATTCAATGAAAATCTCTTCAACGGAAGTAGAAGGTATTGGTTTTGCCATTCCTTCCAATGATGTTAAGACCATTATCGATGAGATCGTCAAAAACGGCAAAGTCGTAAGACCATACATGGGGCTTGCCTTGACAAGTGTTGATTCCATTCCAAGGCAGTACTTAGAACAGCTGGGCATCGATTCTGATCAAGGTGTCATTGTCTCCCAGACTGATAATTATGCAGGTAAAGTATTCAATGAAGGAGATCTCATCACAAAAGTTGATGGTCAAGAGATTGCAACAGACAGTGAACTGAAATCCTATATTTATCAGAATAAAAAATCAGGTGACACGGTGACATTTACTATCGTCAGAGAAGGCAAAACGCAGAACGTAGAGTTGACACTGCGCAGCACAGCCGATCAATCCAATTAACGATTCATTGATGAATTTAAAAAAAGGAAATCCAGATGAAAAAATCATCTGGATTTCCTTTTTGCTGATTAAAATCCTCGTCCTGCGCCGCCGCCGCCAAAGCCGCCGCCGCCAAAACCTGCACCAAGACCGCCGCCGCTGAATCCACCAGATGAGAAACCACCAGATGAAAAGCCGCCGCCTGTCGGGAAGAAGATCACTGGTCCGACTCCTCTTCC
>DJUI01000099.1:0-958 GCA_002438305.1 Staphylococcaceae bacterium UBA6286 | reverse complement strand
CCGTCATAACCGTATGAATCAGCAACTTCCTGCCATATTGCCTTATAGAGTTTAGTCATGGCCTGTCCATACAGCTCTTTTGATTCAGCACTGTCACCATTCGGATCAGCTGCTACTGCCCGCTGCAGGTCCGGCATGGCGTACTGGTCAATCAACGCGCCGACTTTGGCGTCATTCAACACACCTTCTAAGCCGTATCCTACTTGGACTTCAACCCCACGGTTTCTGAATTCATTACCATTATCTAAGTTCAACAGAATGACAATGCCGTTATCCTTATCAGCCTGTCCGACACCATATTCGCGACCCGCACGAAGTGCATAGTCTGCACGATTTTCCTGTCCGATGGAAGGCATGGTCATCAATAATATTTCTGCAGTCGTCCCTTGTTCCAGCCGATTACCCAGCTCATTAATCTCATCCACTTCACTCGCCGATAATAATGACGCATTATCCTGAGTGTAGACAGGCTGTTTGAGCTTTGGTAGAGGTTCAGCTGCACTCGCCCCGTTCAGCGGTAACAAAGCACTGACTAAAATCGCGAAAATAACCGCGATTTTTTCNNGGCTATCCTCATCAGAATTAAAATCAACTTCTGGTGCATTCTGTGCAGCGCTATCTGCTTTGAAATAATCTTTTTCGTCAAATCCTGTAATGCCCGCTACGATGCTTCCCGGGAAACGTTTGACCACTTTGTTGTATTCAGTGACGACGTCGTTATAGTCACGGCGTGAGACTGCAATGCGATTCTCTGTACCTGCGAGTTCATCACGTAAACCTGTAAACTGAGCGTCTGCTTTTAGTTCTGGATAAGCTTCGCTGATAGCAATCAATCGTCCTAATGCAGAAGTCATCTCTGCATTGGCTTCAGATTTCTCTTCGATTGAACCGCTTCGTGTAGCACCTGCCAGTTTAGAACGTGCATCTGCCACTGATTTAAAGACATCTTCTTCGTGTT
>DJUI01000001.1:2003-4234 GCA_002438305.1 Staphylococcaceae bacterium UBA6286 | reverse complement strand
TGATGGAATGAAAGTAATACTGAAGTTCACAAAACCTTATGTGGGGCTGATCGTATTAGCGTTACTGCTGATGTTTATTGAGCTGGCGGTCGATTTGTACGCACCGGTGTTGATGAGTAACATCATTGATAACGGGATTTTAAAGAATGACACAGCGTATGTCGTCAAATATTTGATAATTATGATCGGTATCAGTTTATTTGCCTTTGTGTCAGGAATTTTTAATTCATTTATCGCGGCACATGTCAGTCAGATGTTCTCATATGATCTGCGGAATGCTATCTTCAGAAGAATTCAGAACTTCTCCATTAAAACTTTGAATCGCTTTAGAACATCAAGTATCATCACACGGTTGACAAGTGATGTCATTGCTACTGAAATGGTCTTGTTCATGAGTCTAAGAATTATGTTGAAAGCACCCTTAACTGTTATCGGTAGTATTATCATGAGTTATATTGTTGCACCTGACATTGCGATTTATTTAGTGATCGGTACACCACTGCTTGCATTATTTTTGTTTGTCACTGCACGAGCAGGGATGAAAATTTTTATGCGTATACAGCAGCGTATGGACGGAATGAATCGCTTTATTCAGCAAAATCTGGAAGGTGTCCGTCTCATTAAATCAAGTTTGAACGGACCGTACGAAACTGAAAAATTCGATGACATTGCTACACCTCTAAAAAAAGATACCATCAAAGCGATGCGTCTCATGGAAAGTATTATGCCTGTTTTGTTAATCGTTATGAACTTGTCATTACTGGCAGTTATCTGGTTCGGTGCTGATGCCATTAGTGCAAATGAGATTGAAGTCGGCAATTTAGTTGCGATCATTAATTACGCGCTAAGAATGCAGAGTGGTTTCTCAATGTTTGCGTTTATCATTATCAGCTATTCCCGTGCAAAAGCAAGTGCTGACCGGATGGGTGAAATATTGAATACTCCTGCTGATGAAATGTTTGAAGATATCAAAAGCAATGAAGAACAGACAGCAGGAAGTGTGATTTTTGACAATGTTTCCTTCAGATACCCATCTTCCAATGATTACGTCCTGAAGAATATTTCTTTTACGGTGGATGCCGGTGAGAAATTTGTCATTATGGGTCAGACAGGGTCAGGTAAATCAGCATTACTCAGTCTGATTCCAAAAATGTATCAGGCCACGTCAGGCGAAGTCATTGTCGCAGGAAAGAATGTCTCGGATTGGAACATCAATGCGTTACGTGATTATATCGGTTACGTGCCTCAGAAAACAGTGTTATTCACAGGAAGTGTCAATGACAACGTGCGCTGGGGGGATAACGATGCATCAACAGAAGAAATCGCCAATGCCGCTCAGCTGGCACAAATTCATGAGTCCATCTTGAATTTTGATAAGCAGTACGAAACACGCGTCGGCCAGCAGGGGGTCAATTTATCTGGGGGTCAGAAGCAGCGGCTTGCGATTGCCCGCGCGCTCATTAGAAAGCCGGGTATATTGATACTCGATGACAGTACATCAGCATTAGATATTCATACGGAAAACCAATTGTTCGATGCACTCAAAGAACTTGAGATGACGCGAATTATTGTCACTCAGAAAATACATACCGCTAAGACCGCCGATCAAATACTGCTGCTGGATCACGGTGAAATTCAAGGACTTGGCACGCATGAAGAGCTGCTTCAGCAGTCCAGGCTCTATCAGGAAATTGTAGAAAGTCAGGAGGGGGCGGACCATGATTAAAGATGTTTTCTCACATGAGCGTATACTGACTAAAGCAGATTTAAAACGGAAACCAAAAAAAGAAGTGAAGCGTGCTGAAGACTGGAAGCAGACATTATTAAGATTATGGGAACTGATGGAAGACCGTAAATGGCTGTTAGTGCTCGTTATTTCCTTAGTAATTCTGACGTCGTTACTAGGACTTGTCGGCCCTTTTATTATCGGTCAAATCATCGACCAGAAAATTATTCCTAAAGACTTTGATGGCTTATTGAATCAGCTGTTATTATTAATCACTGTCTATGCTGCGTTATCAGTATTCACTTATATTGCAGCTTATTTTATGGTTGATATCGCTCAAAAAGCCATCTATCGATTAAGAATGAATTTATTCAGCCATATGCAGTCACTCGGCATTCCGTTCTTTGATAAACGTCAGCACGGTGACCTCATGAGTCGGATGACCAATGATATTGAAAATATATCAAAAGTATTGAATTCATCATTTATTCAATTTACATCAAGT
>DJUI01000001.1:531-1994 GCA_002438305.1 Staphylococcaceae bacterium UBA6286 | reverse complement strand
GTTACTCTTGTCGGGACAGTCATTGTCATGCTGATGCTGAGTCCATTGCTGACCTTATTGACTATGTTGATTATTCCATTGATGTTTATCGCGACGCGCTGGCTGACTAAGCGGACTGGACCTCTCTATAAGAAGCGGCAGCATGCTCTTGGGGAAATGAACGCCTATATAGAAGAGATTGTCTCAGGGCAGCAGGTCGTCAAAGTCTTCTCTCAGGAAGAGACAGTGATCAATGGTTTTGAAGAAAAGAATCGAAGTGTCAGAGAAAATAGTTTCTGGTCATTGACTTATTCTGGATCCATTCCTAAAGTGATGAATATGTTGAATAATATTTCATTTGCGATTGTTGCGGGTATCGGTGGATTATTAGCATTGAATGGTTACGGCGTCACTGTCGGCACTATCGTCATATTTGCTGAATATGCAAGACAATTCACAAGACCATTATCTGATCTTGCGAATCAATTCAATGAGGTATTGTCTGCACTGGCAGGGGCAGAACGAGTCTTCTCAATTATTGATGAAGACAGTGAACCCGATATTGATAATGATCACCGTGATATGAAGATTCAAGGGAAGATCAATTTCCGGGATGTGACCTTCAAATATACGGAGGAACAGCAGAAAAATATTATCAATCATGTGACATTTGACGTCCAACCAGGCGAAACAGTGGCACTGGTCGGTGCGACAGGAGCAGGTAAGACAACAATTGTTCAGCTGCTCAATCGCTTTTATGATATTAACGGTGGCGATATATGGATTGACGATGTTTCAGTACGTGATATTCCGCGGAAAACACTGCGTGGTCAAATTGCATACGTCCTGCAGGACCCATTTTTNNGTCCTGCAGGACCCTTTTTTGTTTGACGGCAGTATAACTGAGAACATTAAATATGGTAAGCTCGATGCGACAGATGACGAAGTGATTCAAGCAGCTAAAGATGCCAACGCTTATGATTTTATAATTCGTCTTGACGATGGATTTGACACGATTATTTCAGGTGAAGATTCAAGTCTATCTCAAGGAGAAAAACAACTGCTTGCGATTGCACGGGCTTTAGTGCTCGATCCTGCTATTTTATTACTTGACGAGGCAACGAGTTCGATTGATACTGTCACTGAAATGAAGTTGCAAGAAGCCATTGACCGTCTGATGGAAGGTCGGACAAGTATCGTCATTGCTCACCGACTGAATACAGTGAAAAAAGCCGATAAAGTCATCGTCCTGCAGCAAGGTGAAATAATTGAGCAAGGTTATCAAGATGAACTGCTTGAGCAGCGAGGCATTTATTATAAAATGGTCAACAGTTCACATGCTGACTTTGATGAACTGCTCGATTAGTCCGAAAACCTTTGATAAATGCTATATTTCATACTATACTATAGAGATGATTAACAAGCGGAATGAGGGTTTACAATGAATGAAGAAAGTAGATTAGACGGGGCAAAAGTCACAGCGC
>DJUI01000001.1:0-403 GCA_002438305.1 Staphylococcaceae bacterium UBA6286 | reverse complement strand
GGGATACTCGAGGCACTTGAATACACGGCGACAAATGATGTCAATGAAGCAGATGTCATTCTCCTCAATACGTGTGCTATCCGTGAAAATGCAGAGAACAAAGTGTTCGGTGAAATCGGGCATTTGAAACATTTGAAGCTTGAAAGACCGGATGTACTCATTGGTGTATGCGGCTGTATGAGTCAGGAAGAATCTGTCGTCAATAAAATAATGAAGTCGTACCAAAATGTCGATATGATCTTCGGTACACATAACATTCACCGACTACCTGCCATTCTTGAAGAAGCCTATATGTCTAAAGCGATGGTTGTCGAAGTATGGTCTAAAGAAGGCGACGTCATCGAAAACCTGCCAAAAGTTCGTCACGGACAAATTAAAGCCTGGGTTAATATTATGTATGGTT
>DJUI01000014.1:13634-14456 GCA_002438305.1 Staphylococcaceae bacterium UBA6286 | reverse complement strand
TCTCAAACATGGCCCGCTAATCTCGTTTGAAGGCCATGTTTTACTTAATTTCATAGTTTTCTTTCAAACATGGCCCGCTAATCCTACTATGTCTTCATTTCAAATAATACTTCGTGGCTCTACCGATTCCTGTCTTCACTGCATGTTTTCTCAACAGGCGTTTGACTGTTGTTTTCGGACTCATCGTCCAGTCCATCGCCTCTTGTATCGTAAATGCGCCCTGCTTGAGCAATACAAATTCCCGCAGATTGGCGAGCATGATGTCTTCGCGTTTGACTTTCCGGCCGCAGCTGCATGTGATATATTTCTTCATCGTATCGATCTCTGCTATCAACTGCCGGCAGCTCTGACATCGCAGCCTTGGATCTATAACATCTACCGCCACCTGTCTGACATTCTGATAAGGATATTTGTCGACATGGGCCCCGACAAGCATCTGGCCGACTTCACATTCATACGTCGATGGTTTGATCTTTTTGAGATGATTCACCACCTGCTGCAGCTGGCCGTGAAACACCATCCGTGCATCGCCATTAAATCCGGCAAGGCTGAAGCTGTCGTTGATAAATACGATACGGCTCACCACTTTCATTATCATCCCGTGCATCCTCAAAAAATGTTCCATCATCGTATGCGCACGTTCCAGCTGCGGCCGGTAATCCTTAATGACCACATGATGCCGGTTCACTATATTTCCCCGGTCATAACGATACGGACCGCTGTTATTCTTAATCTCAAAAATGTACACTGTACCGTCGCCGATGACAATGAAATCATACTGGACATATTCGCCGTCTTTCAGCAGCAAGTCCCAGATGACTA
>DJUI01000014.1:8418-13575 GCA_002438305.1 Staphylococcaceae bacterium UBA6286 | reverse complement strand
CACTTTTGATATGGTCTTTCAGCAGCAACCTATCACCTCCGAAACTATCATAGCACGAAGTGAATTTCTCTGTTTTCAGCCGTCGCTGCAAAATATCAAGAACGTCAGTATGTTCATCACATAATCATCATCCACTTCCCCTATTACTTAAAATTCTGCACCATTATCAAAAAAATAAATATTATCAAAAAAATAAAGACCTGAAAAATTCAGGTCTTCACTATTATAATTTATCCATTTCCTTGATCAGAAATCCTTGCAGCGGCAGTCGGCCCCATAATGCCCATGCCGGTAACTGCTTACCTTTGAAGCCGATGTTGTTCTTCGCCATATAGACGTTCGCCGGAAATACTGCGACTAAAAACAGCTTGAGCAGCTGTTTCGTCATGCGTCCGGGCTTTCTGATGAACAGACTCAAGCCGAACAATACTTCTATGACACCGGATAGTTGCACGATGCGTTTCCGGTACGGCAGTGATTTCGGCACGATTTTGCGGAAGCCTTCTTCGTTTTTGAAATGCATGATGCCGGCAAATGTATAGACAGTACCATATAGAAGTCGTCTAAACATTCATATCACCTAAATAGCTGCGGCCGAACTGCGGCAGTGCTACACCGAAGTTATCAGCAACCGTCGCACCGATAGACGCAAATGTGTCGTGACCTTCCAGTTCATGATAATGCTTAACTTTCGGGCTGAACATGAGCAGCGGTACATATTCACGTGTGTGATCGGTACCTGGTGCTGTCGGATCATTCCCGTGGTCGGCTGTAATGATGACGAGATCGTCTTCACGTAGCTGCGGAATGAGTTCACCGAGACGGTCGTCGAATGCTTTGATGGCATTGGCATAACCTTCTTTGTCGCGGCGGTGACCATACAGCGCATCAAAGTCGACTAAGTTCAAGAAGCTCAATCCTTCAAAATCACGGCCGACCACTTCCATCAATTGGTCCATGCCGTCCATGTTGTCTTTCGTGCGGATTGCTTCTGTCACACCTTCACCGTCATAAATATCGTTGATCTTACCGATAGCGATGACGTCATAACCTTTGTCTTTCAGTTCGTTCATCACTGTGCGGCCGAAAGGTTTCAGCGCATAGTCGTGACGGTTCGATGTGCGGGTGAAGTTCCCCGGTTCACCGACATAAGGTCGCGCGATAATACGTCCAATCAAATATTTAGGGTCTTTTGTCAGTTCACGGACTTTCTCGCAAATGTCATACAGCTCGTCAAGCGGAATGATGTCTTCATGCGCCGCAATCTGCAGCACTGGGTCCGCTGATGTATAGACGATCAAGTCACCCGTTTCCATCTGGTGTTTGCCGTATTCTTCAATAATTTCAGTGCCTGACGCTGGTTTGTTCGCCACCACTTTGCGGCCGGTCATCTCTTCGATTTCTTTGATTAGTTCATCAGGAAATCCGTCCGGATATACTTTGAATGGCTGATCGATATTCAGTCCCATGATTTCCCAGTGGCCGGTCATCGTATCTTTGCCGACTGATGCTTCACTGAGCTTCGTATAGAATGCAGCAGGATTGTCCACTGCTTCTAGACCCGGCAGTTCTGCAATGTTTCCGAGACCGAGTTTCTGAAGGTTCGGCAGTGACTCACTGAATCCTTCCAGTGTAACNNATTAAATGAATTCTTTTAAACGCTTTAGTCATCAAGACCACTCCTACTCTGTAATGATTGTATGAATCAACGTCGGTGCCTCTGCATGATCGCTGATGTCAACGTTGTCGTATATTTTTTGTTTCACGTCTTCTACGTCTTCGCGGTTCGCATAGATTGTCACGAGCGACTCGCCTTCAGCAACTTTGTCACCGACTTTTTTGCGGAGCATCAAGCCGACTGCAAGGTCGATTGTATCTTCTTTCGTTGCACGCCCCGCACCGAGCAGCATGGACGCAATCCCGATTTCATCCGCCACGATCCGGCTGACAACACCGCTTGATTTCGCCGGCACTTCAATGACGTAATCCGCCTGCGGTAATTTTGAGACGTCATCAACGACACTGCCGTCGCCGCCTTGATTCGTCAGGAAGTCGCGGAACTTCTCAAGCGCTGCACCGTTATCGATGACCGCCTGCAGTTTTTCGCGTGCTTCGTCCAATGTCTCTGCTTTGCCGCCGAGTACTACCATCTGGCTGCCGAGCGTGAGCACCAGCTCATTCAAATCTTCCGGCCCTTCGCCGCGCAGTGTCTCGATCGCTTCTTTCACTTCGAGCGCATTGCCGATCGCATACCCAAGCGGCTGGCTCATGTCAGAAATAATCGCCATCGTGCGGCGGCCGACATTGTTACCGATCTGAACCATCGCATGCGCCAGCTGTTCTGCATCTTCATTGGTCTTCATGAAGGCGCCTGCCCCCGTCTTCACGTCAAGGACGATTGCGTCAGCACCGCTCGCAATCTTCTTGCTCATAATGCTTGATGCGATGAGCGGAATGCTATTGACCGTGCCCGTCACATCGCGCAGCGCATAGAGCTTCTTATCAGCAGGCGTCAAGTTACCCGTCTGACCGATGACTGCGATTTTGTGTTCATTGACGAGACGCATGAAGTCATCTTCTGAAATTTCCACGTGGAACCCGTCCACTGCTTCCAGCTTATCGATTGTACCGCCTGTATGTCCGAGGCCGCGGCCGCTCATCTTAGCTACTGGAATGTCAAGCGCTGCGACAAGTGGTGCGAGTACTAACGTCGTCGTATCACCGACGCCGCCGGTTGAGTGCTTGTCGACTTTGACGCCGTCGATCGCTGACAAATCAATCTGATCGCCGCTTTCTACCATCGCCATCGTCAGGTTCGCTCGCTCTTCATCGTTCATATCCTGGAAATAAATTGCCATCGCTAAGCTCGATGCCTGATAATCCGGGATATCCCCGTTCGTATATCCATTGACGAAGAACTGAATTTCTTCTTTCGTCAACGCACCGCCGTCACGTTTCTTTGCTATGATATCTACCATTCTCATGTGAATATCTCCCCTTCGTTTGTCAGATAAAAAAGCAGACGGATTAATAGTTTCCGTCTGTTGTTTGTCCTTGCAGAATCTGCACTCCGGCACTTGCCCCGATACGTGTCGCACCCGCTTCAATCATTTTGTTCACATCTTCGGTTGAACGCACGCCGCCTGATGCTTTGACACCCATGTCAGAACCGACTGTGTCGCGCATTAATTGAACGTCTTCTACTGTAGCACCGCCTGTAGAGAAGCCGGTTGATGTTTTGACGAATGTCGCACCCGCTTCTTTCGCAAGCGCTGACGCACGACGTTTCTCGTCGTCAGTTAATAGACTCGTTTCTATGATGACTTTTGTCGTTACCCCATCTGCTGCAGCGACCACTGCTTTGATGTCTTCAAGCACAAGCGCGTCGTTACCTTCTTTTAGAGCGCCGATGTTGATGACCATATCGACTTCACCGGCACCGTTTTGAATCGCATCCTTCGTTTCGAATGCTTTGACCGCTGATGTTGTTGCACCGAGCGGGAATCCAATCACTGTGCAGACCAATACGTCAGTACCCTGCAATGCTGCTGCACATCGCTTGACGTGAGTCGGGTTGACGCACACGCTCATGAAGCCATGTTCTTTTGCTTCAGCGACTAATGTGTCGATTTGAGATGTTGTTGCTTCTGGTTTTAATAACGTATGATCAATGTATTTAGCTAATTCCACTGAAAATTCCTCCTTTTTATCAACTTCATTATACCCCATCTGCTGTAAATAATCATGTCTTGTCATGTTCTTTGAACCATTCATCCATCAAAAAAGGACTCCCGCATATATACGGAAGTCCGTTTCTTCATTATTTGCCTAAATAAGAGGCAAACATCCAGTTATGCTTTTCAAACTGTGTGATCATACCGAGAATCATATCTGCTGTCATTTCGTCTTTTGCTTCTTCAGCAATGTGCTGTCCTTCTTTCAACTGTTCAATCAGCTTCTGAAGATCTTTAGATAAATCACGGACCATCTCTTCAGCAGTCAAGTTCTTCCCTGCTTCCTTGATAATGGACTGGTCGAGACATTCTTTCAATGTCGCAACCGGATGACCGTTGATGGCAAGCACACGTTCTGCTGTTACATCAAGATACTGGCTGACTTCATTGTACATTTCCTCAAATTTCACATGCAGCGAGAAAAAGTTCGGCCCTTTGACATACCAATGATAGTTGTGTATTTTTGTGAACATTACCGTAAAATTCGCAACCTGCTGATTCAACACGTCAATAACAGGTGAATCTTCTCTCTCTTTCGGTGCTTTAGTGACTTTCTTTGAAACTGTCGTCTTCTTATCTTTAGCCATGAACAAACGCCTCCTAATGATTGTTGGTTTAACACTGATAATTCTATACACTATGTCTTTACCCTGAATTTCTGGGTATAATACATTAAAAAGGAGGGTCTTATGTTTAAACATTATATTTTTCCTGTCTTACTTGTCATATTAATGGCTGTGTTGTTATTCACCATCGACTGGTGGAAAAATCCGCTCTCTGACTTACTGCATACGGACAGCTATATCATCACTATCATCATTATCGCGATCCTTGCCGGCATCATCAGCTATATCTACAGCCGCATCGCCTACAAAGTCGATAATGACCCGTCTCTTGAACACGCTGAGCAGGACCGTCAGTCGTTCAAGAAGTTCTCACTGATGAACATCGCATTGATCATCACATTTTATTTTGCGCTCGGTTCCATCATGCTCGTCACATTGAATCAGGCGCCGCTCTGGCTCGGCATCGCAAGTATCATCGTGCTGATTTTCGCCATCGTCCTCCGCTATTACGGCTACAGCATGATCAACAAGCTCTACCCTGAACGCGAGCTGCCGAATAACTTTGAACCGGATTTTGATGACAAGCTCATCGATTCACTGACAAAGGACGAAATGATCGTCATCTTCACCGGCCTTTACAATGCCTTCAAGATGACGAATATTCTGCTCCCTGCTATCATGCTGTTCATCACGCTGTACGGCTATGCGACAGGTCAGTCGCAGCACTTCGCACTCAGTCTGATTGCCGGCAGTGCAATGCTCATCAACATCGTCTATCAGTTCACCGTCAGACGCATGATGTAAACAAAACGGAAATCCATGTCGGATTTCCGTTTTTTCATTTTATATTTAACTGC
>DJUI01000014.1:1804-8317 GCA_002438305.1 Staphylococcaceae bacterium UBA6286 | reverse complement strand
TTTTCCTTCAAACGTGGCCCGCTAATCCCGTTTGAAGGCCATGTTTTACCCAATTTCTTGTTTTTCCTTCAAACGTGGCCCGCTAATCCTGTTTCAAGGCCATGTTTCACCCAATTTCATGATTTTCCTTCAAACGTGGCCCGCTAATCCTGTTTAAGGGCCATGTTTCGCCCAATTTCATGATTTTCCTTCAAACGTGGCCCTCTAATCCCGTTTGAAGGCCATGTTTTCAGCCACTACCGACAGTCCTATAATTACATTCCGGTATTAAGCTGTTCTTTGACTGTACTCCGGCCGTCAATATCAATTGAACCGCTGTACTCCACTAAGTCGATATGGCAGCCGGTGCCGATTGTCACATGTCTCCCTCTGACGACATTCGCCGTGACATGTTCCAGCGTAATATCATCCCCTTCAATCAATTCACTTGTGAGCATACCTTCTTGACTACCAAAGTTGAACAGACCGCCCGAAGCTTTCTTTTTAACGATGATATGATTGCCGCCGAGCTCCCTTATGAAGGACTCATTGATCAACTGGAGCGTGATCTCATCGGCATTGAGCAGCCCGTCGATATGAACTTGACCGTTACTCGTGAACTGTTCCACTTCGCAGTTGCCGGAAATAGATGTCTTCCCCGACACCCCAAAGACATCACCGTAACAATTGCCGTCAATAGTGAGTTTTCCGTTATTATGATGATTCTTGACTGTGACATCCCCTGTCACTGAAGTCTTTCCGTTAGTCTTCAGCTCATCTGCTACTATATCGCCTGCGACCATCTTACCTTGAACGCTGACTGTGTCGGCGCGGAGCACACCTTTAACGACCATACTTCCTGAAACAGCGACATTCGCCGCTGCTGCATCTCCTTCGATCACGGCTTTACCCGATACGTTGATATCATCATAAGTCCCAGCTGTAAGTACTGAAGATCCACTGATTTTCATTATGTCATCCCCTTAAATAATTGATTTTCAACTGCGTCACTAATTCCTGGTAGCGCCTTTCAAATACAATAGTCGACTGCTGATCGACACATACATTGCCTTCTGCCGCAATGAACAGCCCGATGCCGCGCTTACGAACAACCATCAGCGACATATCCTGCTTCAAGTCGATTGTTGTCAACACTGCTACAGCGTCTGTCACTTCCTGCTCTGTCAATTGCCCACTTGATAATGCTTCATCAATGAACACGAGTATGACGGACTTCTCGAGTGTCACACTGTTACGATCAAAGCTGACATATTCCCATAGATAATCGGGAAACACCGCTGCATCAAAGTTATCTGTCGTTTCAACAGACGCCCCCTCATTAAACAATGTCACTAAGTCATCCAGTGAATGTTCATCTTTCAATGCTTTGATCTGCTCGATACGTTTGACTATCAATGCGCGGGGAAAGAAAGCCTCCTGACCCGTATAAGTAGATTTTCTAATAAACCACTCTTCCGGAATCAACTTCTTCCGCTTCCATCGGTATAACTGGCCGTAACTGATATCGCACACTTTCAGCAATTCTTTTTTAGAGATTAAGTCATCCATATTGTCACCCCCACTATTAATATAACATAACACTGTTACGAAGAACAACTCAAAACAAAAAACCCCGGCGCTTCTACGCCGGAGTTCCTGTTACTTCAAATTATTCAAGTAAACATCTGCTACTTGCTTCTTCTTTGCATCGTCCGCCATGAAATACCAGAGGCCGTCATCCAACACTTGCCCTGTGCCTTCAAGCTGATATTTGTCGACGTTGTTCAATGTCGCTGCATAGCCGTTTCTTAACCCTGTCAGGACTGAGAACGTCACGTCTGTCACAACATTGCCTTTCACTGTCTTGAGAATGCTGTCGAGCTTCGTCACAGTGCCGACGTTCATTGCTTTCTGTGCCAGCCCTTGAATGACAAGCTGCTGACGCTCCTGACGTCCGAAGTCGCCACCTGCCCCGTTCTCTTTACGGCTTCTAATGAACGCCATCGCAGCATCGCCGTCAAGGTGAGCCTTCTGCCCTTCAACGAAATGATAGTCACCGAAATTAAATGTCGCATTGCTTGTCACATCGATGCCGCCGAGCGTATCGATCATTTCTTTCATGCCGTCCATATTGATGGTCGCATAGTAATCAATCGGTACCCCCATCAACTTCTCGACTGACTTGACCGCCATATCCGGCCCGCCGTATGAATAGGCATGGTTGATCTTCTCGTAGTCGCCCTTGCCGACCATCTCGCTGTACGTATCACGGGGAATAGAGATCATCACGGTCTTCTTCTTCTCCGGATTGATGCTGAGCAGTATGATTGAGTCACTGCGTCCTGCATCGCCTGTTGCTAATCTGTTTTTGTCTGAGTCGACACCGAACAGTGCGACTGAAATTGCTTCATTGTTTTTAATGCTGACCTCTTCATCACGCAGATCGGACTTCGAACGCCCCGAAATCGGTTCATGAATCGCGTCTGCTGTGCCCTTCACTTTGAAGTAGGCATAGCCGACGATACCGCCAATGATCAATAGACTTAATAATACAAGCAGTAGAAAGCATCCCCATTTTCTTTTCTTCATATATACACCTCAACCAATAGTCTACTTTTATTATACACGTTTTGCATCCACCTTAAGACTGATAATTAACAACAAACAAAAAATAATAAATATAAAATCAGCACCGACAGACCGACCGCTTCCACTGCCTGCTGCCAGAACACACCATCGACGTCAAACAGAATGACGACGAGACTGAACAGCGCATAGATCACGACCGCGTAGCACGCACTGTTGAACAGCCACCACGCCCCGCTGCAGACGATGACAAACAAGATGCACAGCGCCATACACAGCACACACTCCACCATTTTCAATACAGTCACTTCTTCACCTCCCTGCTACATATATCGATGGAAGTGACACGAGACGACCATTGACCAAAGGTGAATAAAAAGGGGTATAGTTAAAGATAAGATAAGGAGGAATGCCGTATGAGAAAATTGACACCCGACGAAATCGCCCATCTGACGCAGGGGACTTATCCGCACGACCAGACGAGCTGTCCGCATGACCATATCGTCACGGTCGAACCAGCAGGCACACTTTTTATTTGCCTGGACTGCGGTATGGAACATATGACACTGGAAGACTTCGAGCGTTCCGAACCATTCATTTAGCTGCTATTTCCATCGATGCTGGTCATCATTGACAGTGCTTCAATACCTCCGCCGTTACTCACAGATATCATCACCCCACTTATGGTTATACGATTTTCTGATTAAAAACTTGACATATAAACAAAATATGTCTACTTAATATGCAAAATAAGATATATATTATGCGGATTCATTATTNNTTTATTGTTGTGCCAGTTTCATTTTATACTCATATAATTATTTTAAAATAATCTTATTTTCTTGATAAAATTGTTTAAGATTAGTAAGATGAGGTACTTAGTAATGTTATGAAAATGTCCAATAAAGACAGTACACTATTAAAATTTAATTTTAAAACGATAGTATTACACCAGCACTTTTTGAATTATACTCATTGTTTATGTGTATTTTTTCAATGATTTAAACATTGTCTGTGAATACGCCATTCACTTACTCAACAACATTATCATGACTAAAGAAAGGGTGAGTGTCATGAGACAACTACCATTCAACACAAAAATCATCTTCCTCTCTATTGCGCTTGCACTCCTGATCAGCTTGAGCTCTATGGGAGTCAATCTGCTGTTTGAGCCGATTTCGCGCCCATCATTTGAACTCCTGCTGCTATCTACGTTGATTAGTTCAGTGATCAACTACAGTGCCTGGAGCATGATCTACAACTATGTACGGCGTCAGCTGGAAGACGTGCTGGAAGACGTAAAGACCGGTAATTTCAGAGAAGAATCATGTACAACAGCGGACAGCACATCGCTGCTCACTAAAGAAATACATGAGACGCTGAACACACTGCAGACAAACATTTACGAAGATGAATTGACCGGCTTACCGAACCGCCAGGCGCTCGTTCAATACTTCAATAATGATATCAAGTCGAACGATGAACGACTCCATTATATCACTTTGTTCGACGTCGATAACTTTAAGACTATCAATGATACGTATGGTCATAATATCGGGGACGAAGTGCTGATAACGATCAGCCAGCGGTCTAACAGCATTTTACTGCCGAATGAACGGCTGTTCCGGCTCAGTGGAGATGAATTTGTGCTCGTATCATCACTCAAACGAGACGAGCAGCATTTTCTCTATACGACGAAGCTGCAGGCAATGTTCCGGTACCCGTTTGATATTCAAGGTGTTGAGATGCCGATGGATATCAGTTTCGGTACAAGTGAATACGGCATAGACGGCATGGAGCTGAAGACGCTGATGATGAAGGCAGATGAAGCGATGTATGCCAATAAGAACAGCAAGAAGTACTACAAAACCACTTGAAGGGAAGAATCTCTATGCACATGATAGATTACTGGTCTAATTTCGTCTTTCTCTATCCACTACTCATGGCCATCGTCTGGCTTGCAGGATCTATCCTCTATTACTTCCGGCGCGAGCGTGCCGGTTCAAACGACATCCCGACCGACATCGACTGGCCGCTTATCAGTATTCTAGTGCCCTGTTATAACGAACAAGATACTGTCGAAGAAACAGTCGACAACTTGATCAAGCTCGACTATCCTCATAAGGAGATTATACTGATCAATGACGGCTCAAAGGATCATACAGCTGACATCATTATGAAGCTTGCCGGTCAGCATGATATCGTCCGGGCCATCAACAACCAGGAGAACAAAGGTAAAGCCAATGCACTTCCCCTCGGTCTGTTTGCATCGCACGGTGAATACTTACTATGCGTTGATTCAGATGCGATTATCGATAACGATGCACCGTACCACTTGATCAAGCACTTCTTCCACAAAGGTGAACGCGTCGCGGCAGTAACAGGTAACCCGCGGATCAGAAACCGTGACACACTGCTCGGCAAACTGCAGGTCGTGGAATACGCATCAATCATCGGTTCAATTAAGCGCACGCAGCGCATCATCGGTAAGATCATGACAGTGTCAGGTGTCATCGTCGCATTCCGTAAGAAAGCACTCGTTGACGTCGGTTTATGGGATGTTGATATGATTACAGAAGATATTTCTGTATCGTGGAAGTTCCACGAACGATTCTGGGACATCCGCTATGAGCCGCAAGCACTGTGCTGGATGCTTGTCCCTGAGAAGCTCGGCGGCTACTGGAAGCAGCGCGTCCGCTGGGCACAAGGTGGTCAGGAAGTCATCATGCGCCACTGGGGTGTATTGAAGAGCTGGAAGTATCGACGCCTCTGGCCGATCTACATCGAACAATGGCTCAGTATCTTCTGGAGCTATTCACTGTTCCTGCTCACTATCTACTACCTGCTGTTTCAAGTCAACTCATTCCAGGACTTGATGCTGCTGTTAACATTCTCAGCATTCACATTGACCATCGTCGCAGTCATACAGCTGACCGTGTCGCTGTTGATCGACGCGAGGTACGATAACGTCAGTAAGATGTACTTCTGGATTGCCTGGTATCCGTTCGTCTACTGGATCATCAATGCAGCAATTGCTGTCGTCGCATTTCCGAAGGCCATCAAATCACGAATCAAAGGAGGTTATGCAGTATGGTCAAGTCCCGACAGAGGAAACAGAGAAGAAACGACTTAATCGTCAGAACGAAGAAAAATCCGGTCGTTGAAACCTTCATGTTCATCCTCTCTACATTGCTCTGGCTGTATGTCTTGTATGCCGTGACGTTCTTCATCGCTGCATATTTCAAACTGCCCATTGATATCGTCAACATTCTGCGCATTGTACTGAACTTGAAGAACAATGACATCATTAACTTCAGTGCCTCACTCTTGTACTACACCCTCTTCATCTTCGGACTGTTCTACTTCTGGGGGCTGTACAACAAACTGCGCTACGGCAGACTCAGCCGCCGGAAGTATCCAGGAGCAACGACGACAGACGAACTGCTGAACTTGAACTATATCCAGCGAGACGTCTACGAAGAACTGCAGAGTGCTAAGACCATCACATTCGAACGCAATCCGATCAGAGACGAGAAAGTCGAGAAAGCTCATGGCTAAAGCCAGACGCATCCTTCTCTGGATCGTTATCCTGATCATCGTGATGGCACTTGGATGGTGGATCTACCGTAACATTATTAACGACAAGTCAACAGAAGACTACAAAACATTGGAATCAGAGAACAGCTGTCTTGCGCTGAACTACCATAGAATCAGAAGCGGGAACTTGTACGAACGCATGCTGAAGACGATGTCGAACAGCAATGAACTGCAGAAGTACAGTGTGTTTCAGGAAGACTTCGATGCACAGCTCAAGTGGATGACAGAACACGGGGCGACGTTCGTGTCGGAGAAAGAACTGCAGCACAGCTACGAAACACAGCAGTTCCCGAAAGGATGCGTCTGGCTGTCGTTTGATGACGGCGACAAGACGATGGTTACAAACGCCCT
>DJUI01000014.1:0-1651 GCA_002438305.1 Staphylococcaceae bacterium UBA6286 | reverse complement strand
CGGATTTGGTGAAGAGTAAGAAGACGCTTAAGAAGGAACTCGGGATTGATGTGAAGACCTTTGCATATCCGTATGGGAATGCGACTGATGACACGATAAAAGTCATTAAAGACGCAGGATTCGACTATGCCTATATACTCGCTCCCGCGGCGGTGACGACGGATGATTATGAGTACTTGATGAACCGAGTGATGGTTGATGATGATACATTTGAGCATCAAGTGAAGCATTGGAAAGGGTTTAGACAGTAGACTGATCCTCATCTAAACAAACCAAGACAGCCTCATCGGCTGCCTTGGTTTGTTTATAATTGCAAGAATATATAAATTCTCCATATTCTTAAATATGTTCTAAATCATTTTCTATAGCTTTAATTAATTTGTCAGACAGCATCTCCCAGTTATGATTTTCTTTAACATAAATGTATCCTTTTTCTCCCATTAAATTGAGAGACTTTTTATCAATATTTTTTAATATAGATACCAGATTTTCTTTAAAATTTGTTTTAATTGTATAACCTGATTCAGCTCTCTGAACTGGAGAGTCTTCTATATCACAAAGTAATATAACAGGAAGTTTATTCGACATATAATCAAATAATTTATTTGGACTAATTCCCCATTTAAAAACAGGTGAATTTTTTAAAGGTAATAATCCAATATCTGATGATTGTAAGATTTTTGGAATGAGTTCTTTTTTTACAGGATCGAAAAATGAAACATTTTTTAATTCTTCCCTGTCTCTTATGTTTATTAAATGACTTTTATTAGGTCCATCCCCTACAAATAAGAAATTAACATTTTCATCTTGTAATTCCTTTGCAGCTTCCAATATGATCTCCAAGTTGTTGGCCATTCCATGCGTTCCAGCATATACAATATTTATAGACTCTTTATTTGATTCAAAATAGCGCTTCATATTATCTGGTAAATTTTCATCTATATCTGAAAGTCTATCCATATCAATTCCATTGGGAATACACATTNNTGTACTTGAAACATATGATTTTGCATTTTCAAACAAGACAATAATTCTATCAGATTTGGTGTATAAGAATTTTTCCATTCTATACATTATTTTTATAGCCGGGTTCTTCTTTGATAACTTCCCTAAATCAATTAATGTTTGTGGCCATAAATCTCTTTCTTCAAAATAGAAGAGTGTTTTCTTCTTTTTTGAAACTTTATAGCCTAAAAATGCCGCTAATGGATGAACTAAACTTCCTATTACTATATCAGGTGTTCCATCCANNACTCTGTGATGATTATTTCCTTGATATGGATGAGTTTTAATCCAGATAAATTCAACTCCATCATAATGTGAAATTTTGTAGAGTTCTTTATTAAATAAATGCTCTTCAGTTCTTGTTTGGTGATTAAATGAAGATGCAAAAATTTTAACTTTATTCCCTTTTTTAACTAAGTGTTTTGCTAAATCATAGTGTCTAGTACCACCAGTTGTACCAGGTCCAATAGCATAATGATTAAAAATCCATATCTCCACTATTACACCTGATTTCTGAGAAGCTGATTCTCTGGAACTTTTCGAATTTCTTTAGCAGGAGATCCTACGACCAATGATTCTGTTTCTACATCTCTAGAAACTACACTACCTGCTGCAACTGTACCGTCTTCGTAAATCGTTTTACCCG
>DJUI01000022.1:21795-22541 GCA_002438305.1 Staphylococcaceae bacterium UBA6286 | reverse complement strand
TATTACTTTCATTCCATCACCATTCTTTCGTTTTCCGATATATTTATAAATATTATGCCACAATCTTGCCTTCTGTGGTAATGATAAATCTGTTGATTAAGAAATCACTCATCATTATAATGAGATAGACTGAAATAATTGGAAACGGAGCCGTTATATGAACCTTCTTGCTACTTTAATTGATTTTATTCTTCATATTGATGAACATCTTATCAATATCGTCAAAGATTACGGAACGGCCACTTATGCGATATTGTTTTTAATTATTTTTGTTGAGACAGGTCTCGTCATCATGCCATTTCTGCCGGGAGATTCCCTGCTCTTTGCTGCTGGGGCACTCGCGCCTCAAGGTGCACTGAACATCTGGCTGCTCTTTATAGTCTGTGCGGTCACTGCAGTGATCGGTGATACAGTGAACTATCATATTGGTAAAGTGACGGGTCTCGGTGTGACCAATCATAAAACATTCGGCCGTTTGATAAAAACAGAACATCTGGCTAAAGCGACTGATTTTTTTAATCAGTACGGCGGAAAAACAATTGTTTTTGCACGTTTCATGCCATTTATTCGAACGTTTATTCCTTTTGTCGCAGGTGCCAGTCGCATGAATTACAGCTATTTCATTATCTATAACATCATCGGCGCTGTCCTCTGGGTCGCGATTTGTCTCGGACTTGGTTATTTCTTCGGCAACTTCCCTATCGTCAAAGATAACTTCGAAATTGTATTGATAGTGATTATTTTAG
>DJUI01000022.1:0-21789 GCA_002438305.1 Staphylococcaceae bacterium UBA6286 | reverse complement strand
GCAGTGATCAGTGGTCTAAAAGGATTAACAGACAGACGAAAAAAATAACCACTTCTCACTTGAGAAGTGGTTTTATGTTTTATGTTCTTAATAATTCCAGCAGTTCTTGACGAAGTGCCTCATGACTCGTCATGTGAGACGTATCGTATATTTGCTTGATCGTGGCCGGCTTACCTTCTAACACTGCAATTTTGTCGGACAGCTTAATCGCTTCTTCAATGCTATGGGTAATCATCAGCACTGTTCGCTTCTCCAGTGCTAATATTTCTTTCAGCCATTGCTGCATATCAATGCGTGTCACTTCATCCAATGCACTGAACGGCTCATCAAGCAGCATTAAATCTCCCGCACTATTCAATGCTCTAATAAAAGAGACACGCTGACGCATGCCGCCGGATAATGTACTCGGCATTGCCTCTTTGATGTCATCAAAGCCACAGCGTTTAAGCAGCTGCATCGTCCGTTCACGGTTAACATGACCTTGAACCTCCTGACCTAATTCTACATTTTCGAGTACGGTACGCCACGGCATAAGTGAAGGTGTCTGAGGCATGTAGGAAACATGACCGGTCTGCCCAATGATGGACTGTCCATTTAATAGAACCTCTCCAGAGCTAGGTTTCAATAACCCTCCGGTAATATTAAAAAGTGTTGACTTACCGCTTCCGGAAGGTCCAATCAATGTCACAAATTCCCCTTCTCTGACATTCAATGACAGCTCCTTTAAAACATCGTGAGTGCCAAAGTTGTGAGAGATTTGATGTATCTCCAATAAATTAGTCACGATGCCATTTCACCACCTTTCGTTCAAGCAGCTGAATGACACTATAGATGATCAACGCAAACAATATGATCCAGACAATGGCTACAAATACTTTGTCCACTTGAAACGCACGCTGGGAAATAATCATATATTTACCGAGCCCTTTATCACTGCCAAGCCACTCAGAAATAATAGCTCCCATGACCGAATATGTACCAGCAATTCTAAGTCCGTTGAACAAATACGGCATAGCATTCGGCCACTCCAACTTAGTAAACAGCTGCATTTTAGTGGCACCGCTAATCTTCATATATTTGATGAGATCTTCATCTGCAGCCTTAAACCCTTCAAGCAGACTAACTGTAATCGGGAAAAAACAGATCAGTGTAATGACAAGCAGCTTCGGCAGCAGACCAAAACCAAACCAAATGACAAGCAGCGGCGCAATCACAATGACCGGGATATTCTGACTCATAATGAGCAGCGGATAGATAAATGGTTCAAGCACAGTCACTAAATGGAGCAGCACAGCCACCAGCACACCTACAACTACTGAAATGATAATACCTGCAAGTACGAGTAAAATGGTAGGTATGAGATGCACACGGTAGTCATTGAAGCCTGTGAAGAACTCATGAAAAATAGCGCTCGGTGCTGGTAACGTATAAGCGTCGACATGAAGCCCTCTGACAAGCAATTCCCAGATGACCAGCAGCACAATCATGAAGAGGCTGAATTTAATGTAATATTTCATCGATATTTTTTTACTAGTTCAGTCATCGACACGTCATGCCCATGATAAAATTTCACTTGAGAAATAATGCTCGTACAATTCATATCCATCAAACGACGATTCATCTGATCAATCAACGGCAGGAGTTCACTCATAGTGCCTTCGATGGTCGTTTCGAGCGGTGATACAATGTAAGGTAGTCCAGAACGGTCGATTATATCAATCGCTTCATCCACATAAGGAATTACGTCCTCGCCGTTCGGTGTTTTCGGGATAATCTGAATACTCATCAATGTATTAGCCATATTAATCCTCCACAAATTCGTTTGTAAATGCTTCTTCGGCATTGAAATCATTATGAATGACTTGATTCTTCTTCATAAAGTCCGCATAGTTTTTCCAGACAGCAGTATCATGCATCCCCCAGCTTGCGGCATCGTCCTGATATTTATCTTTTAAGTAGTTCTGACTTTTTTCTACAAGTTCACGCTTGTCTTTTAGTTCAGGCGCTTCTTTAATCAATATATCCGCACTTTTCTCTGGTTGCTGAATGGCATACTCATAGCCTTCTTTCACTGACTGCATAAATGCTTTGACCGTCTCACTGTCTGACTTGATGTATCTTTCATTGGCGATGAACACCGGAGTGTNNACTGGAGTATAGTAGTCGAGATTTTTATCGTAATCCACTAAGTACTGCATGTTGACCTGTTCCCCTCGGGTCTGTGCTTCAATCCCCGTCCATCCATAAAATACCCATGCAAAATCGATATTTTTCTTTGACGCGGTAAAAAAGTCGGTGTTACCTATATTGACCATCTTCACTTTTTTTATGTCGGCATCTTCTTTGTCCATCACAGCTTCAATGACCGGTTCTTCAATCGGTGCACCAAATCCCCCGTATGTTTTTCCTTCAAAATCTTTCGGTGATTCGATGTTTTTAGATTTAAGACTCATGAAGCCGCTCGTATTATGTTGGATAATGGCACCGATTGACTTGACAGGAATTCCCTCATCTCTCGATTGCGTCACCAGCTCCTGTGAGCTAATACCGAACTGCACTTTGTTGGCAGCGACGAGCTGATCCGACGTCACGTCACCAGGTGTTTTAATCGTTACATCAAGTCCATGCGCCTTAAAGTAGCCGTTCGCTTTTGCAACAAATATTCCTGTATGATTCGTATTCGTTGTCCAGTCAAGCATTAATGTTACTTTTTTTAAGTCTTTGGAATCCGTACTTTTCTCGTTGTTTTTTACAGCATCATTACCACATGCAGCAAGAATGACACAAGACATTCCTACCATTAAAACCTTCTTCACGACAGTTCCTCCTATAAAAAAACACACAACCACAGAAGGGTTGTGTGCAAGGACACTTCCCTCCGCTAGCATTAACTAGATCAGGTCGATAAGGGTTTAGGAAATATCCAGTCTCAGCACTATTGTGCTCCCCTAGTGTTTTTCATTAATTTCACAAGATGTGATTATTTAAATTGTAACATAAGTTCGTTGAAATCTTCTTCTTTTATTTCAATATTTTCTTTGGCAAGTGATGGGCTGTATGACTCAATCTGTTCAGCATAGCTTTTTGTCTCTGTATCCTGGTACACTATCCCTGTCACTAAGCCGTCATGTTCAGCAACTGTTGATAATGCTAGTCCTTTATTTGAAGGATCATAATTTTCAATCGTGCTGAGCTTTGTAATATTTTCTTTAAACCAGTCATATGTATTCACTTTATTATAAGTGACGCATGGTGAAAAGACATTGATGAAAGAGAATCCTTTATGCTGGATACCCGCTTCAATAATGGCTGTCAGTTCTTTAATATCAGAAGAAAAACTTTGAGCAATAAATGTAGCACCACTTGTCAATGCAAGCTGCAAGGGGGATACGTTGTGCTCGATAGCCCCGTGCGGCGTTGTTTTCGTCACAAATCCAGGAGCAGAACTTGGTGAAGTCTGCCCTTTAGTCAAACCGTAAATTTGATTGTCCATCACAATATAAGTGATATCTATATTGCNNGCATGGACGGTATGTCCCATCCCGATAGCAAAACCATCACCATCGCCGCCTGACGCGATGACAGTCAGCTCCTGATTCGCCATTTTCACGCCTTGTGCAAGCGGTAGTGCTCTGCCGTGGATGGAGTGAAATCCATATGAATTGACATAGCCGGATAGACGTCCTGAACATCCGATACCCGTGATCAGCGCTAAATTCTCAGGTTCGAGACCGACGCCGGCAGCTGCTTTTTGAATGGCAGCCTGCACTGAGAAATCACCACAGCCAGGACACCAGTTTGGTTTAACGTCATTTCTGAAATCTTTAAATGTAGCCATTTATAATAACTCCTTTGCAGTCACAACAGAATTGATTTCTTGTTCAATTTCATGTGGCAAAATAGGTGTCCCATCGTACTTCACAAAGTTATGAATTTTATTCTGATGGTTCACATTCATTTTGATGATCTGTGCCAGTTGTCCCTGATAGTTGTTTTCAGCAACAATGACTTTGTTCGCTTTGTCGAATGCAGCCTGTACTTCTGCTGTCGGAAATGGATGAAGCTGCTTGATATGCAGATGATTCACTGAGGCATCAACACGATCCATCGCTTCTTCAATGGCTCCGTAAGTAGAAATAAATCCAATGANNTTGTGAAATTTTTAAGTCAGCGATTTTTTCCATCCGTTTTTTCATCTGTTTAATACGGTTGACCGGGCTCTCAGATGGCTTGCCGTCTTCACCGTGTTCCACCCCTGTGACGTGATGGATACCATTTTTAGTGCCGGGAATCGTCCGCGGAGAAACGCCTGACTCTGTTACTTCGTAGCGGTTGAAGTATGATTTATCATCTCTTTCGGGAACGTCTGTCACTAAGCTGCCGCGTTCAATTTTGATTCGGCTGTAATCCAATTGCGGGACTGTCTGTTTACCGAGTGATAACTGGAGGTCACTTAAAATAATGACTGGACATTGGTACTGCTCAGCTAAATTAAAAGCTTCCACCGTTGTATAGAAAGCATCTTCTGCTGTTGTCGGTGCTACGACGATTTTTGGAATATCGCCGTGGGTGGCGTAGATCATCTGCATTAAATCAGACTGCTCCTGCTTAGTCGGTAATCCTGTTGATGGGCCGCCGCGCATCGTATTGATGACAACAAATGGCTGTTCCGTCATACCACTGAGACCGATAGCCTCCATCATCAATGATAACCCTGGTCCAGCAGATGCTGTAAATGCTCTGACACCGGCGTAGTTGACACCAATTGCCATGACAGCCGCTGCAATCTCATCTTCAGTCTGAATGACTGTCCCATTGAACTGCGGTAATTTATCAATCATGTATTCCATGATCTCCGACGCAGGAGTAATAGGATAAGCCGCCATAAAACGTGCACCACCNNTCATAAATAGATGACCATCCTCGTTGCTATGCTCGAGATTAAAAGTATCACCGATTTCGCTGCCGTACTTAATCATCTCTTCTACACCAAGCTGCAAGGCCTGTTTATTCAATTCCACAATTTTGTCGCCTTTTTTCTTGAACAGCGATTCAACCAGCTGCTCAAATGGCGCTAATGAAATCCCTAGTAACTGTGCAGTTGCACCAACAGCCACCATGTTTTTCATCAATGCTGTACCAAGCGCCTTAGCAATTTCAGTGAAATTAATTTCGACAAATAAACCCTTATAATCTTCTGGTTTTTCAGGCGTGAATTTACCGTCTGCTAAAATAATACCGTTCTCATTTAATTCGTGATAGTTTAAATCAATCGTCTCCTGATCGAATGCCACCAATATATCTAAGTCATCGCTGATTGCGTAGACCGGTGTCGTAGAGACACGAATTTTATTATTTGTATGGCCGCCTTTAATACGGCTCGAAAAATGTCTATATCCATAAAGGTAGTACCCTTGTCTATTTAATGCTGTTGAAAAGATCTCACCTGTTGATTCAATCCCTTCACCTTGCTGTCCGCCAACTTTCCACGAAATTTGTGATCTCACATCACTAACCTCCTCGAATTCTCTTCATCTAATATAACAGAAAACCTCCGCCAGAACATGTCTGGTGAAGGTTTTCACATGAAAATCATACTAATGGCCGATATACGGATGATCGTCATTGATTAAAATCCGCTCAATCTTTTTCGTGCGGCCTGCTTTATCAAGCTCGATGAATACACCGGATAGCACGCCGCGGCCGGTATCATGCAGCACGTGTTTGACCGGCAGTGCCGTCAGGAAGCGGTGGATGACCTCGTCCTTATTAATACCCAGTATACCGTCGTAATGGCCCGTCATCCCCACATCTGTAATAAACCCTGTGCCGCCCGGCAGCACCCGCTCATCAGCCGTCTGAATATGCGTATGCGTGCCGACAACCGCACTGACACGGCCGTCCAGATAATAACCCATCGCACCTTTCTCAGACGTCGTCTCCGCATGGAAGTCAACGAATATATAAGGCGTCTCTTTTCGCGCTTCAGTGATCAGTTCGTCCGCCTTCTTGAACGGACAGTCAATCGCCGGCATAAACGCCCGGCCCTGCAGATTGATCACCGCAAGCTTGTCCTGATTGAAACGCACCATCTTCATGCCGACACCAGGTGCCTCGGCTGGATAGTTCGCAGGCCGGATCATCTTGATGTCCTGATCCAGAAAGTCATAGACCTCACGCTGACCATACGTATGATTGCCGAGCGTCACCATATCCACGCCCTGCGTCATCATTGACTTGTAGATTTTCTCTGTGATGCCGCGGCCGTGAGCTGCATTCTCGCCGTTCACGATGGTTACGTTCGGTCTATATTGACTCTTCAGCTGCGGTAAATACGTCTCCAGCATATCGCGGCCGATCGCACCGACAATATCACCGATAAATAATAGTCTCATGATTTACTCCTTTATTCCTTAAAATGCTGCTTATTATTTTCATCCAAGTAAAAATCAAGTTTCACTTGGTCTTTATTAGTCNNAGATTCACTTGGTCTTTATTAGTCCGGTAGTAGTAATAGTAGTTCGGATCATCTTTTACTTTCACTTCCACCATGTAGTTTTTGTCACCGCTTCTGTTGGCCATAAATCCTTTTGCCTTGAAGTCCTCTTTCTTCACGTGCTGTTCTTTCACCATGTATTCAGCAACGTGCTCCTGCACAGTGCTCACTTTGTACTGAATGAAGCCGTATATACCGGCAAACAGCATCGTGACAACAAGAACAATGCCTATTATCCATCTCATCATTTTATTCGTCATACCGTCGTTCCCTTCCTCATACTCTCAATTACTGTAACATAAAAATTGATCAGCTGACGCGATAATGAAATCACTTTTTTAAGAACATTATTGATTAACAGACAGAAACTAGCAAAATTAAATCTAATATCATCATTGGTTCTATAGGCATATAATCATTTCCTTAGTCAGTAATTTACAAAAATAACCCTCAAAGCCTTATGGCTCTGAGAGTTATCTGATTTGTATCAATTATTTCGCATATTCGACTGCACGCATTTCTCTCACAACAGTGACTTTAATGTGTCCTGGATACTGCAGTTCTTCTTCAATCTGATTCTTGATATCCCGTGCAAGACGGTGTGCTTTCAAGTCGTCCACTTCTTCCGGTGTGACGATGATGCGGATTTCTCGGCCCGCCTGGATGGCGAATGACTTCTCAACACCATCATAGCTTTCAGCGATCTCTTCAAGGCGTGAGAGACGTCTTACGTAGTTCTCAAGCGTCTCCCGTCTTGCGCCCGGTCTTGCAGCGCTCAGTGCGTCTGCAGCCGCGACAAGAATAGAGATGACAGACGTCGGTTCCACATCACCATGGTGCGAATGAATCGCGTTGATCACGACAGGATGCTCCTTGTATTTCTTCGCAAGGTCTACCCCGATCTCAACGTGACTGCCTTCTACTTCATGGTCAATCGCTTTACCGATATCGTGAAGTAAGCCTGCACGTTTTGCGAGCGTGACATCTTCACCGAGCTCTGCTGCCATCATCCCTGCTAAGTGAGCCACTTCCACAGAGTGCTTCAGCACGTTCTGACCATAGCTCGTCCGGTACTTCATACGGCCGAGTATTTTCACTAAGTCAGGATGCAGATTGTGGATGCCAAGTTCAAACGTCGCCGCTTCCCCTGCTTCTCTGATGACTTCATCGACAGAGCGGCGGGCTTTTTCGACCATTTCTTNNGGCCTGGATGGATACGACCGTCTGAGACAAGGTTTTCAAGCGCAATCTTCGCGATTTCACGTCTAATCGGGTCAAACCCAGACAGAATGACTGCTTCCGGTGTATCATCGATGATTAAATCGATCCCTGTCAGGGTCTCAAGCGTCCGGATGTTTCGTCCTTCACGGCCGATGATCCGTCCTTTCATCTCATCATTCGGTAAATTGATGACAGATACCGTTGATTCTGATGTATGGTCTGCTGCTAAACGCTGTACAGTCGTTGCAAGAAGCATCTTCGCCTTCTTGTCGACCGTATCTTTTGCTTCTTGTTCTTTCTCTTTAACTAATACTGCTATGTCATGAGAGAGTTCTTCTTCGACCTGGTCAATAATTTCCTGCTTCGCTTCATCTTGAGTCAGTCCGGAGATGCGTATCAGTTCTTGTTCATGTTTCACTATAATATCTTGAACACTTTGCTCTAACGCATCAACTTGATGTTGTTTTGCTTCAATTTTAGATTCCTTTTGTTCTAAAAGCTCATCCTTCTTGTCCAGAAGGTCGCTTTTTCGATCTAAATTCTCTTCTTTTTGAAGTAGCCTTGCCTCATGTCTTGATAAGTCTGATCGTCTATCCCGATATTCTTCTTCTAAACGATCGCTCCGAAGCTGATATTCTTCCTTCGCTTCAAGCAGCTTTTCCTTTTTCAGACTTTCAGCTTCTTTTCTAGCTTCTTTAACAATATGATCACCAGTTTGTCTCGCTTGAATCTGCTGGTTCGTCAAATTCGTCTTTGCTAGATAATAACCGGCAGCAACTCCTAGAATGATGCCAAGCAAAATGCATAAGGTGTATAGCATAACATAAACACCTCCTTTTGCTTAATTATCTAGTTATCCATTGAGAGTTAACAATATATAATTTTATAATTATATAACTTAATTGTACTTTTTGCCGTGTAGTAAAGTCAAGGTGCTCATCATATTTATTAACAGACAAAAACTGAAGTCGCACGGACTTCAGTTTTATCGTGAAAATTATACCAATTCATCCTCGAACAGATCATCCATTTTGTTTTCAGGAGCCTCTGTTTCAGTATCAGCTGTTTCTTTATCGTCCTTAGGAATAATTCCCAGCTCCTGACGAATCTTCAAATCGATTTCTTTGAGCACTTCAGGGTTTTCTTTCAAGTATAATTTAACATTCTCTTTACCTTGACCCATTCGTTCGCCGTTATATGAATACCAAGCACCAGACTTCTGGATGATTTCGTGTTCTGAACCTAAATCAATGATTTCACCTTCACGTGATATCCCCTGCCCGTACATAATATCGACTTCTGCCACACGGAATGGCGGTGCTACTTTATTTTTGACTACTTTGATTTTAGTACGGTTACCGACAACTTCCACACCTTGTTTCAACTGTTCAGCACGTCTAACTTCCAGACGGACAGAACTGTAGAATTTAAGGGNNTACGTAATGCCTGTGACATTAAACGCGCTTGAAGACCCATGTGTGAGTCACCCATTTCGCCTTCAATCTCTGCTTTCGGTGTTAAGGCAGCAACTGAATCGACAACGATAATATCTACAGCACCACTTCGTACGAATGCTTCTGCTATCTCAAGTCCTTGTTCACCGTGGTCCGGCTGTGAGAGATACAGCTCATGGATATCTACACCTAATTTTTGAGCATAAGCAGGATCAAGCGCATGCTCAGCATCAATAAATGCAGCGACACCGCCCTGTGCCTGAACTTCAGCAATCGCATGAAGTGCTACCGTCGTTTTACCTGAACTTTCAGGGCCATAGATTTCAATGATTCTTCCTTTTGGATAACCCCCTACACCTAATGCACCGTCCAATGTAATAGAGCCGCTTGAAACAGTAGAAATACTGCGGTTTGCGCTTTCTCCAAGTTTCATGACTGCCCCTTTACCAAAGGATTTTTCCATACTTTTAATGACTGTATCTAATGCTTTTTGACGTTCGTTCAAATGTATATCCTCCTTAATAACACTCGTGTTATTAGCTGATTTGTGTCGTTCCTATATGTATTACTATACTGATTTATCGACCAAATAGCAAGCAAAAAGCAAACGTTTGTTCGTATTTTTTCGTGCTGAATTTAATGGAATAAAGACAGCATTTGAAGTAATCTGCTATCGATACCCCTATTATTTGATGGAAAAACTTAAGCTTATTAAATTTCATCAAATAAAAATATCCCGAAAGTTAGAGGTCTTTTCAGCTTTCGGGATATTCTGTATTCGATATGATTGGTTATTTTGAATTTTTGAAGACATCGCGGCCATGATAGAAATATTCGATTCCTGATAGAATGGTAAAGAATACCGCCACGTACATCAACCAGTAACCAGTGCTGAAGCCGACCCAGTTAACCAGTGGTTCATTCAACAGCATCAATGTCATGGCCACCATCGTTACAGCTGTTTTGATTTTGCCGAGTTTCCCTGCTGCAGACACAAAGCCCTGCTCCACTTGAAGGAGTCTTAGCCCTGTCACCGCAAACTCACGGGCAACAATAATGATCACCATCCATGAAGGCAGTACATTGAGTTCAACTAGAGCGATCAACCCGGATGATACAAGCAGTTTATCTGCCAGTGGATCAAGGAATTTCCCCATGTTGGTCACTAATTGCCATTTTCTCGCAAGATAGCCGTCCACCCAATCAGTCAAAGATGCAAAAATAAATATCAGTGCTCCGATGAATTGTTCAATACGCATGTCATAACTGCCAAGTATACTAATGTCACCCATATCAAAATCCGCTAGTAAAAAAATTAAAAAGATAGGAATCAACAGTACACGAGCGACTGTAATTTGATTCGGAATGTTCATTCTACAACCTACTTCCCCTGTTAATCTGTTTGTTCTATTGAGAACTGATACGTTCTCGTAATAATGTTTTCTGCCGTCTTCGGCACATCAACCTTCTGATTATTAATGAAGACTTCAAGCGCTGTAGAATTACCGGAAATTAAAGTCACTGTCTTCACATTTTTATCGATGGTCATCGTCTTATTCTTCACTTCCTGATAGGCATACCGCTTATTTTGATCATCATACACTTGAATCCAAGTTGATACATCTGACTTCACTTTGAGATCAATCTGGTCGTTAGTAGATACGTCATAACTTAATGCAGCACCGTCAAATGATTTATATTTAACAGATGTTTGCACTGCTGTTTTTTGTTTTTCAAGCTTTTTAGGCTGCTCTTTCTTCTTGTCTTCAGCAGCCGCTTTCGATTTTTCTTCTTTTGCTTCGACTTTGACATTGCGGCTTTCGTTAATGTCTCCAGCCATCCAGCCGTCATCTGTCGACTTAAACAGCAATTTTGATNNTAGATCACGCTGATGGCAAGCGCTAATCCTAGCAGCGAAATAATTAACGGTCTAATCAACTGGTCATCTTTTTTGACGTTGACTGGAGACTCATTTTTCAACTGTTTTCTGGCATCAACAGCAGATAACCGCTCTTGAGGCAGTTCATCAGCATGCTCTTTAAGCAGGGCATCAGCGTTTAAATTCACACTTTTAGCATATTTCTCAATGAATCCAGCGGTATATCCCGGATTAGGAAGCGATTCAAAGTCATTGCGCTCAATCATTTCGATATATTTCCGCTGGATTTTAATCTTGTTTTCAAGGTCAACCAGTGTCATACCGAGCGATTCACGTTTTTGTTTCAGTTTACGTCCTATTTGCTGCATGTCATGACCTCCTTACTCAAAAAATCCGAAGCCCTCATTACTGAATAAATTATTTTTGCTGACCTGCTCATACGTTATCTGCTGGTCTTCAGTCTCTCTGAGTTCAATAATGTAATCAAAGTCATCCAGAGTGAAATTGCTGTTCTCAACAAATAAATCCGGGTGCTCTATCACCTTTACAGCGGGTAATGTCATCACTTCATTGATGAGCTGCATATGCTTCATATCCGTCTGCTTCGCGCTGACTGCTCCGTCAATAATGTAAATATAATTACCATNNCAGTCTGTTTAATCATCGTCGACGAAATAAACAGCCATTTCTTATGGGCACAGACACTAGCTGCCACGATGGATTCTGTCTTGCCTACACGAGGCATTCCACGGATACCGACCAGACAATGGCCTTCTTCCTTGAATAGTTCTGCCATAAAATCAACTAGTATCCCGAGTTCTTTTCTGACAAATCGAAATGTTTTTCTGTCATCCAGATCCCGTTTGATATAACGACCATGTCTAACGGCCAGACGGTCTCTCAGCTGCGGGGTACGCAGCTTAGTGATTTCAATTTCTTCAAGTGATTTCACGATATTTTCAAAACGCGACACTTTTTCCATATCGTCTGTTTTCAGCAGTAATCCCCGGCGTCCTTGATCGACACCATTAATAGTGATGATGCTGATGCCTAATGTACCAAGCAGGCTGGATACATCTCCTAACAATCCTGGTCTGTTTAATTTTATTTCGTACTCGAGATACCATTCTTTATGCATTGCTAGTCCCCCTATATCAGCCACCCGGCATTAATTCTCAGTACTTGTCCTGTCACATGTCTCGACCGCTCATCCAGCAGGTAACTGACCATATGAGCGATCTCGTGAGGAAGTACAAGTTCACCTTGAGGAATATCTTCACGAATCATTTTCAGCTCTTCTTCAGGAAAGATATCGGTCATTTTCCCTTGAACAAGCCCTGGTGTTACCGCGTTAACTGTAATATGACTGGGTGCCAGTTCTTTTGCCATTGCCTTAGTGAACCCTAACTGTCCGGATTTCATTGTTGAATAGATGGATTCCATAGCGGCTCCCGTTTCTCCCCAGATCGAACTGATTATCACTATATTACCACATTGTTTAGAGACAAGCGCAGGAACTATCCACTGTACAAGCTTGATCAGATTTTTGAGATGGATCGCATATTGTTTATCAATCGCCTCAGATGACATATCCTGCAGCAGTTCGTAGTGTGCCGTCCCAGCGGCATAGATCAGACCATCTATATCGTTACAGAAATCAGGCTGGTTGACCAGCTCTACTGTTAAATCTGCCTGCCAGAATGTGACTGGCTTACTGTGCCAGCGTTCTTTCAGCAGTGTTACATCAGCAGCAAAGTAGTGACAGATGACACGATGCCCTTCATCGAGCAATCTATCAACTACTGCACGGCCAATATCACCGCTTCCCCCTGTCACAAGATAGTCAGCCATTAGGGATTAACCGGCTGTCTGTCATATTTGTCACATCAATGGTCTCAAAAGTTTTCAAGCTGTCAGCCAAAGTGAGCGTTTCCAGTAACGGTAGAATGTCGAATAGCACTGCATCATTGAAATAATAACGTGTAAACTGATTCGCGATATATTCAGGTGAATTTAAACTTGAAATATATTCTCCGATGGTCTGTTTGACAAGCCTGTTGAAATCATCTTCTTTAAACGACTTAGCAGATAGGCGTTCCATAATGCGTTCTTTCAGCGCATCCGGCTGCTTTGTAGAACCTGCAATAAAGATATGGGAAAACGTAGGTTCCAATGTAAAATTATAACCGAATGTATCATCGATCAAGTCATCAGCCAGCAGTTCCTGATAGAATTCTGTCTGCTCACCAAACAATAAGTCAAGTATAAATGACACTTCTAATTCCGTTTTAATCAATGACTGCTCCCGTTGATGCAGCTCTGTTTTGATAGCAAGCATCATTTTAGGCTGCTGTACGTCTGCTGACTGTATCAATGTCGCTTCATGAATAGAAGACGGCTCATTGATGACTGCTGTTTCAGGAAAGTAAGTAGTGTCATCTGTCGTGTACTGATTGTCTTCTACAATCTGTGCAATCTCTTCAGGATTAATATTCCCTACAATAAACATCACCATGTTTTCAGGACGGTAGAACGTGTGATAGCAGCTGTAAAGTTTGTCTGCAGTAATTTCATTAATGGACGCGATGCTGCCGGCGATATCTTCTTTCACAGGATGATGATGGTATAATCCCTGCAGCGTTTGATAGTACAGCCGGTAGTTCGGTTGATCTTGATACATTTGAATTTCTTCAGCAATAATGCCGATTTCCTTCTCAACCGACTCTTTTGAGAAATACGGCTCCTGCACCATCTTGAGAAGGAGTTTAATGTTCTCTTCAACGTGATCAATAGCCGTAAACAAATAGCTCGTCCGATCGTATGATGTGAATGCATTAGCAGAGGCACCGTTCACTGAGAATGAATTGAACATATCGCCATCTTCTTTTTCGAACATCTTATGTTCAAGAAAATGTGCAATTCCTTCAGGCATTTTAATCATTTGTGTCTCATTGAACGGTACGAACTGGTTATGCAGCGAGCCGTACCGTGTGGTCAATGTCACATACGTTTTCTGGAATCCTTTTTTAGGGATGAGAAACAGTTTCAATCCATTAGTCAATGTCGTTTCGTATAACGCTTCATCAATCTGCTCATAAATGATTTCTCTCATGATTGCACCTCATTTGCTAGACAATATATCGTATGGACATGGATATGCTGTGCCACATCGATCACATCTTGAGCTGTCACCCGGCCAATTCCTTGGATCCACTCTTGTGTGGTCAGCTCAATATCATCAAATCCTTTAGCATAGGTTGTTTCTATCCATCCTTTTGGACGGTCAAATGTTTCTTTTTTATGTGTAATGAGCATTGTTTTAGCTGTATGTATTAATGCTTCATCAAACTCACCCTCTTTAATGAGCGCAAGCTGATCTAGAATAGTTTTCACAGTGAGTTCTTTTGTTTCTTTGTTGACGCCTGCAATCACATAGATATAGCCAAGTCTTGCATCGATCTGTGAATGAATTTGATAAGCGAGACTCATTTTTTCTCTGACATTCATGAATAATAGACTAGTAACATCGCCGCCGAAAATTTGATTGAATACGATGAGAGCGAAGTAGGATGTTGTTCCGTAGTTGACATCTGCTGTCATCCCGATATTGATCTTGGCCTGCGTCGTATCTGTCTGCTCAGTAATATAGATAGGTTCTGCCGGTTGCTCGAGCTGAAAAGTATCAAGGACAGCAGTCCCCTGCGGCAGCGCTAAATAATGTTTGATGTTATCCTTCACATCAGCGGCTTCAATATCTCCGATCACAAAGATTTCTTTCTCGTCTTCATTGATCATTGAACGATACGCATGATAGAGTGACTGCGGTGTCACCTCATTTAATTTCTCTTCAATCCCATAGCTGGGGTACCGGTAATCATGTCCTTTGAACATTTCTTTCATAAGCTGCTGATAGCCGTACTGCGTTTTATTATCTTTGATAGCTTCAAATCGTGCCTGCAGTAATTTTTTCTCTATTGAAACTTTATGTGCGTTGAACTGATTATTTTCAATGACGGGCCGTTGAATCACTTCTGATAATATTTCAAGTCCACGCTTGAACAAATTTTCTGGATGGCTCAAATATTTGTCATTGATCATATCTATACCAATGGTCACGACGTGAGCTGTTTTTTGTTTAGTGACATAACTATAGACATTTGCTCCATAACAATCAGCCAGTGCATCGTGAAGGAGTTGTTCTGTCGGATATTTGGCTGTTGATTTCGTGAGTATTTTACTGAGCAGTGCACGCTCTGTTACAGTTTCTTTGTTGATAGGTGTCTTGAACTTAACAACAACAGAAATCGTTTTGAATTTGCGTTCTTCATTAATATGAATAGGTATCATGTGATCACTTCATTTCCCGTTTAATTTGGAATTTCATCTGATTAGATTTGAAATAGTTCATTGAGTAAAGAACTGGAACATCCTCTGCATTATAATGAACCTGCTTAAAGAGCAGCAGACTTTCTTCAGGTGCACAATCAAGTGCATTAGAAATATAAGGTTCATAGCTGATAGCTTCTATTTCAGAATTGGCATAGGCTACTTTATATTTTGGATCTTCCTGAAGTATCTGCAGTAACGACAGGTTATTATTTAAATGCATATAATCAAAATCAGTCATGTTAATTTTATCAAGACAATAGGCGACCGGTCGACCATCAGCCGTTCTGATTCTTTCGATGACAGTGATCATCTGATCATCCGTAATTTNNACAAGTATTTTCTTGTCATCAAGAGAAGGGACTTCAGGGTCCTGACTGATGATAATAGTGCCGGCCTTACAGCCGACTTCTTCAATCATTCGAGTAATACTCCGCAGTTCATTGACCGGATAGAAAAAATCAGGTTCTGGTTTGACGCAATAACCTTCTTCGAATTTTTCCGTCAAAATCTGCTCAGTAATGAGCTCTCTTATAGCCTGCTCCACATCGTCCTGTGACACATCAAGTGTTCGTGAAATTTCATACAGGCTTGGAATCGGCATGTTAGGTTTAAATTCCTGTTGATTGATCTTCATGATAATCCAGTCTTTAGCAATTAAAATCGTTCTTTGAACGGACATCATTCATTCCTCCATCATTCTTCTGTTTCGTTGATTAATACTTGTCTCGGCTTACTGCCAGAAGCAGGTCCGATGACTTGATTCATCTCCAGCTCATCGATTAATCGCGCCGCTCTATTATATCCTATTCTAAACTGTCTCTGTAGTAATGAGGCGCTAGCCTTCTGATTCGTTACTACGAATTGCAGCGCATCAAAATACAAGGCGTCCTCTGATGGTGTTTCCTGCGTCACTATGTCATCTGGTTCCAGTTCTTTGACATAATTCGCTGACTGCTGCTTTGTCACATAGTTGACTACGGATTCTACTTCTTTGTCAGACAGGAACGCGCCCTGAATTCTTGTTGGTTTTGATTGTCCTGACGGTAAGAACAGCATGTCCCCGCGACCGAGCAATTTTTCAGCACCTTGCGAATCCAGTATGGTACGTGAATCTATTTGCGAACTGACAGCAAATGCGATTCTAGACGGAATATTAGCTTTGATTAATCCTGTGATGACATCTACAGAAGGACGTTGGGTTGCGATGATTAAATGAATGCCTGCTGCCCGGGCCATCTGTGCAATCCGCATAATCGCACTTTCGACGTCTTTACTGGCAACCATCATCAAGTCAGCCAGCTCATCGACAATCACGACAATATAAGGGAGCTTTGCATTTTTCTCTTCAAGTTCGTTATTTTGCCGCATCAAATATTGATTGTATCCTTCAATATTTCTTGTACCTGTATGACTGAATAAGTCATAACGTCGTTCCATTTCGCCGACAATTTTTTGCAGCGCCTGCGCTGCTTTCTGTGGATTGGTGACAACAGGTGTCAGCAGATGAGGAATCCCATTATAGACATTCAATTCTACCATCTTAGGGTCAATCATCATCAGTTTGACTTCATGCGGCTTGGCGTTCATCAATATACTTGTAATAATGCCATTGATACAGACAGATTTACCGCTGCCGGTTGAGCCGGCTACAAGCAGATGCGGCATTTTGTTCAGTTCTGCTGTAATTGCATCACCTGATATATTGCGGCCGAGCACTACTTTTAACTTGTTTTCGGCTGCCGGCTCTTCTTCCAGTACTTCTCTTAATGTCACCATTGACACAGAGTTGTTCGGCACTTCAATACCGACAGCTGATTTACCAGGGATCGGCGCTTCAATACGAATATCTTTTGCTGCTAGGGCAAGTGCCAAATCATCTTGAAGGCTGACAATTTTACTTACTTTTACACCCGTGTCCGGCANNCAGTGCGATATCATTCGACAGATTGACAATTCGACTGACTTTGACACCCATCGCCGGCTGGACTTCGTACTGTGTCACAGCAGGTCCAATTCTGATCTGACTCACTTTGGCATTGACACCAAAGTTTTTTAATGTGGACTCAAGCAGCTGTCCCCGCTGCTTGATGGTCTTCATATCTGACTTCACACCACTGACAGGAGGATTCAGCAGCTCTAGCGGCGGCAGCTGGTAATCAGGATTTTCATCATCAATCACAGGCGCCTGCTGCTGAACCGGCTGCTCTTTTTTTGGACGTGCGTCGTGATGCATCAGTGGTATATCAACCGGTGCGTCCTGTCGTTCTTCAGATGGTAGTTGAACTGGTTCAGGCTCAACTGTAACTTCCTGAAGTTCCGAGACATCAACAGGTCTTTCAGCCAGTCGAGCCTTCATATTGAAAAGTTTCATCTGACTTGCGTGAACCCATTTAATCAGCTGATCAAATATTACTTTGGACTCTGCTCTAATCGACCGTCCTGCAATCAATATGCCGGCGATACCAAGGACAAGTAGTGAGAATATCAGCGCACCGACTGAACTGATCAGCTGACTCAGAGACCACTCAAGCGCATAACCTATAAGTCCGCCTCCTTGAAAATGAAACTCATGATCAGATTCTATTTCAAAGATGCTATTGAATGTCGGTTTCCTTTGAATCGAGGTCAGATGACGCACCGACTCAAACAAAATCGTCAAGCCGACCTGCAGAGTGATCCACCCGACAAACCTTCTATTCAAAGGAACAAATCGCTTGTTGACTGTATAATATATAGTCAGCATTGCAATAAATAAATAAGTGAAGTAACGGACACTGCCTGTCAATAAGATCATCAGACAATCGATGGCTAGACCTACAAGACCGAATTGCAGTACACCGATGGCAAGAAGTGCCAGCACTACTAGAGCAAATAAATAAATAACAGGTGTATCCCGCTTCTTTGTCCGCTTCTTTTTTGCTGCCGGCTTACGTTTTTTACCGCTTGTTTTTTTTATAACCAATTAAGGCACCTCTCATAATAAATAAATAAACAAGCCTAAGCTTGTTTATTTATTATTATCAAATTCTAGATTTCTGAAATCACTGGAATAATCATCGGTCTTCTCTTAGTTGAATCATAGAGAAACTTACCTAATTTGTCGCGCATATCTTGTTTGATTTCAGCCCACTCTATACGATTTTGCATTAATCCTTCTTCAACGATGGCACGTACTTTGTCTTCTGCTTCTTTCAGCAGTTCTTCACTTTCTCTGACATAGACAAATCCTCGCGACTGAATCTGAGGTCCAGCAACAATGCGTCTATTTTTAGGATCCAGTGTCACGACTGCAATGAATATACCATCTTCAGCAAGCAGACGACGATCACGAAGGACGATATTACCGACATCACCGACACCGATACCGTCGATCAGCACATTACCGGCAGTAACTTTCTCGTTCGCAAGCATCTTTTCACCGTCGAAGTTAATGACATCCCCTTTTTCCAATAAGAAGATATGTTCAGGTTGAACACCTGTTTCTGCTGCTAACTTCGCATGAGCAATCTGCATTTTAAATTCCCCTTGTACAGGGATGAAGTATTTCGGCTGCATTAAGTTCAGCATCATTTTCAGTTCCTCCATACAGCCGTGACCAGATGCATGGATTTGTTTATTAGTTGGAATGACATGCGCACCCGCTTTTACGAGATGGTTGATAGTAGAGCCTAATATCACTTCCATACCAGACGAAGGTGTCGTCGTAATGAACACTGTATCTCCTTCATCGATATTCATAATGCTGTGTTTTTGTAATGCCATATGTCCTAATGCTTCAATCGGTTCACCTTGTGAACCTGTAGATATGATGACCATTTCGTTTTTAGGATACTTAGAAATATCTTTGATTGGAATCAGTAATTGATCTGGAATATCGAAGTAGCCGAGTTTACGAGCTGTATTGAATGAACTCTCCAGTGACTTTCCGAGGAAGCTCACTTTACGGTTCGTATTCGCTGCAGCAGTCAGTACTTGTTGAATCCGGATGAAGTTTGAAGCATAGCACGATACAATGATACGTCCACGAGCTTTGGCAAATTCATCATTAATATGACTCTCAATGACATTTTCAGGTGTATTATAGCCCGGTTTTTCCGCTTCAGTTGAATCACTGATTAAAGCCAGTACGCCGTTCTCACCAATCATGCTCATTTTTGAGATGTCCGGACGATATGGTCCTTTGACGCTCTGATCAAACTTGAACTCACCTGTGTAGACAATCGCACCATGTGAAGTATGAATGCAGACACCTAATGAGTCTGGAATACTGTGCGTTGTATTAAAGAATGTAATATTAACACCTTTGAACCGCATGACAGATTCATTGTTGACTGTATAATATTTTAATTTTTTATCGACTTTTGCTTCTCTCATATGGTCTTTCACTAATGCAAGAGTGAGACGTGACCCATAGATCGGCGCGTCTACTTTGTCGATAATATAGCGCAGTGCACCGATGGCATCTTCATGTCCGTGTGACAGGAAGATCCCTTTTAAACGATGCTTGTTTTCAACGACGTACTGAATATCGGGAATGACGACATCGATTCCGAGCATTTCATCTTCTGGAAACATCAGTCCTGCATCCAGCATGAACATTTCATCGTCTACTTCGACAATATACATGTTCTTAGCTATTTCCCCTACACCACCAAGTGGTATTATTCTAATATGATGATTTTCTTTCTTCACTAAATTCAAAATAGTTCCTCCTAAAATTCTTTCCCGTACAAAACATATTGTCTTTATTATAAGCTATTTGAATCTTATAACACAATAAAAAATAGCCATACGGTGGATAAGTAGAAGAAATATGACCTATAGACAAAACAAATCGGAAATCTCATCAAATATGATGAAGGATTTCCGATAATTAAAAGACTAATTCACTTGATGGGTTTCTTCAAGTTCAATACGATAATTCCCACCGACCAATGTCAACTTGCTGATTTGAATACTGGATGATGCGTAACGCTCTTCTTCCCCTTTGAACAATGCGATGGATTCGATAGACTGCTGACTTGTTTCCAGCTGGTTGAAGTATTGACCGACTTCACCATCTGTCGTCGTAATTTTAATGAGCGGCTGATCAACAGTCAGCTGCCCTTCTGCCAGCAATGTCTGATTGTTTACAATTATTCGATCAAATACCATTGTAATGCCTCCTTTATAGTCAACTATATTTTAATACCAACTACTAGAAATTACAAAGATTTAGTAAATACCAGTGTAGAGGCAGGCTTATTCAGAATATCGAGCACAGTCATGATATCAGCGAAAGAAATCGCATTGATTCGCTGTTCAAACGCTTCAAGCGTCACGACTTTACCGTAATACAAATAACTCATGCCGCTGCGCATCATCATCTGACCTTCATAGTCATTATTCATATACGCATTCGTGATTAAATAAGTCTTCGCTCTTTCAAGTTGATCAGCAGTCACTGTATCTCTAAATGAGTTCAGCAGCTTGTTTATTTCAGCTGTTGCTTCGTCAATAGCAGTATGGTCGCAAGCAATATAGATTGAAAATAGGCCGCCCTCATCAAATGATTCAAGTGAAGAGTACACGTTATAACATAAGCCAAGTTCCTCACGCAGCCTTCTAAATAGTGGAGATGATACCGATTCACCGAACATCGAGCTGAACAAACTGAAGGCATCGTATAACGGGTGATGATAGCTTACGGCATTATAGCCTATCAATAAGTGGGCCTGCTCATAATCATACAGCCGGCTGTCATTAAACGGTGTCCACCGATAATGAGCTGCAACCTGTTCAAAGTCACTGCTTTGCATTCTGCTGAACGTATCAATCACTCCGTTCGGATTATCTCCTGAGTAGGAAATAATGATTCGGTCAGCACTGTAAAACGTCTGATAGAAAGAAATCAGAACGTTCCGGTCAATAGCGGCGAGCGATTCCTTAGTTCCTAAAATCGGTTGCGAAAATGAACTGTTTTGAAATGACTGCTTCTGGAAAGATTCATAGATTAAGTCTTCCGGGTCATCTTCTGTCATTTTGATTTCTTCAAGAATCACCTGCTGTTCACGCTTGATCTCTTCTTCTGGAAAGGTAGCACGATTCAGCATCTCGTCAAGAAGCTGTATAGCCCGAGCTTCGTATCGCTTTAGTGTTTTAATCGTATAACAAGTGTTTTCTTTCGTCGTATAAGCATTGACTTCTCCTCCGATTGCATCCATTTCTTCTGCCATCTGCATGGCGGTGAACGCACGAGTTCCTTTGAAGAGCATATGCTCAATAAAGTGAGCTGTCCCTGCCGGGAATGAAGATTCGTGCTTTGTTCCTACTTTGACGAATGCAGCTATATGTACGATTTGATGTGCATT
>DJUI01000065.1 GCA_002438305.1 Staphylococcaceae bacterium UBA6286 | reverse complement strand
CGAGATATTGTATTGGCAGCAGTCAAAGAATGGACTGGGTGCTGATGTGTTTTTGAACGCTGGTAGAAAGGTGTATAATGGGAACTTCTATTCATTAGTATTTATGCCAGCAGATCGATTTACTGCTGATGACATAGTGGAACAATGTGATTACATCAACTGGGCATATAAACCTGATACGTTCTGTCATCAGAATGCACCATACACAATGGTTTATTCTGATAATATTGTTGGAACGATGATGACTTTTTGGGGCGAGAATGCAATGGATATGTCAGAAGAAAAATTGCTTTCACAAGTATTACCAGTGATTAAACAGTATTTCAAAAATAATAATAGATAATGGTAAAGCCACTTACTCTTGAGGAGTAGGTGGCTTTTTTTATTGTTCGAAAAACTATATAATAATTATTATAGATTTTTATGGAGGGAATAATGTTAAAAATTAAACTGCCTCGGGATTTTACTAGCAAAAAAATAAATGAAATTACTAATCATCTAATTGACGACAAATTAAGTCCCATAGTTCCAAAAGTCCTATTTGATTTCCAAAATTTAAGATATATTTCACCAAGTGCTGTAGCATTGCTTGATAATCTTATAGGGTGGCTGGAATCAAACAAGGTGACAGTTTATATTATTAATATAAATATTAAGGAAAAGAAAATGTGTCCTATTAATTTTCTAAAGGATGCAGGTTTCTTTAAGAAATATTTAGATTCCGAATTAAACGAGCAATATTTAATGATTCCTAAAGAATGCAAAACAATTCTGCCTATCACCAACTTAACAAGTAACAAATATGAAGAATGGTCTAAAAAATTTGAACATTGGTATTCTTATAATTTAGGGGTGTCGAAAGTGGAAGTTGCATCTATAGTTGCGGCTGTAAAGGATATTTTAAACAATGTCACAGATCATGCAAATATAACTTCATGTGGAATATTTGCACAGTTTATTGAGAACCAGGATAAGTTTTATTTAGCTATTAGTGATTTTGGTGTTGGTATTCCTACCAATGTAAAAAGGTTTTTAAAAGATGATAATCTCGAAGATGTTACCGCACTTAAATGGGCTGTAGAAGAAGGGAATTCTACAAAATCTACACCTCGAAATCGCGGAGTTGGATTACATGTGCTTCTTAAAAATGTTGTTATTAACTGTGAAGGAATAGTAGAAATATATTCTAACCACGCTAAAATAATTTGTAAAAAGGGTAATGATGGATTAGAATTAGTAGAAGTAAGACAAGAATTAAGATACCCAGGTACATTGATATTAATTAAAATGAATAAAAGCAATGCTTTATCTTGTCTAGATCAAAAGGAGGAATTCGTATGGGACGATTTGTTATGATAAAGGATCTTACAGGTGCATGTAATACTAATGAAGATGGTCAAATAATTAAAGAAGAAATTTTGAAGTATGACGATTCAGTTACTATATCTTTTAAAAACATCAATAATGTCACCAGTTCTTTTGTAAATTCTCTCTTTATTGAGTTGATGACTGATAAAGGATTAGACTTTATTAAGCAGAATATAATTATAAAAGATTCTAATACTCAAATTAACGGGTTGATTAGAGAACGTTTGTCCTTTGAAAAGAATAAACGACTAGTCAATAATTAACTTACAAGACTCACAATTATTTTGTAGGTTTTTTATTTATCTTAAAACGTTGGTACATAATTGATTCAGTACAGAAAAATAATGAAAGCCACCTAAATAGGTGGCTATTTGCTTATATAAACGAATATCTTTTAATTTGTTTGATTAGACGAACACTGACAATATCATTCATTAACTGTTTCGTTAATTTTATAATATTCCTGATAGAGTTTTAATACGTTTTCATCGCGAAGAGCGATATCTCTATAAAGATGCCTGTATAACCTCAGCATACGTGCATCTTCGATTGAATGATTATGGTCCATTAGAATGATCTCATACTGTTTAAGCAGCAGTTCAAATCTAGCTTGAATATGTCTCTTAAACTCTATTTCATTTTCATCAAGAAGTGCTTCAGAGGTATCTAGGTGATACTCATTGATTGTATTAGTCAGGATTAAGCTAACTAAATACGGTATAGTGATTTTAAATTCTAGTGACCTAATAAGTAATTCTTGATAGATTTCATCATCTACATCAATAATCATTTTCATCTTATCACCTCAGAAGTTTATAATAATTACTATACCAACCAATTGTAAATTGTATGTTAAAAAACCCCAACTGATTAAATGTCCGCAATAAAAAGTTCCGACAAAATTCCGACACTCTTGATACATATAATGCAGTGTATAATATTAGTACAATTAAAAAATGTGTCCTTTTTGTACCTCCTAACTTTAAGGACACGTAAAAGGACACAATGAGTTAAACACTTATAATGCATAGTATAATTAAAAGTTGATAAATAGGCTTTTTGTATTACTATAAATCGTTAAAAACTACATATTTTTATACCGCACCCAAGTGTCTGAATGGGAGCGAGATCAGTACATGAAGCAGTATTAATATAGTTTAGCCTTAGAAACTTATGGTTTTAAGGCTTTTTATTTTCTCTGTATTATGTGTCCTTAAGTGGATTGAATGATAGGAAGGACACATTTAGGACACATCAAAATATTTTTTTAACGTATTTTTCAAAGTTGTTCAATGCCTGTTCTTGTAATTTAGGCGTAACGTGCGCATAAATCTTCTCCGTCATTTCCATCGACTGGTGTCCTAATCTATCCTGGATAACTTTCATTGGGACTCCCGATTCGAGAAGTAGGGTAGCATGTGTATGCCGCAACTTATGGACTGATAATTGAATACCTAATACTTTCTTGCTGCAGTAGACCATCGTATTATGTATCGATGATCTTGAAATAGGTTTACCGTATTCATCAACAAATAAGAAGTTATATTTATTTTCATATAATCCATCATTGATTATTTTGTTCGCGTTCTGCAGCTGATAAAATTTGAAGAGTTCTACACTGAGCGCTTTAGTAATGTGGATGTCTCTATGATATTTTGTTTTAGTAGGACCAAGTGAATCACGTTTCTGATCATACGATTTAGTGATATGAATAATATTATTTGCACGGTCAATATCCTGGAAGGTCAAAGCACATGCTTCACCGACCCTTAGACCTGTTTCTAATATTAATCTTAATAGGTAATAGTGGATTGTATTTCTACGCCTTACATCTGCAAGGAACGGCTCTATTTTATCATGAGGGATGTATTCAGCGTTTTTCTTTTCATCGGTGATACGATACTCAATCAGTTCTGCAGGATTGAAAGTAACATATCCATCGTACTTGGAACGTTCCATCACTCGATACATTAAAGAATTGGTTTTCTTAATAGTTGAGAGGCTATAACCGAGTTTAAAGAGTTCGTTAATGACTTTCTGCTGCATTGTGCCAGTAACTTTATCTAGCTTGATAGTCTTGTCATATAAGTGGATAATTTTTGTTTCAGTTTTACTAATTCTCTTTTTAATTTCAAATAGTCTTTTCATACTGTCTTTATCCATGTCTATCGTTGCGACGCTGACTTTACCTTCACGATATTCTTTGATGTAGTTGTCCATATAATCGTAGAGTGTAGGAACATCAGCAAATTTAATATGATCTTTAATGTTATATTCCAAATCATTCGCAATACGTTTAGCCTCAGCCTTAGTATTAATTCCTTCACGTGATATAAACTTACGTTTCCCATCCTGCATGTAAGAAACACGCACACGATATTTGCCGTTTTTTGTGTCAATACTTGCCATAAAATCAGTCCTTTTCTCGAAAATGGTGTAAAAAAAGAAGGGTACGCAAATACCCTTATTTATTTGTTTATTTTAAGTTATCTACTGCATACTGAGCTTCTTCAGGAGTGAAACCTTCAATTGCAGACGTTAATTGATTATAGACAGCATCATCACTCATATTTTGCGTTTTGGCATAATCTTCAGCTTTTTTAAGTGCATTCTTTTTGTAATCAGCTTCTAAATTATCTACTGCATATTGTGCATCTTCTTGTGAAAATCCTTCTATTTCCGAAGTCAGTTGATTAACAATACCTTGTTTAGACATATGCATCATATCAGAATACGTTTTCGCTTTATTTAGCGCAGCTTTTTGTTGTCTGCTAGCGTTATCTTCTTTCTTTTCTTCAGTAGTAACTTCTTCAGTATTATCTTTTTTAGTAGCTGTTTCTTCTTTATCATCTGATTTTTGATCAGTCGTTGTCGCTGTATCATCCTTTTTAATTTCATCAGGATTACCACCGAATATTGCAGCACAAGCCCCTAATAAAATAATTAAACCTAAAAGGCCCAAGCAACCTAATAAAAATGGATTCTTTTTCTTCGTCCTTTCCACATAAACAACGCGTTCCCCATCTTCATTGCGATGTTCTTCACTGCTGTAAACTACTTCTTTTTCTTTACGTGCCATTCCCATACCTCTTTTCTTATAGTTTTTTTATATTTAAAGGCTCGAAGCCGATTAAATATCCATCATATTTAACCCACAATCCAAAACGACTTTTATAGTCTTCAATTACTTTATAAAAATAACTACGATCAATCTCTAGATGTAAACACATTTCATAGATGTCACCCCAGCAGCCTGACTTATAGCAACCGATAAGCTGTTCGAGTGGTATCAATAGTTTGTGTCCAAAGCGCCTAGCACGTAACTCCTCACGAGCAGCATTAACGTTGTAAGTCTTACCATAATGACTCGTAATATCTGTTGTTGATGTTACGTGGTGGCCATACTCTTCACCTAAAATGCTGTTTTCTAAATAATAGTTAAGTTTGTCAGTAAGTAAAATCAGACCATTTGGATGTAGAGAAGTGCGTTCATAAAGTCCGCCAAATTTACCAGGCATCAACGGATCATACTGTACTGAAACTTCAGGATACTGATTGATTAATTTTTCTCGTACCTGCATTATAAAAACCCCTTTATGTTAAAGTGTTACTTATGCTTGTTTCTAAGGCTTTTTCTCATTTCTATATATGCAAGTATCTCTTCTATCTCTTCTTCAGTTGCATCGTCGTCGATATGAGCAGCGATAACTTCAGCATGATTGTAATCATTAAATTCTTCAGCTTTGGAATCGTCAATATTTAAAACGTCTTCTGTTTTAATGTTTAATCCTTTACAGATTTTAATTACATTCTCAACTTTAGCGTTCATGATACCTCTTTCAAGGATAGAACGAACAGTAGTATAAGGTAATTCAATATCTTCAGAAAACGCTTTGACACTCCCTGATTTTTTCTCCATCAAAGACTTGATATATTTTTCTTTGTTCATAAATGATCCCCTCATTTCGACTTTGTACCTATATAATAACATTCGAAAAATCGTATATCAATAGTTATTTTTAAAAATAATACGAATTTTAGTATTGACTAAATACGAATTTTCGTATATATTTATAACAGGCAAACAAATGCCTTTATTTTTAAAACTTAAAGTACGAATTTTCGTATTTATAGGAGGGAGGACAATATGTTGAATAATCTTGAGAAAGTCAGAAAAGAAAAAGGGATTTCACTAGTTGATATTGCAGATGTTTTGAAAGTCAGATATCAGACTGTATCAGACAAGATTAAAGGTGATTCAGATTTTAAGTTTGGTGAAGCCGTATTAATCAAGAACACTTTCTTTCCAGAGTATGAAATTGAATTCCTATTCGCTAAAGAGAACGAATTGCAAAATGCATAAGGAGGTCTAATCGTGAATTTTACTATCGACGACGCAGTGATTGCTGACCTGGTAAAGCAACAGGTCAGCACCATCATTACTGATTACAAGATGGAATTTGCAACAATCGACATTGAACAATTTTCTGAAATTACTTCTTTGTCACGATCTACATTGCTTGCCAAGTTCACTTGTGAGCCGGAAATAGTCGAGGTCACAAGACGAATTGGAAAACGAGTAGTTTATCTCTATCCGGAAGTAGTTAATGCTTATAAAACTGTATTAGAAAGGGTGAGTTCATGAAGCTACTTAATTCAGCAGTACTTATTGCGTTATCAATAATTTTATTCGTTTTAGTCATTATATATGTAATTGCTAACAATCAAGCATTAAACACAGGATTATTCGCAGCACTAATGATTGCAGGGTTTTTCTGGATGCTGCTAAAGGTGGGGTGTGAGTGATGAAAGATAACCTAGATTTCTTGCATGAACACCTAGTGCAGCAGGATAGACAGGAACCTTGTGAATACGGCTCACCTGAATGGTGGCGCCAAAAACTGAGTAATCAGAGCTACATGAAAGATGATGTCTGTTTGAATGGCATGGAGGATATGACGAATGACTTATGAACTGCTAGTAGATTACTGGTTCCATAATTTTACGGATAGTCAGATCGCTAAAGATGAAAAGGTCAGTCGCACAGCCATCTGCCATCGCAGGCGCTATCACAAGATACCAAACAGAATCACGACAGGAAGAATCGGCGAACTGAAAGCTATACAACTTTTCGAGGGATTCGGTTTTGATGTTATCGATATGAACTTAGTGGATAAGACAGCATCCTACGATTTATTAATCGATGGGCATATCAGAATCGATGTGAAATCGGCATCTTTAAGTTATGACGGCACATATAAATTCCAACTTACTAATAAGTTGAGTGACGGATGCAAGCATCGCAGAGTATCCACCAGAACTAAAAAAGATTATGAAAAATCATGCGACTTTATATTGTTTGTCTGCCTTGATGACGATAACTACTATCTTCAAGAGTCTGCAGAACTCAATGAAAGTATCATTACACAATCAATAGTAAGAAGCACAGTGAAGTACCTTGAGAACAAAATAAAAAACCGCCAGGATATCCTGACAGCAATCTCGAAATTAGACACTTCGATTGTAGCACAGGCTTCTGCGGTAGAAAAGGGCGAACATATGCGAACAGAAGAAATCGTATTCGAAAATGAGCGTAAAGTCATCAATCTGATACGAGGTGCTATTAAGACGCGTGGACTGTCAGCAACTTATTCAGTCAACAATCAAGAGAAGATGGATGTTCGAATCGGTTACACACTCGGCATCAAGAATTATGTTGTTGATTTGACTGACAGACATTCTATTGAGCAATTCCAGATTGACGTGCAAGAAAAAATCAAAGTGGAGGATTTACTATGACCAACTTATTTAACTTAACTGATCAGTATCAGCAGGTGTATGACCTGATTACAGAGCAGGGAGAAGAACAGGCATTGATTGACACACTGGAATCAATTAATGATGCATTGGAAGAAAAAGCAGACGGCTATGTAGCAGTCATCCGGTCGCTTGAATCAGACAATGAAGCAATCAGCGCAGAGATTCTTAGACTGCAGCAGAGAAAGACATCAAACNNAGAATCACTTAAAGAGGCGATGATGACGACCGGTAAGACGAAGTTTAAGACGCAGCTTAACAGCTACTCAATCCGTAACAACGCGCCATCTGTTGATATTCCGGATGAGACTATCATCCCTAAAAAATTCTTTATCAAGCAGGACCCAAAGCTAGACAAAAAAGCAGTCTTGCAGGCACTCAAAGACGGTCAGAAAGTCCGCGGCGCAGAAATCAAAGTCACACAAAGTCTGGCGGTGAGATAGATGCAAAAATCAGAATCTATTATCGAATTAGCTAAAGCAATGGCTGCATTTCAAGCAGAGGTTAAACAGCCTTTGAAAGATAAAAATAATCCATTCTTTAAATCAAAATACGTACCACTCGAAAGCGTTGTAGAGTCTATCACAGAGTCAGCACCCAAGCATGGCTTATCGTTCACGCAATGGGCGCAGAATGATGATACAGGACGTGTAGGAGTAGCAACACTATTAATGCATTCGAGTGGTGAGTTTATAGAGTATGATCCAGTGTTTATGAATGCTGACAAGAACACAGCCCAGGGCGCAGGTGCCTTAATCACTTATCTCAAAAGATATTCGCTGTCAGCTATATTCGGTATCACGAGCGATGAAGATGATGACGGCAATGCTGCCAGCGGTAACAAGCAGCAAGTAAAGAGTACACCTATCACACAGGAAAAAGTCGGAGAACTTAAAACAGCAGTCATTTCATTCGCAAAGGATTACGGCACGGATGAAAAGTTAGTGCTAGAAAACCTGAATATTCGTGACTACACAAAACTGACCATGCAAGCTGCCGATGAAGCCATCAATACATTAAATAACTGGAGGAATCAATCATGATCAACAATGTTGTATTAGTAGGGCGTCTGACTAAAGACGTAGAGTATCAGGTCACACCATCAGGCGTGCAGGTAGCTAAGTTCACATTAGCAGTTAAACGTACATTTAAAAACGCAAACGGAGAAACGCAGGCAGACTTTATCAACATCGTCACTTTCAAGAAAACAGCAGAGGTAGTCAACACATATTGTAGCAAGGGATCATTAGTTGGTGTAGATGGCCGCATGCAGACACGCAACTACGAAAATAATGAAGGCCGCAAAGTCTACGTGACTGAAGTCGTAGCAGATAACGTGCAGTTCCTTGAACCTAAAAAGGAAGGACAACAACAGCAGCCGCAACACAATCCGTTCGCGAATCAACCACCTGCACAACAGCAACAACAATATCAAGCGCCACCACAGCAGAAGTATCAGCAGGCACCGCCTCAACAACAATATCAACAGCCGCCTGTACAGCAACAATATCCACCACAGCAGCCGGCTTATCAAACGCCTCCTGTTCAACAGCAGCAGTCAAATCCGTTTGCTAATGCGTCAGGACCAGTCGAAATCAGCGACGATGATTTACCGTTTTAAGGAAGTGATTTGATGGCCAGAATTGAACGATATCATCAGAGAAGAAATGGCCAGTTTGATGTAGTAATACGCAATGTGTCGTTAACAGACGATGCATTGCTGTTACTCGATAATGAGATAGCAGTTGATGTGAAAGTAACATTGATTGATCCAAAAAAGATTACAGACCAACAGCGGAAGAAAATATTTGCACTATTGAATGATATCTACCTGTACACTGGTCAGCCGCAGGAAGATTTGAGACAGACATTTCAATTCTATCTGCAGACCATGAATGATTACGAGCTTATCAGCTTATCAGACTGTTCTCGAAAGATTGCAACGGAACTTATTGAACTGATACTTGAATGGGTGTTTAGAAATAATATCCCATTGAATCATAAGACAAGCGATCTGTTAAAAGAAGATAGGCAGTTCATCTACCTAGCAACTATCAATCGCCAGTGCGTCATCTGCGGTAAACTTCACAGTGACCTAGCACACCGTTACGCAATAGGACGAGGGGTGAACAGGAATGAAATGAATCATTATGGTAATGAAGTGCTTGCTCTATGCAGACAACATCATAGAGAACAGCATCAGATAGGCATAGACAGCTTTAACGAAAAATATCATCTGCATGACAGCTGGATCCAGGTGGATGACAAGCTGAATGCGATGTTGAGAGGTGAAAGTAATGGCAACGTTTAGAACTAAAAAACGTGCCAGTGAGTTTGTAACTTTAGATAAAACTTCTATATACGATAGCAACTTAAGTTACAAGGCTAAAGGGATTTTACTTTATCTACTTAGTAGACCTGATGACTGGCAAATTTATGAGACCGAATTAGTGAAACATACAAGTGATGGTCGAGACAGTGTTAGAAGTGGCCTTAAAGAACTCGAAGATCATGGATACATTGTTAGAAGTCGTAAACGTGATAAGAAAGGACGTTTAGGGGAATACGAGTACATTGTTTATGAGCGTCCTAACCACATCGGATTATCCAATGTAGGAAAAACCAACATAGGTTTATCCAATGTTGGAAAATCCAACACTACTAATAATAAAGATACTAATAATGATTTAACTAAAAATAATTTAAATATATTGTCTAGCGATGCTAGACCGTATGAAGAAATTATTAGATATCTGAATAAAAAAGCTGGAAAGAATTTTTCATCTACAACTGAAACTACTAGAAAGTTTATTAACGGTAGATTGAACGAAGGAAAAACAATCGATGATTTTAAGAAAGTTATCGACATAAAAACAGATGAATGGCTTAATACAGAGTCGGAAAAGTATCTTCGTCCAAGCACTTTATTTAGACCTGGTAATTTTGAAAACTACCTTAACCAAAAACCTGTTATGAAAAAATCCAACATGGATCAAGTCGCTAAGGAGTTGGGCATCTATGGATAAACAACAAGCGTTTGAATTAATCAAACTGATTACCAGCACCTATCAAAATGTTGATTTTGATACTGAAAAAACTAAGGTTTGGATAAGTTTTTTGGAAAAAGGCGATTACGAACTTAGCAAAGTAAAGCTTGATGAACACATTGTGAGTAATAAGTATGCACCAGTTATCAGCGACTTTCTCGTAGTGATCCAGGATAAACCTGTTGAAGATTACTCTGCTGATATTGCAGCAGTACAAAGAGAGTTGAATGACCCTGTATTGAGAAAGAAACGTGAGGAAGCCATGAAGAAACTGCGAGAGGCAGTGCAAGGCATGAATGAGAAAGTGGGTGTCTCTCATGATTGAGTTTGAAGAGACTCTACTTGCCTCACTAATCAAATTCCCGAAGCTATACGATGATTTACAAGTGACACCGAACATGATTTCCGATGAAAGTATTAAGGCGACTCTAGCTTTCTTTAGAGAAAAAGGGTTCGCAGACGTCGCAAGTCTGTACCAGGTGAGCGGAGCATCCAACCAACAAGTAATTGACAAGAAAACAATCGGCAGCATGCGTAATGACAAATTTATCTTTGAATCACACTTTAAGCAGTATCAGGTAGACGTCATCAATGCGTATAAGCAGAGAATGATCAGTAGTGCTGCACAGGATTACATCGAGAAGCCTACTACGGAATCACAGAACTTTCTTCAGCAGACTATCACACAGCTGAATGAAATTGATATTGATGATGAAGATACAAAGATTGATGTACTTCTGCAGATCATGGACACCATCACAAGCGATGCCAAGTCCGGCATTCTGACAGGATTCAAGTCACTCGACGGACTGACAGACGGATTTGATGCGAGTCAGTTCAATATCATCGGCGCACGACCATCAATCGGTAAAACAGCATTTGCAATCGCAATGGGCCTGCAGATGGCACAGAAAAACACGGTCCACTTCGTCTCACTGGAAACAAAAGATGTGAAAGTCACGACTCGTATCTTGTCGAATCTGTCTAACGTGCCACTTAAGAAGTTTAAGAATGGCGGCATGATGACATCTGATGAAATTGAGTTGGTGACTAAATGGATAGGCTACTATCAGAAGCTGGACTTCCACGTCCATGACAAGAACAATATCACACCTGCCAAGTTAAGAAGCATCATCGCCAAACATCCGGACAAGACTAATATCATCTTTCTTGATTACATTCAGCTGATGAAGTCAGACGACAAAAGCAGAGACAGACGACTTGAACTTGAGCAGATCAGCCGAGAATTAAAGATTGTGGCCAAGGAGACGAACTCAGTCATTATCGCTCTTGCACAGTTGTCACGTAGTGTCGAGCAACGCCAGGACAAGCGACCTATCATGTCAGATCTGAAAGAAGCAGGTGGACTTGAACAGGACGCAGACATCATCATGATGCTCTATCGTGACGATTACTATTCAAAGCAAAGAGATCCGGACAATCCAGGCAAATCCGAAATAGAGTGCATCATCGCAAAGAACAAAGACGGAGAGACAGGTATCGTCAAGATGGACTTCTACAAAGCATCACAGAGGTTTTACGGTTGAACGACTTTACTATTGATGAGTATTTAAAACGCCTGAGAGAGCTGTATAAGACGGAGACGATGCCTCTAGTTAAGGGTTACTGGATGAAAGCTGGATTGATTGTAAAGCAACTGATGGATGAAGGGCATTACATGCCGTTCGATGCAGCAAGCGAAGAGTTTGAACGAGATTTATTTGAAAGGATGGATTGTAAATGACTATTAAATTCATGAACAATGCACGTGTGGACAGGATGCTTTATGTCCTGGACCACTTTGAGAATAACTATTATTTCACACGCAAAGATGTCGTAAAAGATTTTATGGACGGCACGCAGCAGATACTTTTTGACCATAATGAGCCGGTCGCCGTATTCACATTGGAACGAATCATCAACAGGCTGCATTTCAAGCGATTCTCGATTTTAGACCGCAACTATGGTCGTGAATACTTCAAGACTGCTTTGAAGCTATGCATTGATGAAAATCTGCCGATTGTAATAACGGTACTGCCGACAAATGCAAAAGTAATAGCCATCCTAAAGGAACTCGGAATGAAGAAAGTGGATGGCCGTGTTAAATCACAGGATGGCCTACATTATTACGATTTGTACGAAACAACTAACTTTGACCAGGAGGCATATTGATGAAAAACACGTTGGGAGATTTAAATGGTTATTTATTCGAACAGTTAGAACGACTGAATAATCCTGAAATGACTGAGGATGAAATGAAGCTGGAGATTGAACGTGCAAGAACAGTGACGGGGGTAGCCTCACAGGTCATATCAAACGGAAATCTAGTGCTTAAAGCAAAGATTGCCTATGACGAGAATATGCAACGTGATGCAGTTAAGCCGAAATTACTGGAAGGCTAGTCATGAATAATCAAAAATTTAACTTCACAGAAGAGATGGATCGGTTTCTCCGGAAGAACAATGAAGGCATATCTAATAAAATACTTCATCAGATGTTCAAAGAACATTTCAAGTGCGATATCGGATTTTCGACATTCAAGAATCATAGAAAATCATTAGGACTAAAAAGTGGACTTACCGGAAGATTTGAAAAAGGTCAAACATCTTGGAATAAAGGGAAATCGATGCCTTCGCATCCTAACTCGGTCAAAACGCAGTTTAAGAAAGGTAATAGGCCTGCACAATATAGGCCTGTCGACTCAGAACGTACTGCAGTGGATGGTTATATTGAGGTCAAAGTGGCTGACCCGAGTACCTGGAGACAAAAGCACAGGATAGTATACGAGGCACATTATGGACCTGTTCCGGAAGGATACGTAGTAATGTTCGCAGATCAGAATAAAATGAATTGTCATCCGGATAACTTAATCTTGGCATCAAGAAAACAGATGGCAATCGTTAATAATATGGATCTGTTACAGGACTCAAAAGAGCTGAATGAGTCTGTACTACTTTTAGCAGATGTCATATCAGCGACACACCAAAAAAGAAAATCTATGAAAAAGAAAAGGAGCAAAAAGAATGTCAAAACTAACTGATTTAACAACGAAAATCGAACAATGGGCAATCGACCGCAACTTACACACTGCTGATCCACGCAAGCAGATGCTAAAACTAGGAGAAGAAGCCGGAGAACTATACGCTGGCATTGCAAAAGGTAACACAGAACTCATTAAGGACAGTGTGGGCGATGCGTATGTAGTCATCACCATCCTATCCATGCAGAAAGGATTCTCGGTCAGTGAATTTGTTGACTCGATTGAAGAACCGACTGTAAAGGATAATGCAGAAACTGCAATACAGCTTTCACTATCTTTAATGCAGCGAACGGGTAGCATTGCACACTCATTGATGCACAGCAACAACAATGACACATTATTGACGATGGCACATTGGTTCATTGAAACACTATTTGATTTAGCCTATGCATTGAATGTGAATCGTGTGGAATGTATTCAGATGGCATATGACGAGATAAAAGATCGTAAAGGAAAGATGATTGATGGCGTGTTTGTGAAAGAGGCTGACCTGCAGGAGGTAGAAGATGAAAAATAAGGTGAAGACACTGATTACATTTAAACTCATCATCGTTTTTATTACTGCTCTGAAAAAAGTAATAGATGACTTTAGATTATCTATGGAACCTGATGAAATTGACAGTTACTACGATGATCAACGGTACATCGAAAAGTATGAAATTAAAATTGATGGAAGAGGTAGAAGTCATGAAAGTTAAAGTCATCACTCTTGTCGAAGATTTCGAACGCCAGCTGAACAACACTATCTATGAACTCGAATCAAAGAAAGATGCGCAGGTTGTAAACATTCTATATGTGCCTCATGGCAAAGAGTTGAAGGCAGTAATCCATTATGTCACGCACTGATGGCAAGAGTAAATATAACGCCAAGAAGTCCACCTATAACGACATCACTTTCGATTCAGAAGTTGAATGCGAATACTATCAGTTCTTACTTCATCAGAAAGAACAGCATAAGATCAGCAACATCAAGCTGCAGCCTAAGTACAAGATTATTGAGAAAGTAACACATTTCAGAGCCACCTATTATGTCGCTGACTTTGAAGTTACACTGCCTGGCGGCCATGTCATTGTCATCGACATCAAGGGCATGGCGACGGCCGAGGCAAAGCTAAAACGAAAGCTGTTCATGTCTCTCTATCCGGATATGGAATTGCTTTGGATATGCAAGGCACCGAAGTATTATGCACATGATACAGGCGAGGCGTGGATTGATTACGATGAACTGCAAGCATTACGAAGAACTCGAAAAAAACTAAAAAAACTGGAGGAATAGAAAAATGAATGAGAAAACAATCGACTTAAACTTAAGCACAATCTTAGATGGTGCAGTCCAGGAGAAATTTGAGGAGGAGATGGAGGCAGTGTTGAAGAACATCCATGACATTAACACTGATCCATCAAAAGCACGCAAGGTTGTCATTGAGTTTAAAATCTCATCAGACAGCCGCAGGGAGACGTTAAGTGTCGAAGTGAACAGTAAGCATACAACTGTTGGGAAAGAGCCTGTATCGGCTACGTTACTCACTGGAGAAGACAGCAAGGGCGTACACGCGAAAGAACTGAAGTCAGGAGCAAAAGACCAGACGTATTTCGATGAATCCGGACAGGTTTTAGATGATGCAGGCGAGCCAGTGGAGAAAGAAACGAACGTAACACCAATCAATAAGAAAGCACTATACAAATAGGAGGAATGACAATGTTAAAAGAAGCTATGGAATGGATCAGTGAGAAAACAGGTAATGTTATTGAGTTTGATTTAAACGGTGAGAAGTACACAAACAGAGAAATCTATAAGGTTGAGAAAGCACGACGCAAAGAGCTGACTGTCACAACACTCACAGGTTTAGTGGACTATATCAAATCAGCATTTGACGGTAAGGAAGAGTACATTGTCTCAGTCCTTAGTCATCATAAAGTGGCAGTCGAATCAAAATTAAATGCTAATAAGCGACGTGAGTTTGTCATCGTATCGAATGCACAGCTCCCAGCTGTTAATCTGAATAGTTTTATGGATCTGGAGCAGTTTAACATCCAGCTTCAATCAGTATTTGTACCATCTGACGAACGTGCTAAGGTGCTAAGTCTTATCGGCAATATTAGAGCAGAAAACGTCATGCAGACGGGCGATAATGGCATCAGCCAGCAGGTGGAAGTAAAACGTGGTGTGGCATCAAAGGCTAAGGAAGAAGTGCCGAATCCGGTCTATCTCAAGCCATTCAGAACGTTCACAGAGATCAGTCAGCCGGAATCAGCATTTGTGCTTAGATTGCGTGAGGGCGGCTCAATGGGATTGCAGGCAGCATTATATGAGGCAGACGGCGGTGCATGGAAGAATCAGGCCATCCTGTCGATTAAAGAGTACCTGGAAGAAGAACTGAAAGAGCAGCAGAACAGAATCACGATTCTTGCATAACTCAGGGGCGATTTATCCGCCTCTTTAATTAATGAAAATCGAAAGGCTGGTGGAGTAGATGATAACAGCACAAGAAGCATTGTCACATTACGATGAAATCAACATACTAGCAGAGAAATTTATTAAAAGTACAATCGAGCCTGCAATCAGAGAAGTTATGCAAGAAGTTAAACAAGTTAAATTCTCGCTTATTGAAGTCTTTTGTGTAGGTCACACTTTTGATTTTGGAGTTGAAATGGATGGACTGAATAAGAATTATCATAAGGGAATCAAAGTAACTGATAAAGTAATCGATATTTTGGAATCGAATGGTTACACTGTCACTTCAAAGGTAGGCGTAAAATCAAATGATCGGTTTGACGGAACAGGACTATATACAATCAGTTGGGAGGAAACGGAATGCTAACCATACTCGCATGGATAATCGTTATCGTGTTCATTTTATTCCTAATCGGAATATTAGGAGAAATCGGCTCATGTCTCATTCAGCTGATTATATACGGAATATTATTCTATATCATCTACTGGGCGATTAACTACCTAACGGACGATGCGATGCATAATACAATCACAGGATTATTCAAATAAAAAAGGACCCTCATAGGCCCGTGACATAATTATCCGCAAACTAATTATAACACGGAGGTAACGCATATTGTACACACCACAGGAGATTAGACAGATGTTAAAGGATTATCCTTGGATGCTCACAGCTATTGAGTCAGATTTACTAAGCAATGACAGCACGAGTACTGCACAATATGGTATACAGGCAGCGATGCCAAAAGGACAGGGGCAGACAGGGGATAAAGTTTACAATTTGGTTTTAAAACGTCAGGGGACTCATTCGTATATATATAAGCTAGCAACTAAGGTCAAATTTATTGATGAACATGAACATGTGATTAAAAACGACAGGGATATGTATATTCTTGAATTGTTGAAACGTGGTTATTCGCATACACAGATTGGACTGCTGGTTCAACTGCATAAGTCGCAGGTCGGAAAGAGGATAGATGGTATTGTGGAAAAACTTTCTAATGCGTCAAAGTCAACAAAATAGCTGGATAATACAAATAATTATTATTTTTTAATATTAAAAAAATATATTATACTAGGTACGTGACCAATTGAAGGTTACCTCCTAAATTTATATGAACGTGAAACCACCTAGCGGAAACTAGGTGGTTTTCTGTATACTTAAGTTGTTCATATAAAATACAAAGGAGTCATAAGTCATGGATTTAAAAGAACTGCAAATTGCTTTAGAAGAGTTAGAAAAATATAGTATCGCTCAAAATCAATTTTTGAATGGGGAGCAAAAATATAGAAGATTAGAAGTGTTTGTAGCTACTTACACAGCGGATAGTTTTATTGAAGAAAAGTTTAATGAGCTGAAGGGACTTAGATCTTTTTACTCAGATAATGATTTAAGCCAAGAAGTGGATGATTATATTACTTTAATTAGACACCGGTTAGAGGCTAGGATTGATTATCAACAAAAGGCAGAAAAAGAAATCCCGAAAATAAGCAATAAAGATAACAAAATTTTTATTATTCATGGACATGACGGAAGTTTTTTGAATGAATTAAAATTAATTCTTGCTAAACAGAAAATAGAATTTGTTGTTTTGTCTGATGTTGCAGATGAAGGTAGAACAATCTTCCAAAAAGTTCAGGATGAATTAGATAAGTGCAGAGCAGCTATCGTTATATATACTCCTGCTGATGAATTAGGAAATGGTAGTTATCAAGCTAGACCAAACGTGATATTTGAACATGGGTATGCTATTGCTAAGTTAGGCGCTAGTAATGTTGTTATGATTAATAATCAAAATGATGAAAAAGAAATGCCTGTACAATCAGATATAGCTGGTCTAATGTACATTCCTACTACTGATAGAAAATGGGATACAAGATTGTTGAGAAATTTAGATAGCATAGGCTTTAAAGTTGATTTTAGTCTTTTATAAACACCTTTCGAGGTGTTTTTTTTAATACAAAAATTTAAAGTGTGATTAACATAGGGGAAGTGATAGATGAAATGAAATTAACGATTAAACAGCAGCGATTTGCGGATGAGTATATTAAGACAGGAAACATTTATCAATCAGCTTTGAATGCTGGATACAGTGAGAATTACTCAAAGGGTAATTCGTCAAAGTTGTTGGAAAATGTGAGTGTCTCAGAATATATCGCAAATCGAATGGAAGAACTCAAGTCAAAGGCGATTGCTGATCAGACAGAAGTACTGGAATATCTGACGTCAGTCATGAGACGTGAACATAAAGAAGTAGTAGTCGTCACGCTCACTAAGGAAGAATCAAAGTGGGTAGACGGTAAGAAACAGACGACAAAGACGGAAAAGCCTGAGCTTGTAGAGATACCTGCAAAGCTATCTGATGCGAACAAGGCTGCTGAACTTCTAGGCAAGCGATATAAACTGTTTACGGAACGACATGAGATTGATGGTGAAGCTGTAGTAACTATCATTGATGACTTGGACGAGATGCCGGATGAGTAAGGGGATTAAGATATCTGACATCATCACGGACCAGTTCAAATTATTCTGGATAGTTTCTAAGGCAAAGAAACATCTGCGTTATGTACTAAAAGGCGGACGTGGTAGTGGTAAGTCATTCCATATTCCTATTCGTATACTAATGGATATCATTGAATATCCGGTATCGGCTATTGCGATACGAAAGATACAACGTAACTTAAGTAAGTCAGTGATACAGAACTTTAAAGCTGCTGCTAATATTCTGGGAGTTCGTCATCTGTTCAGGTTTATTGACAGTAAGCTGGAGGCTGTCTATCTGCCGCGTGGCAATAAAATATACTTCACTGGTGCTGATGATCCTGAAAAAATTAAATCAATCAAGGATGCGGACTTTCCGTTAGCCATCATGTGGATTGAAGAAGCTGCAGAATTTAAGACAGAGGATGAGATAACATCTATTGAAAACTCAGTACTTCGTGAGGAACTTGAAGGACATATACAAGCAGAGAATAGTCGAAGGAAGAAAGTGTATCCTTTCGACTATTCTTTTTATTATTCCTATAATCCGCCTAAACGAAGGCAGCATTGGCTTAACAAGAAATATGAGAGTGCATTTGTAGATGATAATACGTTTATTCATCACAGCACTTATTTGGGTAATCCATTTATCTCTAAGAAGTTCATTGAAGAAGCAGAGAATGTTAAGAGTAAGAACTATCGTAAGTATGAGTGGGAATACCTTGGTAAGCCTATAGGCAGTGGAGTGGTGCCATTCGATAATCTTGAGTTTAGAGAGATTAAAGATGATGAATACAAATTATTTGATAATTATCGTCAGGGTGTCGATTACGGTTATGCAACGGATCCACTCGCATTTGTCAGATGGCACTACGATAAGAAACGTAACACTATCTATGCGATGGATGAAATATACGGTGTAAAGATTAGTAACAGAAAACTAGCTGAAAGCATGCGTAAGATTGACGCAGACAAACATCATACTATCTCTGAAGTATCACCTAAAGACGTTGATGAACTTAAATTTGAGCATAATATCAGAAAGATAAAGCAGGCTAAAAAAGGACCAGGTTCAGTAGAATACGGTGAAAGATGGCTTGATGATTTAGATGCTATTGTGATTGACCCTAAACGTACACCTAATATTGCAAAAGAATTTGAGAACATTGACTATGAGACTGACAAAGATGGCAATGCGAAAGCAAGATTAGTCGATAAAGACAATCACACGATTGATGCGACACGTTATGCGTTTGAAGATGATATGAAACAGAACAAAATGAGAGTACTCACATAAAGGAGGCAGAGAATGAGTGATGTAAGGTTATTCTATGAAGAAGTATTCGTAGAGATGAAACAGGAAGAAGAAACCATCAGCGATATGATTAAACGACTGATTGCAGAACACACACCCATCACGGTCGCGCAACAGGTCGGTGAGAAGTATTACGACGATCAGCCGGACATATTATTGCGTAAACCGCCAACAGACGCCCAAGGTAACACGGACGATAAGAAACCGCATAACTTACTGGTTGCTAACTTCCATCCGAATCAAGTTGACCAGAAAGTAGGTTATTTACTAGCCGAGCCGATTAACTTTAAGGCAGAGGATGCTATCCTCGACAAAATCGGCGAACGCTTTGACGACAGCTTTGACGACCTTATCATTGATGTATTGACCGCAGCATCTAATAAAGGTATTGAGTGGATGCACGTCTATTATGATGCAGATGGTAACTTAAAGCTCAAGCAGATTCCGGCGGAACAAGTTGTGCCAGTTTACGATGAGTACGGACAGCTGACAATGTTGATTAGGCATTATGTGCTTAACCAGGTCAGCAGAGCAGAGATATGGACACCTGAACACGTCTATTACTATATGTTAAGTGATGGCGAGTACGTGGCTGATTACTATTGGGGCGAGGCCGTACAGACACATTATAAAAAAGGTAGTTTGGGCGACAGCTGGGGACGTATTCCGTTCGTGCCGTTCCGCAATAATAGCAAAGAAAAGGGCGACTTGTGGAAATATAAGTCACTGATTGATGCGTTTAATAATCGCTTATCAGATATCCAAAACACGTTTGACGAATCGACGGATTTAATCTTCGCACTTAAAGGTTATGAGGGCGAGGATTTAGCAGAGTTCATGCGTAACTTAAGACACTACAAAGCAATCAATGTGGGTTCAGAGGGCGGCATCGACACTATCACTGTCAAGATTCCGATTGAAGAGACGGAACGTTATCTAAAAATGTTACGTGAGATGATCATTGACTTCGGTCGTGGTGTTGACTTCCAGTCAGATAAGTTTGGCAACAGTCCATCAGGTGTGGCACTCAAGATACTTTACAGCGGATTAGACATCAAGGCTAAACAATTAGAACGTAAGACGCGAGTAGCCATCAAAGAATTGCTATGGTTTGTATTTGACGATGCTGGTATTGATGCAGAACCTAAAGATGTTGAAATGACATTCAAGTATAATCGTCTTAAAAATGATAAAGAAGACGCTGACATCGCTGTACTTTCTAAAGGGATTATCAGCGACGACACCATTCTAGGTAATCATCCATGGGTAGACGACCCGCAGGGCGAACGTGAGCGCTTAGACGAGCAGGAGATTGCATTTAACAATAGCTTGCCGGCTATCGAGGTAGGTGCATCAGATGAATCAAGAACAGATTAGACGTAACATCGAGAAACTCATCGCAGAAGCCGAATCAAACATCGATAAAGTGTGGTCAGAACGTCTCGAGCAAATCATCAGTGAGTTATCCCGACTCTACGAGAAAGCGACAGATGATGAGGGACATGTCGGATGGACGGAGTTCAACAAGTATAACCGATTAAATAAGGAACTCGATCTGATTGCCAAGCAGATGACAGGCGACTACTCAACCATTGCTAGTATTATTCAAAAATTACAGCAGAACATCTACTTGCAGTCGTTCATGCAGCACATGTTTTTGTTTGAGTATCAGACTCAAAAAATCATGATGCAGGCTTATCCGAGCATCGAGCAAATCAATAAAGCACTAGAGCAGCCGATAGAGTTTATCAAACTGATTCCCACACTCGCTAAGCAGCGTATGCAAGTGTTGAATCGTATTCGCGTGGATATTGCACAATCCATCATGGCAGGCGAGGGCTTCAGTAAGATGGCTAAACGGCTTCGCGACAACTTAGGTATGACAAGCACGCAATCAAAGCGTGTGGCACGTACAGAGGGTGGCAGAGCGATGAGTCAGGCATCACTTGACAGCGCGGCAGAAGTAAAAGCGAATGGCGTAGACATACAGAAGATGTGGACATCCACGCTTGACAGCCGTACACGATCATCGCATAGACAACTGGACGGAAAGGCAGTGGCCATTGACCACAACTTTAAGATTAATGGCTGCGTCGGCCCTGGGCCTAAACTATTAGTTGGTGCAAACTCAGCAAAAGAGAACATCAACTGCCGTTGTGTACTGATGTATCTGGTTGATGGTCAAGTGCCTGAAGTCAGACGTGCGAAAGATGCAGACGGCAAGTCAATGGTCATACCGTACATGACTTACGAGAAGTATGAGAAGTGGGTTAAAGGAGGGCGAGTGGCATGAAGTTAAGGATTATTCTTTTAATTAAATGGTTGTTAAAAATACAACCACCATTTCTAGGCAGGAAACTATTGTTTAAAGACGTGATAAGTCCACCTCTTTACATGATTGTTGCTGAAGATATAAAGAAGAAAGGGTTTATTCCTATGACTATAGTTAAGGATGACATGTCCAACCGACAGTCGTGATGATTGACGGTTATTTTTATGCAGTTAAATCTGACATAAGGAAGTGATCCATTATCTCATGATGGTGGCATTCCATCACTTGACTGACGGGTCGTTAAATACGTGATGGGTGGTACTTAATCCACCGTAATAAAAAAAGTAAAGGAGTAATCAATATGAACAGAGAATTTTTAAGAGGTTTAGGCGTTACGGAGGATATTATCCCGCAAATCATCAATCAGCATCACGATGCTTTACGTCCTTTGAAAGAAAAAGGTGATAAGGCAGATGAGTACAAACAACAGGCTGAAAGTGCAGCGGAAGAATTGAAGAATCGTGACGAACAACTGACATCGCTACAAGCAAAAGCGAAGGGCAACGAAGAACTCAATGCAGAACTTGAGAAGTACAAGCAGCTTAATACTCAACGTGATAACGAGATGTTAGAAAAAGATAAAATCAATGCAATTAAATTTGAAGCATTAAAACACAATGTTGTAGATGTGGATGATTTTGTGAAGTTAGCTGATACAAGTTCAGTTATACGTAATGATGATGGCACTTTTTCTGGCGTTACGGAATTAGTTGAAACCTCAAGAGAATCCAAACCGTATCTTTTCGCAGCAGAACAACGACGCGCAGGTAATCCACCGGTAAACGGCGCACCGGTTACACTTACGAAAGAGCAGATTATGGCGATTCCTGATAGGGATAAACGTCAAGCTGCTATAACTGAAAACATTGGACTATTCCAATAATCAAAAGGAGAAAAAATATGAAAAAATTGAACGAAAAATTAAAATTGAACATCCAATTCTTTGCTGCACCATCTTATCCAGAACAAAACTTGCAGACAGTTCCATCACTTGACAAGTTTAAGGCGAAATCTATCGACTTCACGTACAAATTCGGTGGAGATATGCAGAGCTTCCAGAAAGCACTCGGCATTTCACGTTTAATGCCAGTTGCAGAAGGTATGACGTTGAAATTATATGGTAAACCTGAAGTGACTTTAGCTGATGGTAACGTAGCGGAAGGTGACCTGATTCCACTTTCTCACGTCAACCCAGTTGTGGAAGCGACTAAAGAAATTAAACTTAAAAAGTACCGTAAAGCGACATCAGGCGAAGCGATTCAACGCTATGGTTTAGATCAAGCGATTGATATCACTGACGATGCAATGATTAAAGAAGTCGGTAAAGACATCCGTACTGACTTGTTCACGCTGATTCAATCCGGTTCAGCACAAACTAACCTTAACGCTGGTAACGGATTACAAGGCGCTTTAGCAACAGTATGGGGTACACTTCAAACTATCTTTGAAGATGACACTGTACGTCCTATCGTATTCGCTCATCCAATGGATGTGGCACAAGCAGTAGCTGACAAACAGATGTCACTTGAAACAGCTTTCGGCTTGAACTACTACACTGATTTGACTGGTACTGTTGTATTTACATCTACACAAGTTGCTAAAGGCACTGTATATGGTACAGCTGCTGAGAACTTAGTGATTGCTTTCGTATCTGCATCAGGTTCAGATTTAGCACAGGCATTCGATTTAACTGCTGATTCAACTGGTTTAATTGGTATGACTCACTTCGTTCAACAAGAAACGCTGACTCATCAGACACTTGTTGTATCTGGTGTACTGATGTTCCCAGAGCGTCTTGATGGCGTGGTCAAAGTACCTTTAGCAGCCGGCGCATAATACTAAAAGGAGTGAACTAGCTTATGACTAAGACAGCAAAAGTCATCGCTTACTTTGAAGATTTACAGGACGATAACCGTGCTTATCATGTGGGGGACACGTTCCCTCACGACGAAGCCGGTTACGACGTGACTGATAAACGCTTCGGAGAATTAGCGAGTGAGAATAATCAGCAGCGTAAAGCACTGATTAAATTGGACACAGCAGACGATTACAGCGATCTAACAGTCGCTGAACTCAAAGAACTAGCAAAAGAGCGTGGAATCGACGTACCAGCAAAAAGCAAACGCGAGGACTTAATCGCCCTCTTAGAAAAGTAGGTGATTAGATGAACGCACTAGAAGTAAGAACAATCAATCAATGGCCGGCTGATAAGTATGATGATACTGAGCTGGCCATTCTGATTGAACTGTATCGAGGTATTGCACAGGAACACTGTAACAATACTTTTGCAGATGGCAGCGAGCCGATGAGCGTTAAGAAGTTTATTGCCGATTCTATCAAGCATTGCGAGACAACGGGTGTAACAAGTAAGAGCATGGGGTCAGTGAGTATCTCATTTGATACAAATTTACCTGCTGCGCTTTATAACCATCTAGAACCATTTAAAAAGTTGAGGTGGCGCTGATGTTCGATAGCTTCTATATCCACGATGTGCAGATTGAGCGTACAACAAAGACTGTTGATACAACGAAGTATCCGCCGGTTACGACGACGAACGTCTCTCTGATGTCACTACAAGCCTTTATGGACACACCTGCCACATCCGAAGCTGTACAGTACCATCAGCGTAACATCAAGCTCACACGCTTTTTATATTATGCCTATGGAGCCGCAGACATACGCAAGATGGACATCATCTTATTTGAGGGTAATCGCTATGAAGTGACAGGCACGCCTGAAAATCAAGGTGGCCAGAACGAAGTTATGCGTCTGCCGCTGAACATGTTATGAAAAAGTTAGTGGTGGCACTTGAGGATTACGCTGAGGATATGGAGAAGTGGGCAAAAAAAGGTATCGCAGGTACTGTAATGACCATTTATAACACGGCTGTATCACTTGCACCTGTTGACATGGGTTACTTACGCGAATCCATAGACTTTAAGTTTGAGAATGGCGGAATGACCGGCATCATATCAGTCGGTGCAGACTACGCCATTTTTGTTGAATGGGGTACGGGAATTTTCGCCACACAAGGTAGCAAGGCTAAAAAGATACCGTGGACTTACAAGAACGCAGACGGCGAGTGGGTGACTACTCACGGTAGTCCTGCACAGCCTTTCTGGTTCCCTGCACTAGATGCTGGCGAACGATATTTTAACAAGTACTTTAGTTAGGAGTGATGACATGGCGGACTGGCTAAGTGCCGAACAGCCGTTATTCAAGGCCATCATGGAGCATCTATATGCAAGTCCGCTGATGTCTGAGGTTGACGGCAATATCTTTGATAGAGGGCAAGTGGATATTACAGGTGACACGTATATTGTGATAGAGAATACAAATACACTAGAATATCCCACAAGCACAACGAACAAGGAAGTTATAGCAGTCACAGCACATATTTACCACAAGGATGAAGTACATCCCGAACAGGTAGTCGACCAGACACGCCAGTTTATGCGATGGCTTCGTTTTTATATGCAACAGATCGAAAAACTGCCGATGGCGCATTACGAGGTCAAGCGCGCCAGTCTCGATTTGCAGGAGACAATTACAGACGTTGACCTGGTAACACAGCATGGCATCTTACGAATAAAATACGAAGTCTGGCACAATGTCAGATATTAAAAGGAGCGAATACAATGAACGCAAGTGATTTAGTAGTAATGGTGCTGCCTGTCAGTCAACCATTAGCAAGTGCAGCGTGGGCTGTCGGTGACTTTACAGAGGGTTCACATAAGATTTCAAACGAAGTACGTGAAAGCGTACGATCTGGTCTGAAAGACTTTGATTATGGCGTAACTGAAGAAGAAGTGGGATTCACGATGAATCAAGTAACATCTGACAAGGGTCAGAAAGCATTTAAAGATGCGATTCGTAACAAAGAACAGTTACGTGTATGGATTGTAGAAAAAGCATTACTGGCTGATGGTCAGAATCACAATTCTACATTTTTCTATGCAATCAACGAAGAATTAGAAGATGGATGGGACGATGAAGAAGGCACGCGTGAGGTGACACTTAAAGTGAAGCTGAACTCTGCTGAAGGTTTATTCCCTAAACTTCCTGACGCGATTCTTAATCCATCTGAAGCAGTTCGTGTGGCGTTCGAGAAACCTGGTGAGTACACTGGTTCTCTTGAAAATCGTACAAACGCTGGAGCATAACCTAATTGAGGGGCGTAATGCTCCTCTTTTTTATTTGGCCAAATAAAAAAACTAACTGAAAAGAGGAATTTAAATGTCAAAAATTACAGAATTAACAATCGGTAAAGTAGTAGAACTTAACGAATCAGGCGAAAAAGTAGTAGTTAATCAAGGTAAAAAGATTGTGGGCAAAGGTTCATTTTTCTTTACACGCAAGGCAGACAAAAAATATGCAACGACAGACAAAGAAGGCAACGAGATTGACGGCGTTTCAGCTATCTTTAATGACCTGACAATGTACAACGACTTAGGTCTTATCAAGTTCTGGGATTGTGCAGCAGCGAATCATCCATCGCTTGATGTGTCAGAAGATGAAATCATCGCTGAAATCCAGCGTATTGCGGACGAAGTAGGGACAGCACCACTGTTTGCGGGTGCGCTTGAAGTTTTTACTCAGGGATTCTACAAAGACAAAGTGGAGAATCAGGATTACATGATGCAGTTAGGCGTCAATCAGGAGAAAGATCCGGCGAAGAAAGAAGAGTTGGAAGGTCACCTTCAAATGGTCAAAGAAATGCGCATTCGCGTAGCGAGTTTATAGATTACAACGAACTCGAGCAGCATGCGGTCAGATACTTTAATATTATCGATTTACACTATCTATACTCCTTAACTCCTAATCAGTGGGCGAACATGGTCAAAGGCTATCTGCATCGCTCACTTGATAAAAGGGAGGAGAACCTGCATCTTGCGGTTATGATTGGTCAATACAATAACGGTAAATCACTCCGGCCATTTGCGCGAGAGATTGAAAATAAGCGTTATGAAATTGACACGACGGAAGAGCAGAAAGAAATGCAGAAACTTGAGAAGAAAGTGCTTAAACAGATTACAGAAAACGCACTTGATCAATGGACGTTAGAAAACTTTGTGAAGAAGGAGGGAACGGATGAATAGAAACTTTGCAGCTGAGATTACAGCTAACATCAATAAATTTATGGCGAATGTCAGACGGGCACAGGCAGCGGCGAACAGCCTGCAGGATGAAGTAACTGTCAATGTCAACGCAGACACAGCGGCAGCCACAGCACAAATTAGCAGATTCAGAGCGATGCTTAAAAGTATTCCTAATAAATTCCGCGTCCGAGCGGATGTTGACCAGTCAGCATTTGACCGGTTGACACAGAGTACAGGTGTATTTAAAAATGCGTTCAGGTCAGCGACTAGCACCATTAAAAATGGATTTAGTGAGACAGCTTCGGAAATCAGCATGATGCAGAATGCCTTGATGGCACTTGCACCAGCAGCTGTTCCAGTTGTTGCATCTCTCGTACCTGCAGTAATGGCAGTAGGTAATGCTTTAGCCGTAGTCGGCGGCGGTGTCATCGGTCTAGCTGGTGCTTTTGCAATTGCTGGTGCGGGTGCGTTAGCGTTTGGCGGAATGGCAATGAGTGCAATTAACATGCTTAATGATGGGTTGATTGCATCAAGTAGTGCAACACAATACTATCAATCAACGTTACAGGGTGTGAAAGATGAATGGGCTGGGTTGATTCAGCAGAATGCTAACTCAATCTTCACAGCTTTAGGAAATGGTATTCAGTCAGCAACGATTGCGCTTCAAAAGCTCAATCCTTTTTTAAGCAGCGTAAGTACTTTAATCGCTGCAGCATCTAACAAGATGCTTTCATGGGTCGCAACGTCACAGACGGCGTCCAACTTCTTTAACATGATGGGAACAACAGGTGTTTCTATATTTGCGGATTTGCTCAATGCATTAGGTCGCTTTGGTGATGGATTCGTTAATATCTTTACACAGTTTACACCGTTATTTAAGTTTATGAGTCAAGGTCTGCAGAATATGGCTACAGATTTTCAAAACTGGAGCAATAAGGTATCTACAGCGCAAGGCATACAGAACTTTATTAACTACACAAAAACGAACTTGCCTTTAATCGGTCAGATATTCGGCAACACATTCAAAGGTATATTTAACTTGTTCGCTGCATTCAGTGCGAACAGCCAGACCATCTTCCAGTCGCTCGCTGATATGAGTGCTAGATTTGCAGCTTGGTCAGCAACGATTGCACAGTCACAAGGCTTTAAGCAGTTTATTGACTATGTGCAGACACAAGGTCCAGTCGTGATGAGTACTATCGGCAACATTGTCAATGCAGTCATCGCATTTGCGACTGCCATGGCTCCAGTCGGTGCGGCAGTATTAGGTGTTGTGTCAAGCATTGCACAGTGGGTAACTGGATTTGCGCAGGCACATCCGCAGATCATCATGGTAATCGGCGCGATTACAACGTTCATCGGTGCGATGGGCTTAGTGATTCCCGTCATTATGAATGTAGTGGCAGGCATCATGACAGCCATACAAGTATTCAATACGATTCGTACAGGTATTCAAGTAGCAGCGACAGCATTCACACTGTTAGCTAATCCGATTGGTATTGCAGTGGTAGCAATAGGTGCTATTGTCGCAGCGGTTGTATTGGCTTATAACAAGTTCGAGTGGTTTAGAAACGCAGTTAATTCACTCGGTCAAATCTTTGTAACACTAGGTCAAATGTGGATGCAGGGCGTTCAGATGATTGTTTCAGGTGTTACAGCTGGATTTAGTAATCTGATGGCATTCTTACAGTCATTTAACAGCTTTATGACATCCGTAGTAGCAAATGGATGGAACACGTTGACGAGCGTTGTATCTGCTGCAGTCAGCGTCATCACGTCTGTAGTGAGCAGCGGCTTCAGTGTTATCTCATCAACTGTATCAAGTATTATGAGCAGCATTGTGTCGGCCGTGTCTAGCACGTGGAGTAGTATCACCTCTGCAATTAGTTCGGCGGTTAGTTCAGCTGTATCTGCAGTGTCATCAGGTTTCAGCAATATGATGAGTGCGGCATCGTCAGCAATGAGCAATATCAGCAGTGCAATCAGTTCAGCATGGTCTGCAATCACGTCAACCATTAGCTCGGCTATCAGTAGTGCAGTGTCAGCTGTAACGAGTGGATTCAGCAATATGATGAGTGCAGTATCGTCATTTGCGGGCAATCTGGTATCAAGTATTAGCTCGGCAATGAGTTCATTCACGTCAGCAGTAACGAGCGGTATTTCAACAGCAGTATCAGCGGTGGCAAGCGGACTATCTAACATGATTAGTACCATCCGAGGATTTGTTGGTCAGATGGTGTCAGCAGGGGCTGACCTGGTCAATGGGTTTGTGAGTGGTATCACTTCAATGATTGGTAATGCGGTATCTGCTGCGGCAAGCATGGCGTCGCAGGCTGTGTCTGCGGTTAAATCATTCCTAAAAATCGGCTCACCATCTAAAGTACTGAAACAGATCGGTCAATGGATGACGCAAGGTTTTGCAATCGGTATCGAAAAGAGTATTCCGAAAGTTAAGACAGCGACACAGAAACTGTTTAAGACACTCACATCAGCTATAAACAAGATGAAAGCTAAAAACTACTCTAAAGCTGTACAGGGTGCAAGAGCGATGTACGACTTCATCAATGAGCCTACAGCTAAGATGAATGAGAAGTTAAGACGTCTGACGAAAGAAAGACAAGGATTGATGAAGAAAATTTCAAAAATCAAAGTTGATCAGACAAAAGCTAAGACCTGGAAACAGGCTGTGAATCTTGCGAATAAACGTGCGAAGATGGAAGCTCGTATTGCGAAAATTAATACTGTCTATAAAAAGACAAAAACCAAAAGGGATTCTAACCGTAACCTCAAACTTGAAGTCCGCACGATGCAAATCTACATGACACGTATTGCGAAGAAACGTGAAGAGATTGCTGTAAAGCTGGATAAAGCAAAAGAGAAACTGCAGGCGGCGATTGACAAGCGTACAGACTTCAAAAATATGATTCGTGATGACCTGCGTGGTTATGCATCCATTACGAATACAGATAGAAAGACAGCTGCAGGCATGCAGAAAGTAATGGCCAAACGTCTGAAAAATATGAAAGCCTACTACTCTAATATTCAGAAGTTGAAAAAGTTAGGTATCAACAAATCGACTCTAAAAGAAATATTAGACAGTGGCATTGAAACAGGTGGCTCACTTGCGAAAGGTTTAGTAACTGGCGGCAAGTCAGCTGTATCTCAAATCAATAAACTGCAGTCACAAATCAATTCAGTGTCTTCTAAAATGGGAACTAAGAACGCGTCAGACTTCTATCAGGCGGGCGTAGATGCGGCGAATGGCATCGTAAAAGGTTTGCAAAAGCAGGATAAAGCATTGAAAAAGATTGCAGATAAATTAGCAAATACGATTTCATCCACTATCAAAAAACGTCTGAAAATCAAATCGCCGTCACGTGTCATGATGGCCGTTGGTGGATACGTCGGTGCAGGTCTGATTAACTCACTCAACGCAGCGCGTACTAAAGTGGCTACGGCATCCACTAAGATTGCATCAGCCATCGAGAAAAACGTCAAGCCGGACATGCAGCTGACACCTTTTGATGTAGCAGGCGGCACTCAGGAGATGAAACGATCAGTTGCATCTACCTTTGACGCAAACATACAAGATGGCATTGAACTGCCACAGCAGAACATCACGATTGTGGTTAGAAGCGACATGGACATTGATGCAATTACTCACGCTGTCGAACAGGTACAAGGTACTAATGCAGCAATTTCACTCATTGGATAGGGAGGTCAATTATGCACGGATTAGATATAGTAAGTAGAGATTTAAGGACGATTATCTCCCTCGAAAATGAGGGGTTTGAAGTGGTGGATATTCGTATTAATGCACCAGAGCAAAATAATGTGTTTGAGGAATTAGAAGGTATGCACGGACGCTTTCATCAAGGCTCTCAGCACAGCATTACAACGATTGAAGTCGATGTGGAATACAAGATGCTTCACGATCTTGACTTTCCTTTATCACGCGATAAGTTAGTAGGCTTGGTTTCCAATACCGAGCCTTTTTATATTCGTGAAAAACGCGCGAAGTATCAGCGTGTCGATTTCGAAAAGCCGGGCGAAAAGACGGGCGACCTAGCAGATGAGGGTAGCGAATACGCAAGTGGTAAGCAGTATTTAGTAGTCCGTACAGGAAGTATGTCGTTTGAACAGGCAGCATTAAGAGGGCGAACAACCATCACATTCGAAACAGCCAAGTTGCCGTATGCGGAGTCGATTTACTCGACAATGGACATTCATAATAACGGTATCCAGTATGACGGCAAATGGTCATACGGCATGGGACTGTTACTCGAAGATGGCAACAGGGCAACTTGGAACTATCGATTCACAGCATCACCGTTTCAAGTTTACAACGCAGGCGATGTGACGATTGATAACTGGCGGATGTACAGACAGATAAAAGTCATTGTCGGCAGTACTACAAGTAAGCTGCGGATTTACGATGCGACTGGGCGCTATTTAGAAATCAATCAATCGATGGTGGCGGGGGATATTCTTTTGATCGAAGGACCACGCGTTTATCTAAACGGCATTAATATTTTAAGCAGTACGAACAAATACTTCCTACGTATATTTAAAGGTCAGAATGAGTTTAAAGTAGAAGGTGCCACTTTTACTATTGAATTTGACTTTAAATATTACTATGGGAGTACAGACTTAAATCGCATGGACACACTTGTGCCGCGTGACACTACACCGCCAAATGCACCTGCTGTAGAGTCGATNNATGCAGCAGTCATTAAGGGTACATCTGAAGAAGGTGCTACAATCGTCATCACATTTGCGAATGGGACACAGGCAACAGGCCTTGTTGCGATAGATGGCAGCTTTGCAATTAATGTACCTAGTGACGTGACGCTCGCAACAGGTAACAATATTACAGTGACGGCGACAGATAGAGCAGGAAATGTATCGGCAGTGACTACAAAGACGGTACAAGCGTATCCGTACAATCCACTTACGGTCACATCAACAAAGTGGAACATTGATCGTTACGAAGTAACACTGAACAATGCAGTGATGGACAAAGCAGTCAAGAGCGTATTCTATGATTCGCTGAATCGAAAGTTAAAGAATGAGGTAACAGGGCCACTGTCTACCACGTCAGTCGCATTGAGTTATAGCGAGTCAGATTTATCTGCAATTGCAAGGATTGATTACTATATTGTTGAGCCTGCGACTTATGAGCAGTTGAGTGACATCATCAGAGTCGACATCGCACAGAACACTGCCGCAGGATTAAATTTATGGCGGTCGTCCAATAAGGATTATAGTAAAACGCTTAACAGTACAGGACGTAAGCAATTTACCGAAGTATTTACAGTGGTAGGCAACGCGGAACAAGAAGTGGATGTAAAAACATCAGGAGACAGCCTAACAGTTGACGGTGGGCCTGCTGACATGCGTTTCTACGAGTTGACAGGACTTAAAGCAAATACGAGTTATACGTTAAGCTATGTAGCATCGTGGACGTATTTAGACGCTGGATTACACACACATGTTTGGGGTGTTGGTCTACTGACGAATGACAAAATCGGAAAACGTCAATCATTTACGTTCACGACGAATTCTCAGGGTAAATATGGTAACGGTAACGGTGGAACAATGGAAGCACCTGCATCGTCACTCCTCAACGTCAATCACGCAGATGCTGTAAGTAATGTAACCACATACAGCAATATAACTTTAAACGAAGGAACTGTAGATTTTGGCTATACGCCAGGTACAATAACGGGGGTGTAATATGACAAGAAGAGAAATAGGAAATATGCTAAGTGTCAACGAAAAAATGAATCATAACGAAAACTATAAAGAGCTTTTCGAACAGGCGAATACCTTAAACGCTGAACTGTCAGCTACTAATGAAAAACTCGCTAAGTTACCTCAAGGACCTCAAGGACCTCAAGGACCCCAAGGTTCTCAGGGTCCTAAAGGCGATAAGGGCGATGCAGGTGAAATAGGCCCCTCCGCCTATGAAACAGCAGTTGCGAATGGGTTTGTAGGGACGGAGCAGGAATGGTTAGATAGTTTAAATGCAGACCCTAATGCGGTCGCACCATTGTTAGAGCCTTATGCAAAACAGGCAGCAGTAGATGAATTTAATAAGTTGTCGGCTGCTAAACAGTTGGATGGGGAAGTGATTGCAGCACGTGGTACTCATGCGTCGTTAAAAGATAAATTAACAAGTATGAACAGATTAGCACCACAAATTGATTATGTTGAAAAATTAACACCCTCCCTAAGTTATGACGAAATTCAAATCTCAAAATCATCTGCTACTGCTATATCTGTTAGCAATTTCAACAAAGTAACAGGCAGACACTTAACTAATGTATTCAATAAAAACGCTAACGATGATTATTGGATACTATCTGATAGCTACGTCGGTGGGACTTCATATAGCGAGCTGGCTAAAGAGTATAAAAACTACGAATTAGTTAGTGGTACAATCGACACGCAATACGCGACACACTGGGCAACTAAGGGTGCGAAAATTAAAGTGACGATTTCGGGTAGTGAGATTTACTTTAGACGTTTCGGTGATAATAGAGGAGGTTTGTGGAGATTTATTATTGATGGAGATACTTTAAACGCTATTGATATTTCGGTATACAAAGCAACATCAGGTACTGACGATGTTAAATTAAAAGGTGGTCTAGAAGATAAAACACATTTAATTGAAGCTGAGTTTATGGGTGATGATCCCGCAAATGTTCCATCCTCGGGTGCAGGTAATTCAAGAGGTTGGTTATCTTATCATGCTACTACTGACACTTCTAAAACGTTTAGGGCGATGTTTAATAACTTGAATATTACAAAAGAAAAAACATTAAATTCAGCATTAAGTAATAAAGACTTTGCGATTTTATGTAGAAAAGCCGGAACTGCAGACGAGTACCATTTCATTCCTGAACATAACGCAAAAGGAACTGCATTTAAAATTGTAGAGCCTCAATTCTTACTTGATGGCAAACTTTTAAATTTAACCACTATGCAAATAGGTGTAAAAGTAATTGGTAAGCAATTCACTTTACTTCAATCTGTGTATGGCAGACATCCAATAAGTGGTGAGAATTTATTAAGAATAGATTCTGTTCATGATATTAAATTAAACTCTACAACACATTTAATGGGTAAAGTTAGTGCTTTAGTTGATGTTGAAATAAAAGATGCATACTTTTTAATGTTGCCAGTAATGAACGAAGTAGCGAGACGTTTAAAAACATCAAGATATAATTCGTATCCAACAATTAAAAATGATGGTACTCAAACAGTGTTGGCTGCCGAACAAGATGATACGACATCATACGTTTACACTAGTGATGTAAACACTAACTTATTTAGTGCGTTAACAATCCGTGATGCATATCGCTCATTGCGTACAGGTCAACCTGGTAAATTCCCTGTTGGTCAAACAATGTGGAATGAGCACAGGGCAAACAGCACGATGCAAAAATTGTACAATTCAATTTATAGATATGGTACTTTGTCTGCAGGACAAGAATTGTATTATGACGGTACTTATTTGTCGGGAGAAATACCAAATGTGCACAATCTAATTTAGTATAGAGACATCTCGCAAATAGGTGCCTTTCAAGTTATAACCTCTCACTCAGTGAGGGGTTTTTATTATAAAGAAAGCGAGGTGCATACATGCTTGTAGCAATAGATTTGGAAGGACAATCACATGTCATTGAAGGGACAACGACGCTCGAGGAACAGCTATCCAGTGATGATAAACTAACTGTTAAGATACCGTGGTCAGAAAATAACGATAGGTTTATCAATCGAATAGGGGTCAACTGGCGGATTGAAGGTGTTAAAGGTTATGAGGATACTACACAGTACGTGGTCAAATACGTCAATAAAAAGACGGCCAGCAAGAAGCCTTATATCGAGCTGAAATGTATCTTGTACGCACTCGAAGTAATGAACACAAGGCGCTATTACGGGTACCACGAAAAGGGTTACTCTCTCGCTGAAGTGATGACAACCATATTCAAGGACATTCCCTTTAATTACAGGATCGTTAGCAAGTATGACACCAAGATTAAGATGGACGCATTCGGTGATGGTCAATCACGACTTGAAATATTCAGCGCAGCCATAGAGCTGTGGCAGATGGAATTTGTGATTAATGGTGACACAATCGAGATTTATCAGCATGTGTTCAGAAAGCCTGATTATATATTGAGGGACGACATCAATGCACAGAACATTAATATTGAAGAAGATGGCAGTGAGTTCTACACGTATGTCAGAGCGTTCGGAGATATCAATGACGGTGAGCCTCTGAGCATGGCGGGTGTGTCAATTGAATACAGGCATCCACTTGCGGACAGTGGTCTTATCGGTGTTAAGGAAGCGCCACCAATTAAGTTAATCAATAATGATGAGACATCGAACGACAAGAATGTGATTAAACAGGAGTTAGAGCAGGCGGCTAAAGACTTAGTGGATAACTCGCTCAAAGTGTCCATCACAACGGACTTTCTTAGATTAAGAGATTATCCGGAAGCAAATCCACGGATAGCTGATGAAATCACGCTGCAAGCGACCAATCTGAACTATGAGTTTATTGTGCGTCTAATTGCCATCACGACAGACAGGGACGCAAGCGGTAAAGTCATCAAGCAAAGTGTGACGTTTGGAGACAGACCTATTCAGAAGCGTCATCAGTCCAATATTCAGTACGCTGCACAGTTTATCAGCGACTTACAAAAAGGTAAGAAGCAGTTAAGCAAGACAATGCTAGANNATACTTATGAATGTCAGAACAGAGTTAGACTTCACGGAGACAGAAGGACTGGTCGCAGTCAATCGTGATGATCCAGAAGAACGCGTTATTTTTAACAGCCGCGGGTTATGGATTGAAAAAAACGGTGTTGCACAGCTTGCTATCAACGGTTCTGGCATTGTAGCAGACACGATTACGACAGGGACATTAAACACACAGCAGGTTACCATCAGCGGTACCACTGGTGCTTTTATCATGACAGGTAATACTGCACGATGGACTGATTTAAAGAACTCTAAAAAGTTTGTCGAGATTAAACCGGGCAATATCACGGTCGGTGGCGGTGGCCTCACTGTTTTTCGTCCAGATGGTGTCAAGTCCATCACTAACGGACTGGTGGATACTGAATATAGCGTGTATACTTATCAACCCGAATTTATGACTCAGAAAAATGGCATTAATGCCTTTTATGTGACAGGGGGTTATTACAGACTTGCAAAGAACATGTCTGACTCTATCGGCGATTACGCTAACATCAATGCGTATCGATTTAAGCATAATGCCCGATATTTAAAAATTGGTGTTGCGATATCAACTAAGTACGGTGCAGGGGGCTTCGTCAAGATTGAAGAGTTTTCGACATCGGGAGGGGCGTATTTTAACACTGTATCAAAAGGCTGGACAGTAGGCGCCGAGGACACCGATTATGACTTTGTAATTGACTTAGGTCCACCTACAAAAAAGGAACGAAAATTTTACATCAAAGCAAAAACGAATAATGAAGGCACTTCGAGTGATGAGTTTGGCTTACGTTTCTACAAGATTGCACTTGATGACTAGGAGGATGAAACAATGATTAGTACGTACAATTCAATGTTTATGAGTAACGGAGTCGAGCAGGCAACTATACCTGGACGCACTCCTTTTTTTATACCTTACACAGCAATCATGGAGGATGGGACATTTACCACTTACGTTGCGGGAGATGCGGTGGTTCGTGAGCCGGGCGTGACGTTCATCGTGGACAGCTGGATACCTGACCAGTTTGAGAAATTGAAAGTGGACATCAGTGGTAGTGAGCCTATTTTAACAACTAAGGATGGCATGGAAGTCATCGATCCACGCAGCGAGCAAGAGAAATTGATTGCACAGAAAGAGTTAGAATTGATGGAACTGAAAGCACAGAAGAGGTAAATAAATTTAAGGAGAGTGGAGGGCGTGGAGTCTTGAAGGATTTGTTAACTGACTTTACATTATGACGCGTAATTCAATCAGTTAATATCCAACCTCTCACATAGTGAGGGGTTTTTATTATAAAAAAATTTAAGGAGAGTGACGCATGTTTATAGCAACAGAAAAAATTGAAATTATTAAACTTTATTTATTTGGAACAGATTTACGTATGATTTACATCTTAGCATTTTTAATGCTGGTAGATATTTTCACAGGAGTTATGAAAGCATGGTATAACCACAATTTATGGAGTCGAAAGTCTATGTTTGGTTTCGCGCGCAAACTAATGGTGTTCTGTATTGTAATTCTGGCCAACATTATCGATCAGGTAATGAATCTAAATGGAGGACTGTTACTTGTAACAATGCTCTATTACATGGCTAACGAGGGATTAAGCATTATCGAGAACTGTGCAATCTTGGGTGTGCCTATTCCTGACGCGATTAAAGAGAAGCTGGCCATCATGGCAGAGGGTAAGCAATCCGTTACAACCGAAATCAAGGAAGAATTTACGCTGAAACATAACAAGGATTTACCAGGTGGACAAGTTGATGTGAAAGTTAAAGTGGAACCGGAAGAAGTTAAAAATATTGAGAAGGACGGCCAGTAGGTCGTCTTTTTAATTTGAGGAGGAAATAAAATGACAGCAATCACTAAAAGTTTTGTAAATGTAAATCCAGGGGGAATGAAGCCAGTCGGAATTGTCATTCACAATGATGCTGGAAGTCTGACAGGTGTCGGTTATAAAAATTGGTTGGCCAACCACCCTTTAGAAAATGGGTTTGCTCACTACTATGTATCAGAAAAAAGTATCTTACAGGCACAGTACAATGATCGCATCGCGTGGCATACAGGCAATCAGTGGGGTAATGCTAACTTAATCGGCTTTGAGGTCTGCCAGTCTATGAGTGCAAATGATGAGCAATTCTTACGCAATGAAGAAGAAACGTTTAAACTTGCTGCAGAAGTGATGCAGTCGTGGAATATCCCGATCAACGAGAAAACAGTATGGCTGCACAAAGAGTTATCGCCTACAGCTTGTCCACATCGTTCATGGGACTTGCATGGAAAGTCTATTGCAGCAGTTAAAAAGTACTTTGTCAGTCGTATTTTATACTATGCAAATGGCGGTAAGGTGCAGACAGTTGTTAAACAGAAAGCACCAGCAAAAGTACAAGCATCTGTGTGGAAAGTCAATCAGTACGGCACGAAGTGGAAAAATGAGACAGGTACATTTGTCAACGGCAATGAGCCTATCCAAGCATACTATAATGGGCCATTCAGAAACGCTAATCACAAAGCTGGTAAACTACCTGCGGGCGCGTCAGTTAAATATGATGAAGTCATGGTGCAAGACGGACACACATGGATTGCCTATGATGCTACGGACGGCAAGCGTATTTATCTGCCGGTACGCACCAATGTCAACGGTGTGGATGGTAAAGCGTGGGGAACATTTAAGTAATTGATTAAAACCGCCTATCTTAAAAGGTAGGCGGTTATCTATATAAAAGGGAGCATACAAATGGACTTGAAATATGGTGTTTTAATTGATACAGCTAGAAGATACTACTCACTGGATGCACTAAAAAGAATAGTGGATGAAATTAAATTAGGTGGGGGGCATTACCTGCAACTACACTTTTCGGATAATCAAGGTTACCGTATTGCGTCTGATTATCTCAAATTAAATAATATTAACCCGAACGATCATTATCTAACGAAAACAGAAGTGAAAGAACTAATTACCTATGCTAACAACTTTAATATTATGGTCGTGCCAGACTTTGATAGTCCAGCACATTCCGAGTCATGGATGAAACAGCATGGTTTAGTTTACCCTGACGTTACGCTATGTACCGACTTTGATGATAGTGTCGTCAACTACTTTGACGATGAAGAAGCACTAGAGGCAGTGAAGAAAATGATTAATGAAATCACTGAAATATTCCATCAACCGATGTTTCTGAATCAGCGTATGGTCATCGGTGCTGATGAAGTACCTGGAAGCAATACATTCCAAACGGAATATGTTAACTACGTAAACAAGATTGCTGATTACGTAACAGGAAAAGGTTATCAACCAGCCATATGGAATGATGGCATACTTACTAACGGGTTAGCTAAGCTGAATTCAAACATCGAGATATTGTATTGGCAGCAG
>DJUI01000090.1:18628-33150 GCA_002438305.1 Staphylococcaceae bacterium UBA6286 | reverse complement strand
TTTCCATGCATCCACCGGGTCATTCTGATCGACACGTACTGCTTTGTAGATGGCTTGAAGAAGCGCGTCTGTCGCTGCTTCACCTGATAAGTCGGGGAACACCATTTCCGCCCATTCAACAGACGGATAGGCTGCAATGCACCATGTCTGCTTAAAGTTACCGAGACTATCTGACAGACTTTCGTTGGCTTTCATCATCACTTTACTGCGGGCCGTAATGTTTTGTGCGGGCTGATCTTTGAGTGCTTCCGGTGACACACTAGTAATGCTTAGCAGCGTTACCTTTTCATCTTCATAATACTGAATTTCCTGCTTGATATAATCCGGTACTTCCTGCAATGTTTCTATCGTCTGATAATCGTATGTATGTTTGATGACTTCTATATCTGAATAGTTGACAATGACTTTTTTCGCTCCTTGCTCATAAGCGATTTTGACAACCGGTCGCACTAATGATGATGCATTGATATCTGCATCGATGACTACAATTTCATTGTGCTGGACGTTCAATCCTATTTTGACGATGACACTTGCATATTTCTCTAATAATTGCTGGTTGTTCAAGTAAATCGCTCCTATCTAAATTTTCTGATAACTATATAATACTGGAATACCCCTTGATTTCCAACAATAATCAACAAAAAAGACCACCTCTTCTACAAAAGGTGGTCGAGAATTTATTTCAAGCTGTCTTCAATTTCATCAATCTCTTGCTGTGATAATTTTTTGACGATTTCACCGTCGTTTGAATCTTGTTCAACTGCTTTTACCGCTTCATCTGAATGATAATATTCGATGATTTTTTTGTAATCTTTATTATCTTTGTCGCTTGTTTTAGCAGCGATGACGTTGATATAAGGTTTAGCACCTTCTGATTCAGGGTCTTCGCGGTAAATCGGATCATCTTTAGGATTCATTCCTGCTTTACCTGCTACACCATTATTGATAATAGCTACAGCCACATCCGGTAATACACGTGGTGTCTGCTGTGCATCAATCGCTTTGATTTTCAGGTCTAGTTTGTTTTCAGTGATTTTGGAAGGATCTCCGAACAAGCCAAAATCATCAGCTAATTTGAGGACTCCTGCTGTTTCCAATAATTTCAATGAACGTGCTTGATTCGTGACGTCGTTTGGAATGGCAATAGTATCGCCTTTTTTCAATTCTTTAATATCTTTGATTTTGTCAGAATATGCACCAAGTGGAGCAAATACTGTTGTACCGACTACAGATAAATCCATGTTGTGGTCTTTTTTGAACTGATCGAGAAATGCGAAGTGCTGGAAGGCGTTCAAGTCGATATCTCCTTCGTTCAATGCATTGTTCGGTGCTGTGTAATCTTGAAATTCAACAAGTTCAATTTTCATGCCGTCAGCTTCAGCTTTCTTTTTGACGACATCCCATACTTTGCCGTCTACACCTGTGACGCCAATTTTGATCGTTTTCTCTTTTTCATCTTTGTTACCACACGCTGCCAGTAATAGTACTGTAGTCAACACTAATAATAATAATTTTTTCATATGATTCTCTCCTTATAATCTGCTTGTATATATATTTGCAATCTTATTGCCGATAAACTGTGTGATTTGTACGAGGATGATCAATATCAATACAGTGACAAACATCACTGCCACGTCAAATCGCTGATAACCATACGTAAAAGCAAGATAACCGATACCTCCTGCTCCAACAAGGCCTGCCACTGCCGAAAATTCAATGAGCGAGACCGTGGTGAAAGTCAGACCGAGAATTAAAGATCCTGCTGCTTCTGGAACTAATACTTTGAATAAGATATCAAATTTAGATGAGCCCATTGCTTCAGCCGCTTCAATGACGCCTTTGTCCACTGAGATGATGTTATTTTCTACGACGCGGGCAATGGATAATGAAGCGGCGAGAGTCATCGGGAAAATGGCTGCCCATATACCGATTGTAGTCCCCACAAGAAACCTTGTAATTGGAATCAATGCCACCAGGAAGATGATGAAAGGGATCGGTCGAACCGTATTGATAAAGAAGTTCAAAATGATATTGACTACTTTGTTCTCAAGCACATGTCCTCTTCCCGTGGCATAGAGAATGATGCCAAGCGGTAGACCGATAAGCACGGCAAGTACTAAAGTAATGCCTACCATTATCAGAGTATTGATTGTTTCCTGAATAATGACCGGATAGAATTCTGTTAAATCAGTTTTCAAAGCTGTTAACCTCCTTAATCTGAATATCATGACGTGTCAGCTCATTCAGTGCATCATGAATATTCACCTCATTGCCGACTGCTTCAATCAGTAGATTGCCGAACAGCTTATCTGTCAACTCTGTAATCCCGCCGTACAATATATTGAAATCAACATCGAACTCTCTACCGATTCGACTGAGCACCGGCTGCAGAATCTGCTGGTGATTGAAGATGAAGCGATATAGCTGACGTGACTTGACATCTACTTCAGCCGGAATATCATCATTCAACACAGAATGAACAAAACGTTTTGTCGTCGGATGGACAGGATTGGTAAACAGTTCGAATACTTTGTTCTGCTCAACAATCTTACCTTTTTCCATGACGGCGACTTCATCACAAATACTTTTTACGACTTCCATTTCGTGCGTAATAAGGACAATGGTAATATTCAGTTCTTCATTGATGCGCTTCAACAGCCTCAAGATTTCATCTGTAGTTTCAGGATCAAGCGCTGACGTCGCTTCATCACAGAGAAGAATATCAGGGTTCGTTGCAAGTGCTCGTGCGATACCGATACGCTGCTTCTGACCACCCGACAGCTGACTTGGATAGTCATATTTCTTATCCAGCAGTCCGACGAAATGTAATAATTCATCGACCCGCTTATCAATATCAGCTTTTGAGTACTTCTTCGTCAGCTTGAGTGGATATTTGATGTTATCCTCCACTGTCTTCGCACGAAACAAGTTGAACTGCTGAAAGATCATCCCGATGTTTTGACGGCGTTTACGAAGTAATGCCTGTTTGAGACTTGTTATATCTTCACCTTCGATGATGACGCGTCCTGCAGTTGGCTTTTCTAATTTGTTGATCAATCTGACGAGCGTCGACTTACCTGCACCGGAATAACCGACGATGCCAAATATCTGCCCTTTTTCACNNTGCTTCAACGATGCCTTTTTTCGTTTGAAACTGTTTGGTCACATGCTCGATTTCAATGATTGCCATAACTTCCTCCTCTGAATAAAAAAACGACTTTCCGGCAGATGCCGGAAAGTCGTTTTACGTCCCTTTATCTGCCAAGCCTCGCTTGATGGATTTAGCACAGTGCTCAAATGAGTCCGCTGCTGAGATGTCATCGGGCCATATCCCTCAATCTCTCTTGATAATTTTTTATTAAGTTAATTGCATTATTGCAAACATCCATAGAGCCTGTCAATCACTTTTTTTGATTAGAAGCTTGATAACCCTGTGAATTCCTGTATTCGATAGAGCACTGTCTTCAGGAACGACGCATCTTTTTTCACTTCATAGTGGTCGGTGATATGCCCGTAATCATTGGTCCATTTGGCGTCGAAGTCCAAATCCAGCTGCTTAAATACCGACAGATCTGATCGACCCGTAATAATAACATCTGTCTCCATGTTGTAATCACCGATATTACGGCGTGTCAAGTTGGCACTGCCGACAAATAAAGACGACTCCTTATTGCGGTCATCAGTNNAGAATGTATTTCGCATGGAACTGTTCGCCGTGTGACACTGCCCATTTTACTTGAATGCGATCATTACTTCCTGCCACGAGTTCATGGGCAGCAGGCTTATTCGGAATACCCGGCTTCTCTTTACCAAATGCTTCTTTGTTAACGTCAAGTATGACCTTCACATGAACACCGCGCTCTGCTGCGCGAATCAGCGCCTTAATGACATCGCGGTCAGCGAGATAGAACATCCCCATTTTAAGTTCATCATTATCATTGGCAAGGTTGATATATTCAATTAATGATTCTTTGATTTTGCCTTCAGTGACAAGTGTCGTTTCGTAGTCCATCGTATTGTCATAAGCGCGCGTATTAATCGCAAAATCACTGCGGTCAAGCTTACCACCGCTCATATTGATGGCTGCAACTTCACTGTGTATTAAGTCTTCCTGCAGCTGTCCGCTCAACTGAACAGCGATGTTTTGATGATGACCACTTGAATCATGCGGGTTGCTGCTGGCAATGATAGCCGATTTTTCAGAGACGATGGTCTTACGGTGATTCGCTTTGAAATTCAGCATTCGTGCATAGCCTCTCACGGTGACATCAGGTTCTTTTTTTGAGAATATATTGGGCAGCGTCCCATTGTCACTATTGCCTAACCAGCGGAAAGTCGACCGCCATAACCCTGAATAGAGTGGATTTGAGTCACGTAATTTCGTCAAGTCCGTTTCGTATACGAATATGCCATTGTCACGAAGTTTCTTGTAATGGTCGGGTGTATAGCTCCCGTAGAATGAATTGATTGGATCAGTCAGCACATAGATCGGCATGTCCGGTCGCTGCTCTTTCTTCGCAATCAAGTGCCGAGTCAGCTCAGCAGATAATTTCGGGAAGTGTTGCGTGCCGTCATAAGCCGCATTGAACAAAAACATATCCATGATAATAAAATCTTCTGCGTCATCGATGAGCTGATACACTTCACTGAATATATGGTGGTCGTAGGTCATAGTGCCGTCCTGCTCATAACTATTATCGAGCAGCAGTTTGACATCATTAGTTCTGCTTGGTTCATAGCGTTTCGAAATTCCAGCAGGCAATGGTTTGAAGATGTTCCATACAGTGACCAGTAGTAAAACAAAAAACAATAATCCGGCAATCCACTTAAACCGTATCTTATGTTGTTTTTTCGGTTTAGTTTTTTTCTTCTGCACTGTTTTTGCAGCAGGTTTCTTCCTGCTGACTGTCTGCTTTTTTACTGTTGATTGTTTTGCTGCGGTTCTTTTCTTGTCAGCCACTGTCATCCCTCCTTTTTTTAATTATAACAAATTGATTTGACAACTTGTCATGTTGATGATAGATTTATATGCAATTCGATAGCAATCACCATAAAAAGAAAAGTAGTAAATCATTCATTTCCAGCGAGCTTGTGTCTGGTGAAAACAAGCATTGAATCTTTATGAAGATGGTCTTTTTGTGATTACAATGTGAGTCTGTGATGAGCATTGTACGTATACTTACGTTACAAGTTTGAGGTGACAACACGTCACGAATTAAGGTGGTACCACGAAACTTTCGTCCTTTTACGAGGAGGGAAGTTTTTTTATTTTATACAGAAAAGAGGAATATATATGTCAACTATACCGTTCAAAGCAGATCATGTCGGCAGCCTGCTCCGCCCGAAAGAACTATTGCAGGCAAGAGAAGATTTCAAGAAACAGCTTATTTCACAAACTGAATTGACTCAACTTGAGAATAGATTGATTTTAGATATTGTGACTAAACAAGTGGATGTCGGCCTACAAAGTATCACAGACGGCGAATTCCGTCGTGCCTGGTGGCATTTCGATTTTCTTGAAGGATTGAATGGTGTAACGGGTTATGTTCCTGATGAAGGCCTGCAGTTCAGTGGCGTTCAGACAAAGGCCTATGACGTCAAGGTCACAGCTCCAGTCACTGCAAATTTAAACCATCCTCACTTTGAACATGCTGACTTCTTACGCAATGCAGTAGGCAGTCAAGGAACCGCAAAAGTGACCATTCCAAGTCCAAATCAATTGTTTCATCCCAATATTTTAAACGATGAGCTCTATCCTGATATCCACGACTATCAGCGCGATGTATCCAGAGCCTATCACGACAGCTTGACAGCACTTTATGACATCGGCATCCGCTACGTCCAGCTGGACGATGTCTATTGGGCCGGTCTTGCAGCTACCGAGCACCGTATTAAACGAAGACTCCGCTCAGAAGAAGACAAGCAGCAAGCCATTCAAATCGCAGCTGCAACTGTCAATGAAGCTATCGCGGGACTGCCGGATGACTTACATATCACGACTCATATTTGTCGTGGTAACTTCCGCTCCAGCTGGGCGATGAAAGGTGGTTACGGTCCGATTGCTGAAGCACTGTTCACAGAAAAACTGGACGGATTCTTCCTGGAATATGATGATGAACGCTCCGGAGATTTCGAACCGCTCAGACACTTTAAACGCGATGATGCTAAAATTGTCCTTGGCCTGTTCACTTCAAAACACGGTGACTTAGAAAACAAAGAGACAATCATTGAACGTGTCGAAGAAGCGAGTCATTATATCCCAAAAGAACAACTGTCACTCAGTCCGCAGTGCGGCTTCAGTTCTACAGAAGAAGGCAACATCCTGACTGAAGAAGAACAATGGCGTAAACTCAAATATGTCGTTGAAATTGCCGAGGAAATACTCTAATTAGAAAATAAGTCCTGACGCACCTTGCGTCGGGACTTATTAATTAGTGAGATCGGTATCCATATAAATCAATGAATAGCTATCTTGATTGATGAACACATAGGCGTATTTGCCGTCTATTACTGCATGTTTATTATCCAGCGCCTGTCTCATAGTTTTATCTTGAATTTCCACACCTTTTCCTTTAGTGATTGTATCAGCATCTATAGATGAATAACTATATTTATCTTCAGGATCTGTCAGCTGATAAAACTGCCCCTCTGCAAAGATGTCACTCTGCCGGTCAATCGTTCCTTTGTTGATTAAATAGTCTATCGTTGCATGATAATACGGAGATAACGCTGCTCTTTTGTCATTTCCATATTGCGTCTTCGAATGAAGCAGGATTTCAGATGAAGAGGCAGAAAGTTTAGTCAATGGATCTACTAATAATGCTTTATTTATATCTTGTCTGAAGGCAGTATAAAACGCACTGTTTGATTTGAACTGCGCTGTGGAGTAAGCATTATTCATCAAATTCGTCGGAGTATTGATCTCCCCTTTGTATGAAGCAATGTCTTTCCAGTTATATCCTGCCGCAATGACATCACTATACTTTTCAGTTCTGAGAAGTTTCAGCATGTTGTGCTCTTGCTGTTCAGAAATCGTTTCATAAGCTCTATTCACTTCTCGGCCATCTGTCATCTTGTAGCTTAATGCAGCCATCGCTGAATAATCATCACGTCGCGTATCTTTATCTGTCTGCAGCTGTACATGCAGATTTCTAACTTCGTCAATATATGACTTATCAGTAACCGCAAACGTAAACCACAGTTCGTCAGAGTATTCATCATAGTAATAAGGCATTACAGATACTGAAGCGACTTCATTGGACGCCGGTACGTACTGACGTTCCCAGTTGCCATAAGCAAAAATGCCACCGATCACTACAGCTATCACCGTCAACGTGATGAACATATTTTTCAGGTTAAGATGCACTCTCACAGTCTTCTGATTGAACATCAGGAAGATGATATAAATGATGATGAATGCCAGCAAGTAAATGACAACCACCATAATGATGTTGCGAAACACTGCAGAAAATATCCATCCTATAATCATCATACCGATAAGTGTCAGCAGACTGCCGACAATCCATTCGATCCAGACACTTTGAAAAGCATTTTTGACATTTTCATTTTTTCGATAACGGTAGATTATATATGTGCAGAGGAGTAACAGTAATCCAAAAAACATGACGATACTTAAGTACCCCCATTCTATTTTGTCCTGAGTCACCTGCTCGATGATACCTTCAGGAAGTGTCCATGCAAAACTTTTATCGTCTATATTCTGACTGTTATATGGACAAGAATATGACAGCCCGTTAAACAGATTGACATATGTGCCCTGGATTAACCCGCTGAGTAACCATGGCAGTATGATGATAAGCAGCGTCATACCAAGATGAGAATAATAGTTATTGACCCACTGACCGATGAAAAGCGTCAGAAAAAAGATAGTGGTCGCAATAATAATAGTCACCATCATCCATTGTCCGATTTTTGCCAATGTAATTTGTGAATAATAAAATGATAGCAGCCATGTTAATGCACCGTTGATCATTAAGTTGATAATCAAGTGAGTCATAAACACGACGACAATATGGGCAAGCAGTGTGCCTCGTCTAAATTTCAGACTATGAAAGAAATCTGAGGCCTCTTCACTCTTCAGGAAATACGTCATCATCAATCCGGAGATTACTGCGTATAACATCGTTCCAACATAGAACCAGTTGGCAAAAAACGTATCTGCCCCGAGATGCACTGACTGATACTGTTCTATCATATCTATATTCGTCACAGTCATCATGATATAAGAGAATGGAATCAGTAGAAACGTACAGATGATATTGATCAGTGACATCATCATGATATGATTTGAAAAGTGCTGGAGCAGTCCTTTATTCAACGATAATGTTTTCAATGGCATAACCATGGCCTCCCATCTCATAAGTAAATATTTCTTCTAGTGTCAAAGGCAGCATGTCGTACATCAACGGATGATACTTCGTAATCTGTTGTTCGATATGCTGATTTCTTCCTTTGACAATGCATGTGACAACGCGTCCACGAATCTGCCGGTCAACGACGTCTAGTTCTTTATAAAATGACTCCGGAGGTAATTTTTCAAAGGCAGCTTGAATTTTAAAGTGTTCTTTTTTAAGATCATCCAGCTGTTTGTTCAGCAGCATCTCTCCTTCATGCATGATAGCGATACTGTCACAGAAATCTTCCATTTCACGTAGATTATGACTCGATACAAGGAGCGACATATTACGATCAGTCACATCTTGAATCAATAAGTTTTTAATGATATGCTTCACGACTGGATCCAGTCCATCGAAAGGTTCATCCATGAGCATCACTTCAGGATTACTGGATAATGCCAGTACAAATAATGCCTGTCGCTTCATCCCTTTAGACATTCGGTTGAATCGCTGCTTTGGATTTAGTTTTAACATTTTGATGAGCTGAGCAAAGCGCTCAATACTGAACTGACTATACGACTGACGGTAAAATGCACCCATTTCGTATAGATTGGATGCTGTGAAAAAGTAAGGATGGTCAGGCATAAAGATGACGCGATCTTTAATGAGGCTGTTCTCATAAACAGGCTGTCCATCATAAGTGATAGTCCCTGAATCCTCGGTATAAATACCTGCAAGTAATTTGAGCAGCGTTGTCTTTCCTGCACCATTTGAGCCGAGTAAACCTTGAATAGTGCCCGCTTTAAGAGAAATATCGACATGGCTGACGGCGACTTCTTGTTCAAAACGTTTGGTCACGTTAGCTGCGCTGAGAATCATTCTGCTTACCTCCTGATATTTGATTAATGGTGCTGATAATCTCTTCTTTTGACATGCCTAAAAACATCAATTCTTCTACTAACTTCTCAAGTTCAGTTTTCAGCATAGTGACCCGCTCCTTGTTGATAGTATCTTCAATTTGCTGCACAAAACTTCCTTTACCAGGAATTGAATAGGTGAATCCTTCCCGTTCAAGCTCACGATATGCCTTTTGGATGGTATTCGGATTTATCGTCAATTCCTGTGCCAGTTGTCTGACGGACGGCAGCTGTTCATCTTGTTTAAGTACACCTTTCATGATCTGCAGCTTAAATGCCTCGATCAGCTGTTCATAGATTGGCATACGACTTCGGTAATCAATAGAAATCATCCACTGATCCCCCTTCTGTATTAACTGTACTATTTAATATAATACAGTTATTCTAAAAATAATCAAGAAAAAAAGAAACCTGAATCATTATCAGGTTTCTTTTTGTCAAAGCGCAGGTGATGTTCCGCCGTCTATATTGACTGCTGCACCTGTTACATAGCTTGCAGCATCCGATACAAGGAATGATATGACGTTCGCTGCTTCTCTTGCGTCACCGATCCGACCAAGCGGAATATTAAATTTTGGATCACGGGCATAGTCATCCCACGACTGTTCGGGTGCTTCAGATTGCCATCGTTTTTCTATTTGACCGCTGCGAATTAAACCGATACATACAGCATTGACTCTTATATTAAAAGGTGCAAGGTCCTTACTTAATGTATTCGTTAGTGCAAGACCGGCTGCTCTAGAGACAGAAGTCGGTGATGTATTGGCTGGAGGTGTCTTACCTGCCACAGCTGTTAAGTTCAAGATAGCACCGCCATGTTTTTTGAGTTCCGGCAGCGCTGCATGGATCATATGAATCCAACCGAACAGTTTCAAGTTCATATCATTCTGCCAATCACTTAACGTCACATTCTCAAAAGGTTCCGCAAACGCAGAGCCCGCATTATTAATCAGAATATCCAGCCGACCATACGTTTGAGTAGCCATATCGATGATTTGCCTGGCGTCGTCTTCACGTGTTACATCTCCGACGACATATTTGAGTTTTCTGCCCGTTCTTTCCTGAATATCCTCCACCGCTTGTTTCAGCCCTTCTTCATGACGGGCAGCAAGAATGACTTTTGCGCCTTCTTCTGTCAATACGACAGCTGTTTCTTTACCGATTCCCTTGCTAGAACCTGTAATAACAGCAACTTTGCCAGTTAACTTGAGATCCATAATCACCGGTCCTTTATTTGTATGATATATGTGGACATTCAGTTCCACAACTATAATTCCCGCTACGCGAAATCCTGCCCTACTCTCCGAATGATGGTAGGTTCAACTGCCAGCTGACGCCAAATCGGTCTTCAACCCATGCAAACTTTCGTGCGACGGGTTCCATAGGTACGAGGTCCATCATCACTTTGCCGTTAGTAGATAGCCGTGCAAATAAGTAATCGATTTCTTCCTCGCTGTCACAGTTGACCGCAAAAGACATGGCCGGTGTAAATGGCACGTCTGTCCCATTGGCATTGTCGAGCGCCATGAACTGCTGGTTATTCAATGTAAATATACTGTGATTCACTGTTCCTGCTACGCCGGGTCCGTCTTCACCGTACTTATCCATCGAGATAATCTGACTGTTTCTAAAAATCGTTGTGTAAAAATCAACTGCTTCTTCAGCTTGTCCATTGAACATTAGAAATGGTACTACTTTTTGCATTCTCATTTCATCAGCCCCCTTTTTTCTTCAGTGTAAAGAAATCCCCTTAAAAAAGCGAAAGAAACGCCTAATCTATTCAGATTGGCGTTTCTCCTTAATCTCTTCCAGCAATGGCATCGAGTCCTTTTTAATATAAGGTGCCAATGTTTCATTGAATGATTTTGTCATATGGCCTTTATCAAAGTAACCGACAACGTTACCGATAACTGGTCGACATCGCTCTTCCGGACAGATTTTATCGGTATAGTCGAAGTAATGAACATTTGCCGGGGGATCGGCAAGTTTTGACCAGTCTGTTTTTTCGGGAACAACACGGTCTTTCTCAACTGTACATTTGATGCTGTTTCGACCATATTTTTGGATGCATGTCGGTACATCAATTTTGAAATACGGTGTATCTCTTACGCCGAACACTTCGATGCCTTCGTCCGCCAGTGCTTCAAACTGCTCAATATACCCCTGTGGAACATCTGTTACATTGAAATAAGAAATTTCTGCGGTTGTAAATACGAGATCCGGCTGTTCCGCTGCAATTTTTTCAATGACGTTTTCGTTCCACGTATCACATGACGGTAGTCCTTTTCTATCAGTTGATAGGCGACAGCCACTCTTTGTAATATTTAAGAGGCGTATATTTTCTTCTGCTGCGATTTGAGCTAATGCAGGGTGCCAGTGAGTAGAATGAGAACCACCGACCAGCGCCACGGTATAATCATAATTGTTGTCTGATCCGTACGTACATATTTTGACTTTTGGATCATCTCCAGCCACTTGACACCCATCAGCATACGGGGCTGCTTTGTCTGACTTAATGGACGCATCTCGCGGCAGATAGTCTTTCTCTTCAACATGTGACAGATCATAGACTTGTGCCCCCGGATAATCTCTTGAACCGATGAGTTTATCGGCTCCTTCTGCCTGTGATACGGCATAATATTTCCATGCACTATTGAAGAGCAGTACTGGTCCCATGATGAGCAGCAGAACACCTGCCAGCTTCCAGCTGGCATTGTTGAATGGAAGCGTCCGTACCGGCTTCTCTATAATGTAAGTCAGCAGCCATGATAAGACCGCCGAAATCAATATGATCAGCAGACCGTCTATTAATGGTACATCCTTACTGTCCTGCCATATGTAATAAAATGTAAGTATTACCCAGTGCCATAAGTAAAAGCCATATGATATACTACCAAGTTTGACCATGAATGGTAGTCCGAGAAAATGCTCGACTCCGAACTTTGATGAATTTTCACCGGACACTAAAATAAAGACTGCTGCAAGTGTCGGCCATAGAGCAATATAGCCTGGAAACATAGATGAGACGTTCAGTAATAAGCCACAGAACAGCAGCATAAACAGTCCGAACCAACCGAGTACACCTGCCACTAATGAATTCAATTTGAGCTTAGTCAATGTCAGACAAAGTAGACCACCGAGTGCAAACTCAAAGGCGCGTGTTCGTGTATCAAAATAAGCCCAAGGTTGATTTACTGCTGTCAAATAGACCGAATAACCTAGTGACAGTATGAATATCATGACGAGCATGACAAAGAGCGGCAGACGAATGTCCCGCTTCAGCCATTTACTGATCCAGAGCGCTGCCGTGATGACTACAAACCAGATGACATAAAACTGCCCTTGTATACTCATCGCCCAGAAATGCTGCACCGGACTTTTTTCGTTGGATGCATCCAAGTAATCTGTCGATGAAAGAGCCAGCTGCCAGTTTTCATAATAGAGTGACGATGCGAATACTTCTTTGATTGTCTGCACCCATCTGACTTCCGGCATGAAAAAGAAGCTCAGTATGACTACGGTGAGCAGCACGAAAAATGCAGACGGCATCAATCGTTTCAATAAACCGAATATAAAATCAAAGAAATGAACAGTGCCGTTTTTTCTGACTTTTGATAACAGACTTGTCGTAATCAAAAATCCGGAGACGACGAAGAACACGTCGACGCCTCCAGATACTTTGCCGAGCCATATATGATAAATAGCGACGAGTAATGCTGCGACTGCACGCAATCCTTCAATTTCAGGCCTGAATTTCTTGTGAGTTGGTACTTGTTGTAATTGCATATGTTCACCTATCTATTAAGAAGTTATTACTTAATGATATACAATTAATGTTAATTCAATGTAAATCTATTATGAAGATTATAAAGCATATTGACTGATGACTGCTTCATGCTCCGGGTAGATCGGCAGCAGGTCTGCTTTTTTAAATAATTCGAAGTCATCGAATGAAAACCCCGGTGCAACCATACAGCCGACAAAGCTCCACTGTGCATCATCATCCACGGTTGAAGCAAATATCGTACGTGCAGGCACGAGAAACTGCGGAACTTCTCCTGCTGCAAGGTCCATGCCGAGCTTCACTTGTTCATAACGATGATCTGGATGAATCATGTGAATCGTAATCGCATCACCTGCGTGATAATACCATAGTTCGTCCGATGCTATCCGGTGGAAATGAGAAATGTTGCCGGACTCAATCAAGAAATATATGCTTGTGAATAAATGGTGGTCATCCATGGTCTTATCAGAAACATAAGATTGATGGAAATAGCCGCCTTCAGGATGCGGCAGTAAATTCAATCGTTGAATAATCTCTTCTTTCGTTATCATAAACTCTCTCCTATAAAAAATGCTGAGACTCATGCCTCAGCTCTTTAAGTTTATTCTGTTAATGCAACGTTATGGTGAACCGTTTGTACATCTTCAAGATCTTCAATAGCATCGACCAGTTTCTCAAAAACTTCCAAGTCAGCTGCTGACAGCTCAAGTTCATTCTGTGCCACCATGGACAATTCAGCTACAGTAAACTCTTCAATACCTGACTGCTTCAATGTATTCTGTACAGCAGCGAACTGATCAGGCTCTGCATAGACAATGACTTGTCCGTCCTCTTCAACAACGTCGCGCACATCAATATCTTCTTCCATCAGCAGCTCCAATGTCTCATCAGCTGTCTTACTTTCAAAGCCGACGATTGCCGTGTTGTCGAACATATAGGCAACAGAGCCTGATACACCCATGTTTCCGCCGTTTTTACCGAATGCTGCACGGACATCACTCGCTGTACGGTTGACGTTGTTTGTCAGTGCATCAACAATCAGCATAGAACCCCCTGGTCCGAATCCTTCGTAGCGAAGTTCATCAAAGTTTTCTTCAGCGCCGCCCTTCGCTTTTTCAATCGCACGGTCGATGATATGTTTCGGCACTGAATAAGTTTTCGCACGCTCCAGTGTGAATTTCAAGTTCTGGTTGGATTCTGGATCCGGTTCACCAGACTTAGCAGCCACATAGATCTCACGGCCGAACTTTGCATAAATACGGCTTGTATTTTTATCTTTTGCAGCTTTTTTCTCTTTAATATTATTCCATTTACGACCCATAATGTTATCCTTCTTTCAAATAATATAATCCTATTATACACCAATTATGCCACAAAAAAAGAGACGGTATGACCGTCTCGTTAATCTCTTAAAATACTAGCTAGTCTCAGCACATCCATAATGATGTTCAGCAGATTGATGAA
>DJUI01000090.1:14033-18437 GCA_002438305.1 Staphylococcaceae bacterium UBA6286 | reverse complement strand
TCTGATAGAAACCAACTGTTCCTAAATCAGCGATATAGTACATGAATGCTGTATAGCTGACGACACCGAGTAAAAATGCAAGAATGTTCGATAACATTGAATCAAATTTACGGGATGCTTTGACAAACAATGAAATCAGCACGATAGCAAAAATTAAGATGGTAATCGGAAATCTTAAAGCATCAGGCACAAATTGTCCGACAAATGTCCCTGCTAAAAAGACCACCCAGTAGTAAATAAAATATAACCAGGCTTGTTTAACGCTGCTTGAGCGGGATCCTGAATATGATGTTTGATAATTCATAGCATAACCTCTTTAATATAGAATTCATCCGGTAGGATTAATTTACATTTTACATGGTCAGCCGGACAATTACAAACTTTCAAATTAGACGAACATGCTGAGCAGCAGAATGAACATCAGACCAGTGACAGAGATGATTGTTTCAAGCAGTGTCCATGTCAATAGAGTCTCTTTCACAGACAGACCAAAGTACTCCTTGAACATCCAGAATCCTGCATCGTTGACGTGAGATGCAATAACGCTGCCGGCGCCAGTCGCAAGAACGACGAGTGCCACATTGACATCACTTGCTGCCAGCAGCGGGATGATAATACCGGTCGTAGAAATCGCCGCGACAGTGGCAGAACCAAGTGCAATCCGTAATACGGCAGCGACCAGCCACGCTAAAATAATCGGTGAAAAGCTGGAATTTGTAAACAATGTTTCTACATGTTTGCCGACGACGCCATCAATCAGCACTTGCTTGAAGGCCCCGCCTGCTCCGATAATAAGCAGCATCATGCCGATTGGATAGATGGCGTCAGTGACTGACTGCATGACATCTTTCATCTGACGTCTGCGTCCAAGACCCATCGTAAAGATGGCAAAGATAATAGACAGCAGCATAGCAGTCGATGCATCCCCTAATAAGTAGAGCGCTTTAATGCCATTGCCCGGTGTTATATGTTGTGCACCAACAATCAGTTTAACAATGGTCGCCATAAGCATTAAGATGACCGGAAACAATGCAGTCAGTGTACTGATACCGAAGCCCGGTGTGTCTTCAAGCTTGAAGTGAACATTCTTTCCTAATGACGAAATATCTCCTTCTTTTGTGAAAGCAGTTGGTGCGATTTTCTTCGCGAGTTTATTGAACACGGGACCTGCAATGATTGCGACCGGAACACCGACGATGAAACCATACAGCAGCACTTCCCCTAAATTCGCACCGTATTCCTTAGCGATCAGCACAGGACCTGGATGCGGTGGCAGGAAGCCATGAGTGACAGAGAGTGCAGCGGCCATCGGAATACCGAGATGAAGCGCCGGTAATTTTGTTTCTTTTGCAATCGTATAGACAATCGGTATCAGTAGTACAAGACCGACTTCAAAGAATAAAGCAATACCGATAATGAATGAAGCGATGACAACCGCCCATTGAATGTTTTTCAGACCGAAGCGGTTGATCAGTGTGCTGGCGATACGGGTTGCACCGCCGCCGTCAGCTAACAGCTTACCGAGCATGGCACCTAGGCCGAAGATTAACGCGATATGGCCGAGCGTCCCACCCATACCCGTCTCAATGGTTAATACGACCTTATCCAGCGGCATCCCGAGCAGCAGCGCCGTCGTGAATGCCGTGATAATCAATGCGATGAACGTGTTCAGTTTTAGTGCCATAATCAGGACAAGTAGTATCATAATTGCGATGGCTACTGTAATCAGCGGCCATTGTTCTACAAAAAAGTTCATTTAATAGTCCTCCTGTTTTACTTCTCTTCGAGCAGCTGTTCATGACGGCGCTGGAAGGCGGCGATTGCTGCGTAGTTCTCTTCCAGGCTCTGTGTCAAGTTAATATAAAGCGGGAGTATTTCCCGGTAAATTTTCACGTGGTCAAATAATGGTGTATGTTCGAACGAAGCACCGACCATGTCGCTGATATGAGAGAAATCCTTTTTTATCCCTAAGGCGACCTGGCCAAGTGCCATCGCACCGAGACACGAGCTTTCATGGCTTTCCGGCACGATTAAGTCGTGCTCGAAAATATCCGCCATCATTTGACGCCACAGTTCACTTTTAGCAAATCCACCGGTCGCCTTCAATGACTTGACCGGCTCATCCATCAAAACATTCAGCGCGATGAACACGGAGTACAAGTTAAAGATGACGCCTTCCAGTACCGCACGGATCATATGTTCCTTCTTATGGGACAATGTCAGCCCGAAAAATGAACCTCTGACGTCAGCGTTCCAGTGAGGCGCCCGCTNNAGTACGGATGAAAGAGTAGACCGTTACTGCCGGCAGGTACGCGTGCTGCAATCTTCATGAGGACATCGTAGCTCTCGACACCGAGACGTTTTGCGGTCTCTGTTTCGCTCGCTGCAAACTCATCGCGTATCCATCTGAGGACGATGCCGCCGTTATTCACCGGCCCGCCGATGACCCACTGGTCTTTCGTCAGTGCATAGCAGAACAATCGGCCCTGTTTATCTGTCTTCGGCTGGTCGATGACTGTGCGGATTGCACCGCTTGTACCGATAGTGACAGCAACTTCACCCGGTTTAAAGGCATCGACACCGAGGTTACTGAGCACTCCGTCAGAAGCACCGATAACAAACGGTGTCCCGGCATCGATGCCCATCATATCCGCAAACCGTCTGTCCATATCTTCATAATATGTTATTGTATCAACGGGTTCAGATAACTGTGAATCATCAATGCCCAAGAGCTGCAGCACGTCCTGATCGTAGTTAAGCTCATGAATATTGAACAGCCCGGTCGCTGAAGCGATGGAATAATCAATGACGTAGCGGTTGAACAGCTTATAGAAGATGAACTCCTTAATGCCGATGAACTTCTTCGCCCGCTTGAACAGTTCCGGTTTCTCTTCTTTCAGCCACATTATTTTAGAGAGCGGGCTCATCGGATGAATCGGCGTTCCGGTCCGGTGATATATATCAAGACCGTTATAATCTTCATTGATCTTCTTCGCATACTGGTAGCTTCTGTTATCAGCCCACGTGATGCTGCGAGTCATCGGTTCATTATCAGCATCCATGACAATCAGACTATGCATGGCACTTGAGAAGCTGACAAAGGCAATCTCATTTTTGGCGNNNATCAAATATTTCATTCGGATCCTGCTCAGCCGTATCAGCGGTCGGTGTGTGCAGCGGATATTCTACGTGATGGACGGCTTTAATCGTCCCCTTATCATCATAAATGACAGCTTTCGTACTTGTCGTACCGATATCGGCACCGATCATAAATTTCATGTTACTCACCCTTCCTATGTTTGCTGGAATGCCATAAGGCGTCAATGTGACTGTCGACATCGTCAAAGTTCAAATGCATCGCCTGCTTGAATAATGCTCTGTCATTCGTAGCAATCGCCTGAATATATAACAAGTGATTGTCAATCACGCGGTCAAAATCGTGCATATCCTCAATCATCCGCTTCCTCATCGAAATCAGAATGAGCGTCTCCATGATCGGCTTTAAGTTCTGCCATAAATAAAGGACCTGCTGATGATTGGCGAAGCGAATGATGGTCTGATGGAACAGCATATCCTGCAGACTGAACTCATCAGCATCCTTGAACTTAACGGCCACTTCCATCATCGCGATAATTTTATTCAGCTGGTTTAACAGTTCATCTGACTCGAGCTTCATCAGTTTTTCGAAGACGAACCCTTCAATCAGCAGTCTAATATCATAGATTTCTTCAATATCTTTCGGTGATAATCCAATGACTGTCACGCCCATCCGTTCGCTGCTGATTAAATTATCAGAGGCGAGCATCTTAATAGCATCTCGTATCGGCGAGCGGCTCGTTTCATACATTTGTGCCAGCTGGTTTTCAGTCAGCTTATCACCCGGCTTGTAGCTGCCGTCGATGATTTTCAGTCGGAGGTCAGCTGCAATTCTCTCTCCAGATGATGCTTTATCAAGCCATTGTTCAGGAAACATATCATCCCTCCTACATACTTGTATACAAGTATATTAATATAAAAACGCTTTCTTGTAAACGGTTTCTCTTTACTTCTTCCTGGATAAGATAAAAATCTCCATAAAAAAAACAGGTAGACTACTAAAATAGTCTAACCATTAAATAAATATATTCAGACCCCAGAAAATCAAAGCTGCAATCAAGGCCGAAATCGGCAGTGTGATGACCCATGTAATAATCATACGCTGTGCCGTCGTCCATTTCACACCTTTGACGCGGTGAGATGACCCGACCCCGAGAATAGATGATGAGACCACATGTGTCGTTGAAACCGGCAGATGAATATGCGTCGCACCGAAGATGATCAATGCTGAACTTAAGTCAGCTGCAACACCATTCGCGGGACGGATTTTCATAATGTTGCCACCTACTGTTTTGATGATTTTCCATC
>DJUI01000090.1:936-13986 GCA_002438305.1 Staphylococcaceae bacterium UBA6286 | reverse complement strand
GTCCTGCAGTAATCAGCGCCATCGTAATGATACCCATCGCTTTTTGTGCATCATTCGTACCATGCGAGAACGCTTGAAGTGCCGCCGTAAAAATCTGTACAAATCTGAAGTTACGATTAGTTCTTGTTAAGTTGTTATTTTTGAAAATCACCTTGAAAATTGAATACATGATATAACCGACAACAAATGCAAGCAGCGGTGATACAATCAAGGCAATGATAATTTTGATGAATCCTGAATAATGCAGTGCACTAAATCCGGCAGAAGCAATCGCCGCACCTGCAACAGCCCCGATCAAGGCATGTGAAGATGAACTTGGTATACCGTAATACCATGTCACTAAGTTCCAGATGATTGCTGCAAGCAGCGCTGCTAGAATAACGACTGAACCATTGTTCAAAGTGAATGGGTCGACGATATCTTTAGTGATTGTCTTCGCTACGACTGTAAACATCAATGCCCCGAGAAAGTTCATGATGGCTGCCATAATAATGGCATGACGTGGTTTAAGGGCTTTAGTTGACACGGCAGTTGCAATCGCATTGGCAGTATCATGGAATCCATTGATAAAGTCAAAAGCTAGCGCACATATAACAATCGCTATCGTGATAATAAATATAGGTTCCATTCAAAAAACTCCTTAACTGTTTTTCATAATGATAGATTCAAGATTGTGGGCCACCGTCTGACATTTATTCGCAATATCTTCAAGTGACTGATAAATATCTTTGATCTTCATAATCGTGACTGGATCTGTTTCAACAGATAGGATGTGCTTGATTGATTGACGAAGAATACCGTCGCAGTTCGTTTCATGCTCTTTAATGTTGATTGAATGCACACGAATATGTGAAAATTTCTTCTGTGCAACTAATTCTACAGAAATTTTAATTTCGTCTGCGCAAGCTTGTATATTTTTGACGAATTCAGCAGTGAATTCATCTGTATATTCAATAGAGTACATTTCGAACATGGCAGCCGTCTCTTCCATACCATCAAGAACATCATCAATTGCATTGGCAAGTGCCAGAATGTCTTCACGTTCAATCGGCGTGATGAATGTCTGGTTCAAGTCAGAGATGATCTGATGCATTAAATTATCACCATTCTTTTCAAATGCTTTAATGCCATCTGCGTATTTTTTTAAATCAAACGCTGTATGGAAGTTCATTTTTCCGAATGCTAATGATGCACGCTGCAGGTTTTCTGCCATCGCTTCAAGCTGTACTGCAAATTTGTCTTTTTTTCTGTTAAACATTATGTAATGCCTCCTATAGGGATATCCATCAATTATTGTGCAAGGTTAACGTTAATATTCTATATGATATTGCGCTATAACGATAGCATATTTGTTAAGAAAAAGTAAATTTCGTGTACTTATTATTTAATTAGTGGATAAATAATGACGTTTGTAAATTTAATATTTATTTTATGTTACAGAATTGTAAATTTGTCTTATAACAATCGGGTTTATGTAAACATCAGTCATACGATAGATTCATTAAAGATAATAAAAACCAGCTGAAATTAAATTCAGCTGGTTTATTATTGTGATTTTATTTTGTGTATGACCGAATAATTCCGTTATTCTTATCTTCATTGAACCTCTGAATCCTCATCTCTACATCAAATACACGTGTTGTGATGAGATGGAAGGGAGATTGACAGAACTGATAGAACCATTTAGGCATGGATGGAATATAATCATATATACCGATGATGATTTCATTAGTTTCTATCATCCGTCTGAATTCAAGTCTGCCTTTACCGTCATGACGCTGTTGTACTAATGAGCCTGCTGTAATCTCAAATAATTGTCTGTCATTATTAGTGACATCCGTCAATTGCTTCAATATAACAAGATCCATTGATCTTGCCCGTAAATAATAAGTATCATTCAAATGTCTGACTTTCGATACATTAGGAACGATATCATTATAATAATTAAAGTAATGGCTGACGAAGCGCTCAAGTGTCCATGTGTCAGGAATTTTGTATCGGGCAAGCACCCGCACATCATCATGACGAGACGACTGGTCAGAGGCCATGATGCCTTTACGTGTGATTTTAGTGTTTGTCACTATGACCGGCGTTTTGTAATGCCTTAAAATTTTCAGCGTCTCTTGATCTTTTGTGTCTCCTGCAATATAGATGACTGCCTTGACTTGATTCTTCTCAGCGGCACGTGCGTAATTATCGGCAGCAAGCGCATTCAAATCAGTGAATGTCGCTTCTGTCGTCTTACTAGAACGCTTTGTGGGGTCGAGATAATAGATTGCAAAGTCAATACCTTCCATTGCCTGTTCGACATCTTCAAGATTGAAGATGTCGCCTTGAAACCACGACAGATTCGCCTTTCTTGCTTCAGGGTACTTTGACATCGTGACAATATCCAGATTTTCTTTCAGCATATGGTATAGATGACTACCGATATATCCTGATGTCCCTGTTAATAGAACTCTTGACTGCATATCTCTGCCCCCCTTGTTCAACATAACTCCATTTTAATACGACTTGCTAGTTGGTATCAATCATCGTTATCTGTTGCGCATACGGTGCCTGTTTCGTATACCGGCCGAGAAACATCAATAACTTCTGATACGTCAACTGAGATTCTTTCAGCTCCATATGAAACTGATATTGATGACGAAGATTGTGTGTGCCGTCAAAAAATGATGTTTGGAACGGGACACCTTTTGCCTTGAATACTTGTACGAGTTCTCGTCCCTGTGAGTCAAATGGATCGGCATCCCCGACCGTCAGAAAGGTCGGCGGGTAGTCTTTAGTCACATGTCTAGTCGTTGACATTTGATTAATCGGCACAAAGTTTTTTTCCCACTCAGCCTCGCCAGTGTAACTTTGCATAAATAATTTAATTCGAGGAAATTTAGTTGCTCTGACAGTCTTCATATCATAGAATCCACCGAATAATATGACGGCTTTCAGCTGCTCTTTAGTGAAGCTCTGTTTGATTTCCATTGTCTTTCGTAACTTGTCATTCGTCTGAATCGCGGCAAACTGACTGGCAAGCTGTGCGCCTGCGGAATCGCCGCCAATAATAATCTGATTTTCATCTATCGGCAGCTCGAGCGAGTTCTCCATCAGAAATTGACTGGCTGCTGCCTGCTGCTTAATCGGTGTCGGATATTGATATTCCGGTGCAAGCGCGNNTCATATTAGCAATGATGAATCCTTTCTCCGCAAGTTGTGCAAGATAAGGATTTTTATGCTTTTTGTCACCTGCAATAAATCCGCCTCCGTGTGTCCAGATAATCAGCGGCAGTTTATCACCTTTTTTTATCTTTTCAGGCATCAATATATCCAGTTGACTGCCGGGTATATCACTATATGTCTGGTTGTAATATACCTTAACATCTTCATTCTGCAGCGCGGCATCTGACACTTGTGCCGGTTTCTCTAAAATAGCAGTGCCGAGATAACACACACTGTACAGCCAAAGTACACTGCCGATGATCCATACTATATTCTTCATTCCAGTACTCCAATCAATAGTGAGCGATGATAACTTATTATACTATATGTTTCTTACCTAGACGCTTTCTCGAGAAATATTTCACGAGTATTCCTAGACATAATATCAGACCGATGTAGCCCATGGCAGGGTATAGTTTTCCGACTAAATCTACAAATCCGATAAAGCTTAGGAAATAACCGATCATCATAGCAATGATCAGTAACGTGACATATTTTTTTGAATAAGGTTCTGTAAATCTTGCAACGAATGAGTACATTAAACCGACAATCGTATTATAAATAACCGTCAGCATAATCAAGCTGAGTACAATACCGATAGCCGGATGAATCATACGGCCTAGTACAAGGGATGGAATCGCTGAGTCTTTCACTACAGTCAATTCTGAAAGAAGCCCTGAATTGACCATTAACAGCAGTATGAGCAATACGATGCCCCCGATAGTGCCGCCACGTCCTGCGATGACTTTGCGGCTGGAATCGCCGCCGATCGCTGTCAGCATACTGAATGCTGTCGAAAATGCCAGACCCCCGTATAATATACCGTCCCACCACCAAAGGTTAGAAGGTTGTATATCTTCATCGATATACTGGTTCACTTCGCTGAATGGTACTTGACCATTGAAGAAAAAGTAGACGGCGATAATCGTAACCGTCACAATGAGAAACGGCGTCACTATACCGAGTGCACTGACAATCTTATTGAAATCCATCATTAATGTCACAATGACTGCTATCAGCATGATGAGTGACCCGATCCAGATCGGAATACCGAAACTTTCATGAAATGCACTCCCCGCTCCAGCAAGCATGATGATAGAAATCGCGTACAGGAAGAACACGAGAACATAATCGATGATTTTTCCAAATTTTTCACCAAATAGGTAATTGATAGCACTTTGATGACTATCGGCATCTAAGCCTTGACCGATCTTCGTAATCTCACGGCCGAAAAATGCGAGCATCAACCCCGATATTAAAATTGCCAAATAGCTGTACGTACCGTAATTCGTGAAAAATTTCAAAACTTCCTGCCCCGTTGAAAAACCTGCCCCTACTACGACACCTACATAGGCAGATCCTATTTTAATTGCTTCAGTGTTTTTTGACACATCGTCTCCTCCTTGTGATATGTTATGTCTGTAAAACAAAACGAAACATCTCCATGAAGTATGGGGATGTTTTGAAATGCTGAAAAAATAACGACTTTATAAGGTTACCCTGTTTTTTTCGTTTTAATACAGAAATTTTCGGTATAATAAATACGTACTACATAAACGGAGGGAAAAATGATGGAAATTAATAAGCAGGTCGTTCATATGTTTGTCAGAGAACTCCATGTCAGAGACTTTGAACAGACCTCTACAGAAGTGACAAAAATGCACCGTATCGATATTGAACAGAACGACAAAGATCCTCAAGTGTTTGAATTTACATTGAATTTCATGTTTGCACATTTCGGCACACAGGTGGACGGTGTCATTGAAGCAACCATTCTCGCAAATAGTGACGATGACTCAGTCGATGTACTCGCTGAATTAAGAAGTGATGAGAAGATGTATGCAGTGCCGTTGTTCTCGAAAGCCTCTGCATTAATTGTAAAAGCAACTGAAGACAGAGGGATGTTCCCTGTGATTTTACCAGTTGAAGTATGGCTGGAAGATTAATGTCTTCCAAATTAAAACGCCTGAAGTTCTACTTCAGGCGTTTTTCATATGATTGAAATCAACAACGACTGAATCAAGTTTCTTCGCTGTCTCTTTCATAATATTACGTGCTACTTTGTTGTTAGGATCGAGTTTCAATATCTCTTTTGCTACATTGAATGCTTCCTTATGTGAAATAACCGGGTCCGGTATCGCATATAGAAAGAGCAGCTGAAGCAAGCTTTTCACTTCTTTGTGCTCTGTCAGGCGGACAGAGCATTTGGCATGGTGGTAAGCAGCATTAAACGCTCCTCTCACTTCGCTTAATGGATAGACGAGCAGTAGGAATGCCAAATCATGCAGTTCAACTGATTCTTCATCTTTCATCATTTCGACGATGAATGTATAGAACATCATTGATTCACTATCATGAGCAGCACTGATGAATGCTTCTTCGAACACCATAAAATCACTTTCAGACATCATCTTTTTTACGGCAGCGAAATTTCCGCTGAGGATTAAATATTCTATTTCATCTCTCATGATGTCCCTCCTTCGTTATTATAGCTTTCTTATTTTAACACATTCTACTCAACATGCCTATTAGTTGCATCGCAATCGACCCATTCATTATTCCAAGTATGTTATCTTCCGCCAGATGTATTCGAGCGGCCCCTGCTTGAATCTCTTCAAATACAATGAAGCGAACAATATATTGACTAAATAAATCAGTATGGCGATAGCATACGTCTCAATGAGGTTCATCTTACCATACAGCTGAAAGCCGTAAATCATTGTAAACATCAATAAACTTTGTGTGATATAGGTCGTGAAACTTATCTTGCCGACTTTACTGATCGGTAATGTCCAGCGCTTAAATGAGTCATTTTCACTGAGCAGTACAATCGTCGTAATATAACCGGCAGCGAGAATGATGCCGCCTGTATAAATACCGACTGCATCAAGGCTGTAACGCCCGTAATACATCAACGGCAGACTCTTGATAGCGAGCCCTAATATAAAGAATATCCCAGCAAGCAGAATAGATAGTCGGCGATTGCTGACAATCAGCTGAAATAAATTCACCCGCTTGGCAAACATACCGAGTAAGATGAGTGGAAGTAACGACGTTGCTCTGAACAGAAATGAATTCACATCGCTCACAAAGAAGTAAGTGAAGAAATTGTCCTGCGTCAACTCAATAATCTGACTTAAGTCACGGCTGTTAAAGACATTCATGCTATAGGCAGCGGCGTTCGGATTACTGCTCATATAATCCTGGTCGGGATGCTGCAGTGCAAATGCGAGAGTCGGTACCCAGTACAATGCGGCATACATCAGCCAGAGAAATAAGGCAGCAATCAAGCTGTAGAGCCGGTCAACAAACAGGAACAAGGCCCCGACCAGCGTCACGATAGCATAGGACTGCAATATATCACCGGAGAAGATCAACATCCCGTGAATGACACCAAAGATGATCATTGCGATCAGGCGACGGTAGACAATCGGAACAAAGTTTTTGTTTCTCTTTTTTGCACTGTCGTGCATCATCGCAAGTCCGTAGCCAAATAAAAATGCGAAGATCGGATAGAAAGAATTTTGTACAAATAATACTTCGAGACTGTATAACACCCGGTTCCAGCCATACTGAAACATGACATAAGGATTCATATGAAAGGTATCATGTGTAAATCCGATGATGTTCATCAAGATGATACCGAATAAACTAAACCCCCGAAGAACATCCAGACTCTAAATACGTTCTTTAGTGACAACCTTATTACTCTGCATAACTGATTCCTTCTATATCAAGCAATTGCCGTTTAATATGAAGACCGCCTGAAAACCCTGTTAGTCTGCCGTTTTTACCGATGACTCGGTGGCAGGGGATAGCTATCATCACTGGATTTCTGCCGATTGCTCCGCCTACCGCCCGCACTGCTGACTTCTTATTGAGACGTTCAGCAATTTCACCGTAAGTTACCGTTTCACCGTATGGCACTTGAAGCAGCTGCTGCCATACTTGCTGCTGGAATGGAGTCCCGCGCAGATCATACTTCCAGTCGAAGGTCTGCAGACTGCCGTCAAAATATCTCTCCATATCTATAAGATAACGATGATTTTTGTCATCTGCCATAGGGCCGATCATCACATCTTCTTCATAATGTTCGGTCAATAACGTCATGACCGTACTGCGTGCTGCATTACCCAGATAACAGACACCTTTGTCTGATGAAGCAATCGAATAATCACGCCATTCACTGAAATAAATCATTAAGCCATCTCCCTTAAAATTGATTGGATGCTTTAAATGCTGGCCGCTCCATGTCGATGTGTGGAATCATATCTTCAAGATACACGTCTGATACTGCTTTGAATCCGAATGAAGCATAAAAATCATGTAAGTGCGCCTGTCCCTGCAAATGGACTGGCGTATGTGCATGATGAGTCTTGATATAGTTCATCACTTCATTCATCAGTGCCCGCCCTGCACCAGCACCACGCCCACTTTCTGCTACGATGACTCTGCCGATGTGCAGCGGTTCATCCATAATCAATCTGGCATAACTCAGTACTTCACCATCTTCCCAGTCATATATGTGAACAGCACGGAGGTCTTTGTCGTCTATTTCAGGATAGGCGCACTGCTGTTCGACAACAAATGTATCTACGCGCAATTTGTAAATTTTGAACAGTTCTAATGTCGACAACTGTTCAAAAGTTTGATACTTCCACATCTCGATCACCTCAAGTAGTTTTCTTCATTCTACTATATTCATTATAGCGTTACCTTAATTTTAAGAATAAATTCTAAAAGTCTGGGTAAATAATAATTAACTTATTTTTTGAGGAGGATCCGTATGGCTAAAATATTAGTAGTTTCAACGAACGTTGAAAAATATGACACAGCTGACCGTGCAACCGGTGTCTGGCTTGGAGAAGTGACCCACTTTGTTGAAGCGGTGACAAAGGCAGGACATGAAGTCGATTATGTCAGCCCGAAAGGGGGCTATGTCCCGATTGATCCAGCTAGTTTAAAAGCTGCTGATGACACAGACTGGAAGTGGTATCACAACGATACATTCAAGCAGCGTGCACTGGCCGACACATTGAAGCCGACAGACGTCAACCCAGCCGACTACGCTGCCATCTATTATGTAGGTGGTCACGGAGCGATGTGGGATTTCAAGAATAACAATGAACTGAAACAGCTTGCGGAATCCATCTACGCGAATGGCGGCTACGTCACAGGTGTATGCCACGGCGTCGTAGGTTTAGTGAATCTCGTTGACCCATCAAGCGGCAGACGCATCATTGAAGGCAAAAAAGTGACAGGTTTCAGTACGATGGAAGAACGATTGAATGGAACGAAAAAACAGATGCCATACTTAGCACAGGATGCCTTATCTGAATGCGGTGCTAAATATAAATCAAAACGCCCTATGAAATCACACGTTCGTGTCGATGGTCGTGTCATCACTGGACAGAATCCGCCATCAGCAAAGAAAGTCGGCGAACAATTAGCCACTGCACTGCAGCAATAAAAAAACCGGACAGCATGTGCTGTCCGGCCTTATCCTTATTAGTATCTGTAGTAACCTGTGACTGATCCGCTGATATATGATACTGCACGTTGTCCAACGCCTGCAGCTGGATTCAATGCGTCAACCATTTGACCGTTACCGATGTATACGCCGACGTGTGATCCACCGTTGAAGAATACTAAGTCTCCTGGTTGTGGAGTTGATACTGGTGTGCCTGCAGCCATTTGAGCGTAAGTTGTACGAGGTACTGATTTACCAAGTGCTGCTAATACTTGTTGTGCAAATGCTGAGCAGTCTACTGCTGAAGCACTGTTAGAACCGTATACGTATGAACGTGATGCAGCCATGCTGTTTGCAAGGGCAGCTACATTGTTGTTAACGTTTGTTGTTGATGCAGCTGGTTTTTTAGCTACTGTTTCCTGGCTGAATGATCTTACTGATGCATCAGCTGAAGTTGACACTGTACGTACTACTGGAGCTGCTGCTTCTGCTGTAGTGTTAGATGCATAGCTTGCTGCTGTCGTATTAGATGTATAGTTTGTTGTAGTGTTTGTTGTATAGTCATAAGAATAAGAATAGCTGTAGCTGTAATTGTTAGTTGATGCGTTAGAAGTGTAAGTGACATTGCTTGCAGCGTCGTCTCTACCGTGTGCTGCTGCGTCAGCGTTGTTTGCTCCAAGAGTTGATAAGCTTGCTAATGTTGTTAAGGCGATTACTGTCTTTTTCATAGAAAAAAATCCTCCAATATATGTTTTGTATCAATTTTTATAATATTTGCTGTCGTATCTGTTTCTCTAAGACAAAATGAATCATACCACACAAAAAAGTAATAGTGATTGATGTTATCGATTTGTCACGGCATTGAAAATAATGAGGGGTACGATGTAATAAAGAACATTTTACACTTTTATCTCTTGAAAGCCGTGCTGACAACAGTTATATTCTAAATTTAACCATTTAAATGACATTAAATGGTTAAATTATTACATCGCTATTTTTAACTGCAATATCTTGAAATATTATATGACTACGCAAAATCCCTTCGCCTAAGCGAAGGGATGCTTCATATTAATATCTATAAAATCCAGTGATTGTACCATAAATATAGTAAATAGAACGTTGTTTTACACCATCACGAGGATTCAGTGCATCCACCATCTGACCATTACCAATATAGACGCCGACATGTGATCCACCGTTGAAAAATACTAGATCTCCAGCTTTCGGACTATAGACACGTTTACCTGCTCTCATCTGAGCATGTGTCGTTCTTGGTACATTTTTGCCGACAGCACGCATGACTTGCTGAGCAAATGCCGAACAATCTACTGCATAGCTGTTGTTCGCACCATAACGATAGACACGGTTTGCTGCAATGCTTCTTGCAACGGCACCTACATTGTTTGTTGATTTTTTATATTTGACGGTTTTCTTTTTAGCTGCTGCATCAGCCTGCTCTGCAGGCAGTGCAATTCCAGTTGTTAATAAAGCTGCTGTCGTCAATGCTAATAATGTTTTCTTCATATTATAAATCATCCTCCGAAGTTTTTTAATCAATGGGCGTTGTCAGCTCTCTTCTTTAGTTGAGTTCATCATAGCATGCAATGATGAGTCAAAAGACATTGTCACGCAGTTGTTACATAAGTGATATAAAATATGCTGTTATATTACAAATGTTTAGAAAATTAACCGTATTATTGAGGAGGAGTGTTATGGCTTTTAATTATGAACAGGATTTCAGAACGATAGATTTTCGGAAGCACCCGGAATTATATGAAGTCGGCCGCGGAGAGCAGGGCGTCCTTCTAGTCGAACCATACAAAAGTGAAATACTACCATATTGGCGCTTCAAAACACCGGAGATTGCCAAAGAATCCAGCGCTAAAATTTACGAATTATACGAAGCCTACAAAAAAGACGGAGATTTTGTCGGTATGGATATGGCTAGAAAATTCATCCAGATGGGATACACACGAGCGATGCGTTATGCGCATCACCGCTCCGGCCGAAAATACGACGAAGATAAAAAAGTTCTTCCAAACGAAGATGATGATATCAAGCGGCAGTCTGCTGTTATCTTCAAAGAATACTGGGACCGGATTCGAGCAGATGACATCTATCAACAGATGAAAAAAGAACACAATGATCACTATAAAAAATAATCTCTTGCCGCTCCATTAAAAATAGACCACCGGGATGTTCCCGGTGGTCTATTGATATGCTATTTTATGACTGGCGATTGACGATTTTTTCTGTTCGGTCGACCAAATATTTGGAATCCAATGTTTTAGCGAGCAGCTTTGTCTCGTAACCAAACAATGTCATGACAATCAAATGAATTCTTGCCTGTGTGACCGTGTATAAGAACCACGGTAATGTCGGTTCATATTCATGAATTGCAATTAAACATTCATTGGTATCCAGTACCCGTCTGAACTCCAGTCTTGCTTGTCCACCTTCTACTGATTTGGCAAACTTACCGCCTCTAATAAAGAAGAGCACGCGATTGTCATCTGAGCGATCCGTCGATTTTTCGAGAATCAATATCGGATCTTTAAATATCGGGAGACTGATCATCAATTTGTTATTTTCAATCGCTGTATTAATGAATGAGTGTCCGATACGTGACAACCAGTTAGCATAGTAGTTGGCTGTTTGTTCAATCGTCCAGCTCGATGGAATCATAATGCGCTGCACTGATTTGACATCACTCTTCTTCAGTTGTTCTGCAATGGATTGTGATTGCTTCTTATTCTTCTTACTGTCCTGGTCTTCGTTCAATGCTTTTCGAATACTTTCTTTTGTTGATGTCTGCGCATTGGAAATCCCTTCTACATAGTTTTCCTTGCTCGGAACCATGTCATGCACAAGGCTATCAAGAAGCGGATAAACCAGTTCTTTCGATTCACCGGCAATTAATCTGACCCATAGCTTTGATAACCAGACCGGAATAATCGGCAGATCCATCATCGGCAGCTTTTTATCCATCACTTCAGCTGTTTCTTTGAACATTCCTTTGTAGGTCGTCACTTCATGACTAATATCAATCACTTCGTTGTGGTCTGGCCTACGATCCACGAGCTTAGTCAGCCCTTGTACGACATCGTCAAGTGCAACAGGGGCTGTTTGACTATGGGCCCATGATGGTAATACTAATGCGGGCAGTCGTTCAGTCAATTTTTTAAGAATCGGGAATGATGACCCTTTCGGCCCGATAATCAATCCTGCTCTCAAAGTAGACACTGGAACACCGTAGAATCCTAAGATCTTCTCACATTCTTTACGACTCTTCAAATGATCAGATAAGTCATCTTCATCTTCATTCGGCGGCATAATACCACTCATAAAGATAATATGCTTAACTCCTTTGGTTTTTGCTGCACGACCGAAATTATCAGCAAGAATGGCATCCATATCGATGAATGACGCCTGTGTGAGTTTAGCAGACGGCATCATCGAATGGACGAGGTAGATGGCTGTATCGATACCTTCCATGGCGTCTTCTACATCTTTGAGTGAGAACAAATCGACTTTCTTCCATTCGACATGCTCTTCGTTCTCTTTATTTTTAATACTACGTGATGCCGCAACAATGTGATGCTCTTTTTTAAGTTCTTTGAGTAAGTTTCCTCCGATATAGCCGGATGCGCCAGTTAATAATATTTTGCCCATTATTATCGTCTCCTATGAATAGATATAACTACCTATACCCGTATCTTACATCTCTACACTATTGATTGATGCAAGAAGTGACAGTTTTGGGGCAGACGGGTATATACTCTTCATGTCACCGGTCTTGTGGGAAAAGAGACTACTTTGACGATAAAAACACTTTAATCAAAGGAAGCTCTTGGGCCAGTAACTGCTTTTGAGTCATCCCTTTTGCGCTGCCACCCCAGAACGATAAAGCAGAACCCGACGACCGCGTCGTTGTGACTGCATCATAAAAACGGTTGTTCTGATGGAACGTATAAGGTGTGTAATACTTCTGAATATATCGCGACTGTTCTTTAATCGACGCACTGCTATATTTTATTGAAGGAATGAAATAAAGTGACATTGAATTGTAATTATAAACATTAAATCCTTTGTTTGTTATATCCTGGACAGTGACGTTTGAACCACTCGACTTACCGCCATTTTGAGCCCAGTATAAGATCGATACTTCCTTATACAGCTTGTTGAGTCCAGATGATGTTAAACTATCATTCCATATTTGCGGCTTATAGCCGGATTGTTTGCTATGTCTGGCGATCTGATTGATATAGTCAATGAGTTGATTTTGATATTGATGTGCACCTGCCACTTCATCACCACCAATGACAATGCGCTGACGGCCGTTATACTTTGACTGCTTGAACTGCGTC
>DJUI01000090.1:0-922 GCA_002438305.1 Staphylococcaceae bacterium UBA6286 | reverse complement strand
GAATGTTTCACTGCTGACTTGTTGTCAAAGTAGTCGACAATGCCTGCATCAAAGTCAGTGGTAATACGTTCTCCTTTTTTCAATCTCGGTTTCACTTTAGTCAGCCAGCTTGTTGAATGGGCCGGCATATCTATATCAGGAATGACCATAATAGAACGGTCATTGCTGTACTTAATAAAAGCCTTTAATTCAGCTGCAGTTAAATAGTGCGAGTTGGTTTTTGTGCGCGTCTGTTTTAAATAATTTGATGCAATCGCGTAATTTTGATCATCTGAAAAGTGAAGTTGGATGTAATGTCCTTTATTTTTCTTGATTTCATCGACGATGGTTTTAAGTGTACTTAAAGAATGGTATTTGCGGGCAATATCAATCATGACCCCCTTTTCATAAATAGGTGATTGTGCTACTTTTTCATTGATGGGCAAAGAACTGATGGATAGTAACAGAAAGGACAATATAATCTTCGTAATCATCGATAACTCCTTTATTTTTCTCTGTGCTCATTATATAAAGGAATTTTCAATAATACTAGCTCATTTTGTAAAAATATAATATTTTTTATGTTAATATACATTTTTAAATCGTGTTTCTTCTATTTCATTAAAATCCATCAATCTGTTCGAACTGGGACATATAGAGTTGATAGTAGCGACCGCCTCGTGCAATCAAGTCATCATGGCTTCCAGATTCACTGATGGTTCCATTCTCGATATATAAAATACGATCGACGTCACGTATCGTCGATAAACGATGCGCAATAATCAACGACGTTCGACCTTCAGACAGTTTTTTGAAAGCCGCCTGAATTTTATTTTCTGTTTCGACATCAAGTGCACTTGTCGCTTCGTCAAGAATAATAATCGGTGGGTTTTTCAAGAACATTCGTGCAATAGAGACCCGTTGTTTCTGACCGCCTGACAGC
>DJUI01000026.1:1603-10616 GCA_002438305.1 Staphylococcaceae bacterium UBA6286 | reverse complement strand
TCACTTGATCCTAGTCAATCACATTCGGTGCCTCAGTGAACGGTACGGCATCCTTCTCATTTTGAACATCTGGAGCTGTAGACATGAGCTCTTTGAAATTTTTGAAGCCTGCGATGCCTTTAGGAAACAGTTCAATAATTAAGTTGATGGATTGCAGTGGTTTGAATAATAGATCGGTAATCATGACAAATGCGACAAACCCACCATACGTCATACTGTCTTGAATGACAAAATAACAGCCGAGTATTAACACGATGACAAGCGTCAGCTTCTGAGCCATATATCCGATAGACGAATTCCATGACATGTAGGAATATGCCTTCAATTTAGTCGCACGGAATTCTTCATTGGCCATTTCGAATTTAGCACGTTCGTGACGTTCGTTCGTAAATGCCTGGACGAGGCGGATGCCCCCGATGCTGTCTGCAATCACTTCATTGAATGTCGATACATTGCTGAACAGCCGTTCGAATGAAGTCGTCATCTTCTGATTGAAGAATATCGTCAGCACGAATATGATCGGCACGATACAGAAAGTGATGAGCGCAAGCTTAACGTCAATCGTCAACATAATGATCAGTGCCCCGATGACCGTCATCACTGCCACGAACACTTCTTCCGGTCCGTGATGAGCCACTTCCCCGATATCCATCAAGTCATTCGTCAAGCGACCGATGATTTTACCTGTTTTCTGATTGTCAAAAAAACCGAAGCTTAATTTTTGAATATGTTGATACAGTTCATTCCTGATATCTCGTTCAATATTCGTTCCGAGCTTATGCCCCCAGTACGTGACAATAAATTTCAGCCCTGAGACGATAAGGAATGTGATAAGAAGCAGTGTACCTGAGATGACAATCCACTCCCAGTTTCCGGACGGCAGCAGTTCGTCAATAAATACACTAGTCAACAGCGGAAACAATAGTTCCAGCACGCCGACAAATACGGCTGAACCGAAATCCAGCATAAAGAGCTTCTTGTACGGTAAATAATATTTAAAGAAATCTTTCATAATGCCCTCCACGTATACTGATTGAATATTAAAACAAAAAAAGCCTGATACAGTTATCGCATGTTTCTGATAATTGTCTCAAGCTTGTCAAAACTATACTTCGTGACTCACTGCTTCACTTTTCTTCACGAGATTCAATGCTTCGGATACTTCTTCATTCACTTGTCTGAACAGTTCTTCGTTATCACCCAGCTGCTGGCCGTAAGAAGGGATCATTGCTTTGATCTTCGGTTCCCATTCAGGCATATCATCTTTGAAACATCTGCTCAAGACATTCAGCATCACGTGAACCGCAGTGGATGCACCAGGAGATGCACCGAGGAGTGCAGACACCGTACCATCTTCTGATGTAATGACTTCAGTACCCAATTGCAGCGTCCCTCTGCCTTGTTCTGTATCTTTAATCACCTGTACACGCTGACCGGCAACGACCACTTCCCAGTCATCCGCGTTGGCATTTGGAACAAATTCACGCAGTTCTTCCATACGGTCTTCGTGCGACTGAATCACCTGGCTGATCAAATACTGTGTCAGTTTCATTTCTTTCGCTCCGGCAGACAGCATAGTGAACAAATTATTCGGTTTGACAGAGCCGAATAAATCGAAGTATGAGCCTTCTTTAAGGAACTTCGGTGAGAAGCCCGCATAAGGTCCGAATAATAACGACTGTTTACCGTCAATATAGCGCGTGTCTAAATGCGGTACAGACATCGGCGGCGCACCGACTTTTGCTTTGCCGTATACTTTCGCGAAATGCTTCTCGACGATTTCTTCCTTATTACATACTAAGAAAATGCCGCTGACCGGGAATCCGCCGATGTGTTTGGATTCCGGAATATTGGTTTTCTGTAACAATGGCAGGCTGTAACCACCTGCACCAATGAACACAAACCGCGCCGTATGTGTGTCGTTTTTACCTGTTTCTTCGTTATGGACTTTCACTTTCCAGCCGCGGCCGTCACGTTTCAAGTCTTTTACTGAATGGTTGTAATTCAGTTCAACACCTTGTTCCTCTAGTAACTGGAACAGTTCTTCAGTCAATCTGCCGAAGTTGATATCTGTCCCTGAATCCATCTTCGTAATAGCGATTTTTTCTGAAGGATCACGGCCCTCCATCATCACTGGAACCCATTGTTTTAATGTGTCGTGGTCTTCAGTAATTTCCATACCGCGGAACAATGGATTGTCCTGCAGTGCTGCTAGACGACGTTTCAAGAAGTCGATGTTTTCTTCACCCTGCACAAAGCTCATATGCGGCACTGTTCTGATGAAGTTTTCAGGATGGCTCAGCTTGCCTTCTTTTACTAAATGCGCCCAGAATTGTTTGGACAGCTGGAATTGTTCATTGATATTCATCGCTTTGCTGATGTCGATATTACCGTCTGCATCCTCTGTCGTATAATTCAATTCACATAAAGCTGAATGTCCAGTTCCTGCATTATTCCATGCATTGGAACTTTCAAGTGCTGGTGCTGGCAGCTGTTCGAACATCTTTATGTTAAGATCCGGCTTGAGTTCTTTTAAGAAGACGCCGAGTGTTGCGCTCATAATTCCGCCACCAATTAAGATGACATCTGTTTTAGTTGAATTGCTGTTAACAAAATTGCTCATACCTTAGTTGCCTCCCGAAATGATATACAGCGCAAATGATAGCGCTTAAACTCTTTGCCTTTTATTATAGACCTTTTGAACTAAAATCAATAGGGGAACACTCAACTTTTACCAAAAAAACCGTCTGTGACGAATCACTTCAGACGGTTTTATTATGAGTCACGAGCTTCATGATGAAGATGACGGACAATACTATTACTGCGGCAATGATGACCCATGAATCTGACAGTACTTTCATTCTGTCCCATAAAGACCGGTCTCCAACTGTCGGCGGTGCTTTCGGGATGAGGGTCGTGCCGTCTTTAGTCGTACGTTCAGCGTAGATTAACAGCCGCTCTTCACCAGAAGGGGTGCATGTCAGCAGTGTCAGAATATCCCTCCCCTTCTTAACAGCCATCGCTTCTACCTGGTCAGGCGTCACAATGACGCGGTCGTAGACAGTGTAATACAACGTCTCCTTGAAATTATTGATAATCACCTGATCGCCGTTTTTCAGGCGGTCGATATGTGTGAACCATTCATGGTAAGGCGAATAGCTGTGTGCAGCAAGGACGCTGTTGGTCGAGCGGCCGCCGACCGGGTAGCTCGTGCCGGCTACTCGGGAGACGCCGCGATTCAAGTTTTCAGGCGTCGCTTCGTCATAGACCGGGTAATGCAGCTTAAGTGACGATATTTTGACGGTTGCGATGACGTCATCTGAGAACATCTTCTCGTCGGCAGCATCATCTTTTTTCACCTGCACAGCCGGGGCTTTTATTTCCTGTTCTTCGGTCATGCGACGGTTATATTCTTCGAACTGAAGGTACCTCTGTTTCTGGTCATCAGAATCCACTTGGAACTGCTCGTCTATTTCGTCGGACTGTCGTGACATGCTGTAGTTATAATAGACTTTTGTGACGAGCGGATAGAGGCAGATGACAGCTCCTAAGACAAATATAATGACAGCTGTCCGTTTTCTCATCGTTCTGAACGCTTCTTCCGACGTTTATTCCATAGACGGTATAATAAGTACAGTGCAAGGGCAACAGCAATTCCGATCAAATAATTTTTGTAGACATTCAGGAATTTATACCACCACGGCTCCTGTGCTGCTTCATGCTTCTTCGCTTCTTCAGGTGTATAAGGTACACGGTGACTCGTCACTATCAGCCGGTGCGAATTGATCATATATGGTGTACATGTCAGTAACGTTAGCTGGTCCTTACCCTTATCAATCTTCAGCGGGCTGAAATCATTCGGCTCAATCACCTCAATATGATCCACTTTATAGGCAAGCACGCCTTGAATATTATGTACGTAGATCATATCACCGACCTTCATCTTATCAAGATCCGTGAACAGCTTCTTATCCGGCAATCCCCGGTGCCCGGTAATAACACTGTGCGTCGACTCTCCACCGACCGGCAGAGACGTGTTCTCCAGATGACCTAATCCTTCCTGCAGCACCCGTTCAGAAGTCCCTGCATAGAGGGGCAGATCCTGATGGATTCTTGGAATTTCAACATGCCCCATCTTTTCGCGGACTTCCAGCATCTTGGCATATTGTTTCTTACCCGCCGCTTCTTCTTCTTTACTATAAGCGTCGTGCAGCACTTCATTACCGCTCAGCGATTCATTGTATGCTTTCGCCCGCTCAATGCGTGCATCAATTTCCTTGTCAGACAGTAACTCCACTTCTTTTTTGAAGTCGTTCACTTCAGTCCCTGATTCATAGTCATAATAGACAGCGCTGATCATCGGGTAGATCAATATCCCAAGACCAATGAGAAATATAAGGGCAAATATTAAATTAGAAAGACGATTATTCTTTTTCTTTTTCTGTTTTTTCTCGGAGCTCAAAATGATTCTCCTCCTTATAAAAAATAAGGCAGACCAAAGTCTACCTTATGATTATACAGCATGATGTTAAGCTTGTTGTCTTCTTCTTAACAGTACGAACGCAAGTAACATTAATGCAAGACCTACGACCGTGAAGATCACTGTACCGATACCACCTGTGTTAGGGATTTCAGTCTTCTTGTTGATGACTTCCTGTGGTGCAGCGTCTGTTAACTGTGCAGCTGTAGGATCTGCATAATATGATGTTGAATTTACTGTGAATGGTGTTTCAGGATTAGTCGGTAAAGTATAACCTTCTGGTGCAGTGATCTCTTCAATTTTATAGTCAGTTACACCTTTATTATTCGAGCCATCTTCACCATAAGCGAGACCCTTTACTTCGAATGAACCATCAGTTTCAGAAGTAAACTTTGTTGCTGTGTCTTTACTGTCAACCCAAGTAGCAACTAATTTACTATCTTGTACTAAATATTTGCCTTCTGCATTTTTAACAACGAATACTGCACCTGGAAGATTTGTTCCAGATCCATTTGTTTTAATGAATTTTTTACCGCCTGTATAAACGATTGGTGTGTCTGTTGATGGGACAGTCGGAGGAGTTACCGGTGGATTCTGACCACCCGGTTCAGTCGTCACACCGTGACCATTGTCGAATGTCAGTGTCGCATTATTCTTAATCGGCTGTCCCATCACTGCTGTGTCGTTGATGACTGTCGGGATAAAGATGTTCAGTTTAGCATTACTACCAGCAGCAGCTAATGCCTTACGACCTGCATCAGTGAAATCAACCACTACTTTGCCGTCAGGATTAGAAACCGTATAGTTATCTGCTGCAAGTTTAGTTCCATTTACTTCTACAGAGACTTTGTCAGTACCTGCAAATGTTAATTTTGAATCAATCGTATCTGTTACTGTGAATTTTTTATACTCTTCAATACCCACAGGTACTGACGGCTGGATAATCCAGTTGAATGAATCTCCGATGTTGAATGATGCTGATTTAGTCCCATCTGCTTTAACATCTTTGTCGNNGGAATACATTTAAGTCTGTGATGTAACCATTACCTGCTTCATTTGTAATCGGTAATTCAAGTGCAAAAGGAACAGCGTTTGATGTTTTCACTGCTGATGAATAGTCTTCCACGAACCAGTAGAAACCTTCAGCTAAATCAGAAATTGTTGTTTTACCATCTGCTGTAGTTTTCGCTGTTGTTCCAAGTTTAGTACCAACATATGCTGTTACTGCATCTTCTTTACTGTATTTTGTCTGATCAGCTTTCAGTGCATCTAATTGTTCTTTGGTTACTTTCCAATAAGTAAATGAAATATTTNNGTGCAGCTTGTTCTGTTGAACCTGTTACTTTATGATTTGTTAAATTCGTTGCAGGGCCTGCTGCAAATACTTTTGCGAATGGCGTCACGAAACTTAAAAGTAATGTGATGATAAGAAATAATGATATACGTTGTGTAAATTTAGACATATTAGCCTCCTAGATAAATTTTATATTTTATTTTAATCCGCATTAGCGGTTTAATTAGTAATCAATTTTTGCATTAAATTTGCTTCTAAAGAGTAAAGAACTGATAATCATTACAAGTCCAACCCCTAAATACAACAATGGTCCTGGGCCGCCAGTATTAGGTAATATTGCTGAATTGCTCTTATTCGCTACCTTTATAACTACTTTAGTATCATTAGTCACTTGAACAGTTATAGGATCGGTTTTCAGCTGATAACCTGATGGTGCTTTTGTTTCAACCAAAGTATAACTTCCAAGCTGCAATGAACTAAATAAAGCCTTTCCATCTGTTCCTGTACTTACTGCATTAATTACTTTACCTGTAGAATCTCTGAGTTCAAAACTAGCTCCAGCAAGTAATTTGCTTTCATCACCACTCTGGTGTTTAACGACTTCAATAGAACCAAGTATTTTCTTATTGATGACCTTGAAGACACTCGTACCTGTGTATAACACGCCGTCCACTTTGATATCGCCGTTACTTGCAATGACAACTGTATAGGTCTTTGGATCTTTGCTGTAATTGGACGGAGCAACAGTTTCGGTTAATGTATACGTTCCTTTCTTCAGGTTGTCGAATTTAACCAAGCCGTTTGAACTAGAAGTCTGAGTCATCACATTGCCGGCAGCGTCTTTCAGTTCGAAAGTAGCACCACCCAGCGGCGTATTGCTATCACTCAGTTTATTGAAGCTGAAACTATAGACCGGACTCGTCGCTCTCCCTTCAGGAACCGGATATTCTCTTAAAATCGTTGATGATGTTGTCGGTTGCAGTGTTGTCTTGCCATTCATCGGATACCACTGGTTCTCAACAAAGCTGTCATCAGTGACTCGTAATTTCACTTTGTAGTTAATATTGACCCATTCACCTTTACCTAGAGTTAAACCATTAAGTTTAATTGTTCTTGTAACAGAATCGTAAGTCACAGTAACGCCTGTTAATAGTGCAGAATCAGAAGCTGTTAATGTGTAATCTGATGCATCAAACACATTGTTCGAACCTAGATTTAAATCATACATTGTACCAATCGGATCAGTAATTACACCATTTGNNCTCATTTGAGATGCTATTTGAAACATTTTGAGAAATAGTATTAAGTACATTCGAAATATTACTGGATGAACCGGTAGTTTGATAAGCATAATCCTTTTTTGAAGCAATACTGTTTAATACATTGTAAAAGTCTTGTTTTGTTGCAGTAGTCCCATTACTATAAGTTTGATCATTCACATCAATACCTATAGAGAAGATATTTATATTAGGATTATTCGTCTTGTTCAATAAGGCTTGAGAAATGGTTGGCTGACCATGATTAGATACAGAGAAATTATTAACACTATATGGTGTTACTTGAAATGAAGTACCATTTCCTTTTATCGTTTCATTGAATTTAGTCATAGTTACTGCACTTGCACCATCGGTTCCTTGATAGCTTAACGTTGGCGCTCCATCAGTTAAAACAATCATTGCTTTTTTAACAGCTTTTGAACTGTTTAATAAACTAATCCCACTATTCAAGCCTGCTTGAGTAAATGTACCTCCACCCTGTCCACTTGGAACATAACTCGGATATAATTTTGACTTAATTACATTAGGGTCTCCAGAGAATCCCGCATTGAGTGTTGGCCTAATAGCAGAAGCATAGTTCACAACATCAATTCTAACTCGAGGATTTGTCGTACTATTGCTTCTAGTAACGTCATCTATGAATGTATTAATACTGCTTATCATATTCTGCCATCTAGAGACTCCATTAATAGATTCACTCATACTAGCTGAGTTATCTACTACAAGTACGATATCTAACGGATCGTCAGTTACACTGGCTCGTCCTTGGGTTTTTAAATCAATTGCATACTCATTGGTCACTGTAGTGGGTTTAGCCGCTTTCCATTGAAATGATTCGTTATATTCTACCGGTTGAGGAACTCTATTACGGTATAACCCACGTTCATCCCAGTTCATATCAGATATTAAGCCCTTATATGTCGGACTCGGCTCAATAATTGTTACGCCAGTTCCTGGTGTCCCTGTACTTGCAGCAGCAAGGACAGTTGTAGTTGCTGTTTTCATGCCAACAGTAGAAACCGCTTCACCCGTAATCATCGTTCCTGCGCTTAAAGGACGATAAAGTTCAACAAAGTAAAGACCGTCAGGAGATGCTTTGGTGCTGCCAAGCACTGTCCCCATTGAATTTTTAATAGTAACCATTGCCCCAGGTTCTGCAGTCCCGGTTACGTAAGTCTGATTGCTATAAACACTAGTTATAGTCATAGTCACAGAACTAGAAACAGTCACATTTGTTGGATCACTCACCCGTTTGTTTGTTTCAGTTGAAGTGACACTTAAAACTGTTCCTGCCGTTTGTTTAGAGATTGTCACTGAGTAATTACCCGAACTATCAGCTGTCGCCGTTCCTAGTTGGGTTGTACCTTTCATCACCTTAATGACAGCACCAGGAGCTGCTGTTCCTTTTACTGAAGTATCAATAATGGAAACTGGCTTAACAGTAGGCGTTGCCGATTTTTCTTTTATAGTGAATTTACCTGTAAGATTCATAGGATAATCGGTATTACTATATATTGATCCTATTGTAACGGAATAACTATTTTGATTCGGCGTAATTGCTGTAGAAAACTTGAACGTTGTGTTGCTTGGATATAAGTAGAAATTTGAAGTGTATGCACTTGAAAAACTTTGAGTTACAGTTGCTGTAGTTGAATATGGATAATATGGGTTGCTTATACTCATACTTGTCATGTATTGAACATAACTACTTACAACAATATTCCTAAGATTAGACGTATACGATGCATTTGTATTGTTACTTATAACCATCGTCCAATCGATCTTAGTCTGATCAGCAGACATAGTACCAGATAATGTACCAGTAAAAGTACCACTATTATAATTATAGGTATTACTTGTATAACTATAATCAGCAGGTGTATAAGCTGGAACAGCTGCTAAAGTATTTGCAGGCGCTGCTAAACTGAAACTTCTTAAACTGAATTTACTTGGAGCAGGTGG
>DJUI01000026.1:543-1498 GCA_002438305.1 Staphylococcaceae bacterium UBA6286 | reverse complement strand
TCAAACGTATCAATATCTGTTTGATATCCTTCTATTTTCTGCACAGACACTTCATAATCAATTTTCTGCCCTTGTTCATCATTCAGAGGCAGTTGATCAGCAGCGTATGTTTCAGCATCTTTATCAACCGTAACTGAGTCGATCGCTTCTTTCGTACCTTGATTCACTATATCAAACGTCAGTTCTTTACCCGATTCATTCTTAATTTCTCCACTGATCTCAGTCGTCAAATACTGCTGTTCAATGTTCATCTCTTCGATAGTCGTTTTATAATTACCCAGCGCTTCTGTCGTCACTTCATACTGGATAGGTTCGTCTTCATCATTTAATTTTTTAATATCTTTAAATATATAATTTGTCGTTTCGGACGTTAGTGTCTGCTTGCTTACCACTTCTTTTGTGTCTGCATTCACTAATGAGAGAATCGTTTCGGGAGGTATCACTTTATCAGGTACTTCTTTGTATACCAGCTCGCCGGTCAAGTCGGTCTTCTGATAATAGGTGTCTTTCGCAGTAACTTTGACGTTGTTGAATGTTGTTGTAAGTTCAACCGTATCGTTCGTCTTATCATCAGTCATCGTTGACTCGAATTCAAAACTCACTGCTTGATCAATTTCTTGTAAAGTGATCACATATTCACTTACCATCTGATCCGGCTGCGTTATAACAAGTTTCTTATCGTCTGCTTTCAAGCTTTCGTTGATCTTGTTTAAATCAATGTCATGATGGCCTTTCAGCGTCATCTGAACCGTTTGATTGTCAAGCTTAGCGTCCTGATTATTAATATCGACATGCCATTTTACATCATTACCATTAATACCAGTTTCCTCTACTGATATAACATCGCTGTTGTCCGATCGTTGTGTCGTTGTATCAGCAAACAAATCAGGGCTGTAAAATGATGTAATTATCATATTGAACAAAAGCAACAGCGAAATGTAAATTATTATTTTTT
>DJUI01000026.1:0-502 GCA_002438305.1 Staphylococcaceae bacterium UBA6286 | reverse complement strand
ATACTTATTTAAAAATAAATTTTATTAGAGATTAAAATATATGACTTAATATTTAGAAATTTAAAGTTTTTTAACATATAAATATTATATTACAATAATTTTTATTTTTGAAAATTATGAGTAAATACGAATTTGACAACTATTTAATCGGTTACATTTTACATATTATAAAAGTATTCAATTGTTAACAAATGAAATATCATCGGAACACGAAATATATGTTAACTTTTTATTTAAATTGTTAACTTTTCTGTACTGGATTAAATGATTAAAGCGTTTATAATTAACACTTTGACTAAGATTTCTTTATAATATGACTAAAGGGAGTGGTTAATATGAAGGCAATGGCAATGGAAAGATACGGTAAAAAAGTCCCGTTGAAGGAAATGGAATTACCTGTTCCAAAACTTGGCGCAGATGAAGTGCTGGTCGAAATTTATGCGGCGAGCATCAACCCTGTTGACTACAAATTGCGAGACGGTGCTCTAAGAGTGCTGCGCAG
>DJUI01000002.1 GCA_002438305.1 Staphylococcaceae bacterium UBA6286 | reverse complement strand
TAATTGAGACGGGACGCAATCAAATTTTTCAGCAATATGTGCACGTTTAATTTCAACAACATCGCCGCTTTGTTCGAGCAGCTGTTTTAAATATTGTTCAATAATATCCGACATATTTTTCATGACTTCACCTCTTTTTGACCATCTTTGACTTTATTATATGGCCTATCTACTTCAAGTGCAAATAATATGTTTTTATCTGCTCTTTACATTAAATTGATAAACAGTTGATGAATGATTAAAATTTTTGTACCGCTTTCATTCTAATTGTAGTATGATATTAAAAGCGAAAAAAATAGAACTTATCAAATAAAGAGGTGTCTTACATTGAATTATATTATTGGTATTATTGGTCTGGCTGTCTTCCTGCTCCTTGCCTGGGTCATCAGTTCAGATAAAAAGAAAGTCAGATGGCAGTATATCGGCCTGATGATGGTCATTCAGTTCCTGCTTGCCTTCCTGCTGCTCAAAACGCCGTACGGTATTAAATTTGTCGGCTGGCTTGCCACTGGATTCGGCTATTTACTAGGATATGCAGAACAAGGTGTGAACTTCGTGTTTGCTGGTCTTGAAAATCCTGCTGTCGGTGATCAGCCTGCTGCATCAACATTCTTCATGGACGTACTGCTTCCTATTACATTCATTTCAGCACTGATCGGTATTTTGCAGTATCTCAAAATTTTACCGTTCATCATCAAATACTTAGGTCTTGCGATTTCTAAAATTAACGGTATGGGTAAACTTGAGTCCTACAATGCAGTCGCTTCAGCGATTCTTGGTCAATCTGAAGTATTCATTTCACTTAAGAAGCAACTGCCTTACATTCCGAAGCATCGTCTGTACACATTGACAGCGTCGGCGATGTCTACTGTTTCATTGTCCATCGTTGGTGCTTACTTCTCAATGATTAAGCCGGAGTACGTCGTTACGGCGATTGTATTGAACTTATTCGGTGGTTTCATCATCGCTTCTATCATCAATCCTTACCGGGTATCTGAAGAAGAAGAGAATGATGTGATTATGACAGACGAAGGCGAAAAGCAGTCATTCTTCGAAATGCTCGGTGAGTATATCCTTGACGGTTTCAAAGTAGCAATCATCGTCGGTGCGATGCTGATTGGTTATATCGCATTGATTGCTATGCTGAATGGTATCGTCGATGCATTCACACCAGGAGACATGAACTTCCAGACAATCCTTGGTTATGTCTTTGCACCACTTGCTTTCTTAACAGGTATTCCTTGGAACGATGCCGTCCGTGCAGGTTCCATCATGGCAACAAAACTTGTCTCTAATGAATTTGTCGCAATGCTTGATGTCCAGAATATCGTTGCCAACAAAACAGGTGAGTTATCTGAACGTGCCATTGGTATCGTTTCAGTCTTCTTAGTATCATTTGCCAACTTCTCATCTATCGGGATTATCGCTGGTGCGATTAAATCGCTGAATGATAAGCAAGGTGACGTGGTAGCTCGCTTCGGTCTTAAGTTACTGTACGGTGCGACGCTCGTCTCATTCATCTCTGCGACTATCGCAGGTTTCTTCCTATAATAAAAAAGCTTCGAAATCAGTTGATTTCGAAGCTTTTTTAGTAGTCCTCTACGATGATATAAGTCGCTTTGATCGGCCCATGGACACCGACGACCAGCTTCATTTCAATATCTGCAGAATTGGACGGACCCGTGATCAAGTTGATGCATGTCGGAAAATCCGAATCATTGTTTCTTTGGTCAATCTGCTCTGCTGCCTGTGTAAATCGTGGGACTATTGTCGACTTCGGAATAATCGCAATATATGTAGCCGGCAGCAGGCTGACACTGCGACCCTTCCCTTTATCTGCGTACAGCACTACTGTCGCACTTTCAGCTAGTGTCACATCACTGAAGGTGATACCGATATTAGCGCGTTCTGCAACCTCGATATTCTCCGCACCTTTTACCTCATCCCAGATGAAAGTATCATACTGTTTCAAATCAATATTCAACTCATCAAAACGAGGATCATTCCAGGCGATGACCTCTCCACCGCCGTATGTGGCAATGACACGTGCAAGCACCTCATTCACGTCACTTGAACGGGTCTCAATGATATCTGTATGGGNNGTTTCATCACCTCTACCAGCTCATCCTGTGATAGGCCCGCTAATGTCTTATCCTGCGGTCTGAACTGCCAGTCCGGCTTGGTCACCTGTCTAGGCATAGGTCTTGATAAGTTCTGGCTGATATTCTTAAGAAATCGATCTTTATTGTGAATAGTTCCTGTCATTAATCCTTACCTCTTTTCAGCCGGTTTTTCATCCAGTCTCTGAAGTTCTCATCATCAGGCATCGGGAAATCTCTCGTATCCGTCCAGGCACGGAGCGGTTTCGGCCCTTTTGTAATCATATGCACTTCTTTATTCTCAAATGGAGACATCAAGGATGGTGCCATCTTTGTACCGTACTTGAAAAGTGTCGCCTGCGAAGCCCCTACTCCGAACCCTTTCATGACAAGACGTTCCGCCATTGGGGTCATCTTCTTTTCCTCGGCGATAACCTGGCGATGCTTCAGCAGTAAATCATGGAGCGGAATCTTCACGGGACAGGCTTCTGTACAGGCGCCGCATAATGTTGACGCGTACGGCAGTTCACTGTATTCCTCGTATCCACCGAGTAGTGGAGACAAGACAGCGCCTACCGGTCCCGGATAGATGGAGCCGTACGAATGACCGCCGACCTGACGGTACACCGGACAGACATTGACGCAGGCCGCACAGCGGATACACTGCAGAATAGACTGAAACTGTGTCCCCAGTATTTTGGAGCGCCCGTTATCTACGATGACCAGATGAAATTCCTCCGGTCCGTCGATCTCATCTTCAGCACGCGGGCCCGTAAGCGTCGTCACATAGCTTGTCAGCCTCTGTCCTACCGCACTACGCGTCAGCATAGAGACCAGCACTTCCATCTCACTATGGCTCGGCACGATACGTTCCATACCCATAACTGTAATCTGCGTCTTCGGCAATGTTGTCACCATGCGCGCATTTCCTTCATTTGTCACAAGTGTAAAGGAACCGCTCTCAGCGACCGCGAAGTTACAGCCTGTGATGCCGACATCTGCACTTAAGAACTCTTCACGCAGCTTCTGGCGTGCAAAGAGCGCTAAATCTTCCGGCTGGGAGGTACGGTCATATCCTAGCTTGTCATGGAAGACAGCCTGAATCTGTTCCTTATTTTTGTGAAGTGCAGGCGCCACAATATGAGAAGGTGGATCGTGATCATCAACCTGCAGAATATACTCCCCAAGGTCAGTCTCAACGACTGAACAGCCGNNCGACTGCTTCCATCGCCTGGTTCAGTCCGATCTCTTCAGTGACCATTGATTTTGACTTAGCGACCTTCTTGGCATTTTTGTCTTTCAGCACTTGCTGGACATACTCGTTTGCTTCTTCAGCCGTTTCTGCAAAGAAGACATGCCCGCCGCGCTTACTGACGTTCTCTGCCAGCATATTAAGATAATAGTCCAGATTGGCGAGGGTGTGCTGACGAATCTCCTCGGAGTGGCTGCGCCATTCTTCCCAGTTCCCAAGCTCTTCCTGTGCCTTTAACTTACGCTCACGCAGACGGTCCTGTGCACTCGATACTGCACCTCGCATAAAAGTATCTTTAAGTTCTGTCTTGACTGCCTTTTTGAATGTCTCCTCACCAATTTTCATGCTCATAATGTGACCGCCTCCACTTGATTATTGAGAATCTCAACAATGTGGACCACTTTAACATCTGCACCGCGTCGTTTCAGCCTGCCAGAGATGTTCATCAGACAGCTGGCATCACCGCCGACCAAATANNCAAATAATCTGCGCCACTCTCTAGGATACAGTCCACTTTCTCATCAACCATCTCGCCGGATACGTCGTGCATCTTAACTGCAAACGTGCCGCCGAAACCACAGCAGTTATAGTATTGCGGCAGCTCAACCACTTCCAGTCCTTCTACTTCAGCAAGTAATTTCTTCGGTGCTGTCACATTGCCGAGCAGTCGCGTCATATGACATGATGGATGCATCGTAGCCTTACCCGTCAACTTCGCCCCGACATTTGTAATACCCAGTACCTCAACAATAAACTGTGTGATTTCATAGGATTTATCTGCTAGACGCTGTGCCCGCATCTGCCATACGGCATCGTCTTCAAATAAGTGCGGATAATGTTTGAACATTGTAATACAAGAACCTGACGGACTCACGACAACCTCCGAGTTCTCAAATGCCTTGATCATATTTTTAGCTGCCTTTTTGGCATCCTGAACGTAGCCTGAGTTATAGGCCGGTTGCCCGCAGCAGACCTGGGAGCCAGGAAAATCGACTTCACAGCCCAGTTTTTCAAGCAATTCTACCGTCGCAATTCCTATTTTTTTCTCAAATACATCTACAAGACATGTACTAAACAAACTCACTTTCATCATAACCACCCTTTCTCCTCTCTGTGCCCAACAGAGTTTATAGTCATCAGATGACCATATGATTATGAATACAAGTTTATGTCACCCAACGTTTTTTTGCAACCGCTTAATCAATATTTAAATGAGCGATCAATACCTGTTCGACTTCTTCAAGATGGGCAATCATATATTTCGCCGCCTTGTCACTATCTCTTTCTGCAATCGCTTCGTAGATTTCACGATGTTTGTGATATAAGCGTTCAATCGTTTTTGCCTGGGTATAAAGCCAGATTTTCCGTATTTCTTTCATCGTGGTTTTCATGACATCTGACACGTCAGATAGAAGCTTTTTCAGTAAGCTGTTATTGGTTGCTTCAGCAATCGCCATATGAAATTCGAGATCACTCGTTTCACCGAGTTCATTCTCTGAAATGGCCTGCTTCATTTTAAGCAGTGCTGTCTGAATATTCTTCAGCTGCTCATCCGTATGCTGAATAGCTGCTATTTTGACGGCACCGACTTCAATCATTTTTCTGACTTCTAACAGTTCCTCAATATCTTTTTTCTTAAAGATCGCCATCTCCACTGTAAATGCTTTAGGGCTGCTGGCCTTTACAAATGTTCCTTCACCATGTCTGATATCTACCAGTCCCATGACTCTCAAAGCATTTAATGCCTCTCTGATAGATGCCGGCCCTACGCCATATTCACTGGCGAGACTCTGAATAGAAGGCAGTTTCTCTTCTTCTACAAGTTGACCTGATCTAATATTGTCACTGATGATATCAGCAATTTCTTCATACAATTTTTTCTTCTCGATACGTCCCAAGTCATCTTCCTCCATAATAGTTATATTTGTATTATAGCAAATGCAGTCCTCTGGCTTTGAAATGAGAGAACGAAATCTGAAGTATAGAATATTCAGAAAACAAATTGTTGAAAGCGTTTTTTTGATGTGATAATATAAAGGGGCAACTCAACTGGTCATCTGATGACTATATGTTCAAGGGGGATATATGAAAACAAAACCAACTAAAATTCGCTGGTATTTTATGTTTGCGTTCTTTATCATCGGCGTTATCGCTTATATGGATCGCTCTAACATCTCAATTATTGCCGGCCCTATGATGGAAGACTTAAACATGAATAAAACCCAGTTCGGTTTACTCGCATCATTCTTTTCTTTAGGTTATGCCTTGAGGCAGGTGCCTGCAGGTATCATGGCTGAAAAATTTGGTCCTAAGAGAATGTTGACCATCGCTCTCGTCTGGTGGAGCGCCTTTACGATTCTGACGGGGCTTGTCAAGCACCATGGTCTTCTGTATGCGATTCGCTTCTTATTCGGTGTAGGTGAAGGGCCGATGTATCCGTCTAATGCAGTATTCAATACATACTGGTTCCGCAAGACAGAAAAAGGACGTGCTTCAAGTGCGCTCCTCGCTGGCAGTTATTTCGGACCTGTCTTAGCACCCTTTGTTACGATTGCCATTACACAGGCGTTCGGGTGGCAGGCTGTCTTTGTTATTTTCGGACTCATCGGTATCGTAATCGCTCTGCTCTGGGCAGTGATTGCCAAAGACCTGCCTGAGCACCATAAATGGGTCAATGAAGCTGAAAGAGAACTGATTATGGCAGAACGTGATACAGTTGACACTAACAAAACAAGTGCACCTTGGCGGAAGTTTTTCGGGCGTTTCAGTTTTTATGCCATTGCCGCGCAGTATTTTGTCGTACAGTTTGTTATTGCGCTATTCCTGATATGGCTGCCGACTTATCTGGCAGAGGAGTATCATGTTCAGCTGAAAGATATGGGTACATTTGCCGCTGTTCCTTGGCTTGCAATGTTCATCCTGATCTTATCGGGTGGTACTATTTCAGATAAGATTATTTCCAGCGGCTATTCCAAGTTTGCCGGACGTGGCATCATTGCTATCATAGGCTTTGCTGTCTTCTGCGGCGCACTTTACTTCTCATTGATGGCTAAAGATGTCCATATCGCTATCATCTGGTTCTCTCTTTCTTTAGGTGGAATCGGCTTATCAATGGGGATGAGCTGGGCAGCAGCCACTGACCTTGGAAGAAACTTCTCAGGCACTGTGTCAGGCTGGATGAATTTATGGGGTAATATCGGCGCACTTATCAGTCCGATTCTATGCGGTTTTCTGGCCGACAAGATCGGCTGGACCAATACGCTCATGCTGACAATTATCCCGGTGATCTTCGCTATCATCATGTGGTTTTTTGTCAAACCGGATCAGCCTCTTCTTACAGAGGAAAAATAAAAGCTCAAAGAGGGTCAGTCCCTCTTTGAGCTTTTATTGTCCAATTATACCTTCAGCGTTTCCTCCGTTAAAGGCAACAATTTCCTCTATTTCATGGCGGCTGCTATCATGCGGCGCCTTCACACCTTTACCAATCGCAATGAACATGACCGGTACATACCGTTCTTTATTGATACTTAAAGCATCCAGCACTTCATCACGTTCAAAACCGCCGATCGGATTCGTATCATAACCATGATCTTTGGCAATCAGCATCAGCTGCATAGCCGCTAAATTGGCATCCCTCATCCCTTGTATCTGCAGCGCTTCAGCAGGTACCTGTGAGAATGTTTCTTTCATATAAGCCACATTAGTTTTCATGACATCCTCAGGCATATAGCCCAGTTCAACATTTTTGCCATAAATCTTTTCTAAATCTTCTGCATGTCTATTATCTGATAATACAAGAATGAATGCAGCACTTGTCTCTAGCTGACGCGTATTGAAACGGACTAAATCTTTGATACTGGCTTTCGCTTCATCAGATTCAACAACAACGAAGCGCCATGGCTGTAGATTAACGGATGATGGTGCTTCTGTGGCAAGTTTAATCATTTCGAGCATTTCTTCGTGCGGAATTTTGACGTTCGGATCGAATTCCTTGACTGATTTTCTCGCTTTAATTGCTTCTGTAAGTGTTAGATTCATTATATAAAACTCCTTTAAACATAATGACACATTATATCACCATTCAGACTAAAAATCCTGCTAGCTGTTTGCAAAAAAGTCACCGGCCTAAGCCGGTGACTTCTATCTATTTTTAGCAACCATTTCTTCGATGAAATATTTCATAATCTTGATGTCGTCCGTCAGCTCTGGATGAAACGAAATACCTAAATACTTATCTTGTCTCACCGCTACCATCTTATCTTCCACTTCACTTAAGACCTCTACCCCATCACCTACTGATACAATGTGTGGTGCACGGATGAATACCGCGTTGACCTGTTCTTCTATGCCTTTTACATCAAGCTCGGCTTCAAAGCTGTCCACCTGTCTGCCGAAAGAATTACGGCGGACTTTAATATCCATTTTCTTCAGATGCCCATCTTCATAGCCTTCTATTCCATCAGCGAGAAGAATAAGACCGGCACAAGTACCATACATCGGCAGTTCACTTTCCCGTAATGCTTCCGTAAAACCATAGAGGTCCATCAGACGGCGCATCGTTGTTGATTCCCCGCCTGGCAGTACAAGACCATCAATGTCCTGTAACTGTTCGACGTGCTTAACCGGGATCCCTGTATGACCGCTCTGCTCAATCTGCATTAAATGTTCACGTACTGCTCCTTGCAGCGCTAGTACTCCAATCTTCATCTTACCAGCCACGTTCCTGCATTCTTTCCTCAAGTGAAAGAGAATTGATATCTAAGCCTTTCATCGCTGCGCCAAGTTCCTTAGACAGCTTACCGATCAGTTCATAGTCCTGATAGTGTGTAGTGGCTTGGACGATTGCTTTCGCATATTTCTCCGGAGATTCTGATTTGAAGATACCAGAACCAACGAAGACGCCGTCCGCGCCCAGTTCCATCATCAGTGCAGCATCAGCTGGTGTGGCAACACCGCCTGCAGCAAAGTTCACAACCGGTAACTTACCGAGTGCTTTAATTTCTTTTAAGACTTCATAAGGGGCACCCAGTAATTTTGCTTCTGTCATAATCTCATCATCGTTCATCACTGATAATTTACGAACTTGTGCGTTTACTTTACGTAAGTGACGCACTGCTTCTACGATATTACCTGTACCCGGCTCACCTTTTGTACGCAGCATTGCAGCCCCTTCACCGATACGACGCGCAGCTTCACCTAAGTCACGGCAACCGCAGACGAATGGCACTGTGAATTCATCTTTCTTTAAATGAAACTCTTCGTCAGCAGGCGTCAGCACTTCAGATTCATCGATATAATCCACACCCATCGCTTCTAATACACGTGCTTCTGTAATATGACCGATACGACCTTTAGCCATAACCGGTATAGAAACAGCGTTCATCACTTCTTCAACGATACGTGGATCAGCCATACGCGCGACGCCGCCCGCTTTACGGATATCACTTGGCACACGTTCCAATGCCATAACCGCCACAGCACCCGCTGCTTCAGCCAGTTTAGCCTGTTCCGCGTTGACAACGTCCATGATGACGCCACCTTTTTGCATTTCTGCCATACCGCGTTTCACTTTATCAGAACCTACAATTTTAGACATGCATTACACTCTCCTTGTTGTTATTACAAAGATTACTGTATAATAATATCTGGCATTAAAAAAGTATCAGTTTTTATAATTTTAATAAGGTCAGTGATAACGATGGAACTCCTTACTTACCCTTTTACAGAAGATCGCTATTTATATCAGCAGCTCTACCAGTTCATCAAAGACGACATATTGACAGGACGCTTGACATTCAATGAAAAGCTCCCATCGAAACGCAAGCTGAGTCAACATTTAGGCATCAGTCAGACCACTGTAGAAATTGCTTATCAACAGCTTCAGGACGAAGGATTCATTTACTCGAAACCGAAAGTCGGCTATTTTGTGGAAGACATTAAGACAGTCAACAGTGCCCCACGAAATACGACTGAAGACATCAGTCTTAACGAAGCAGTCGACCGTTTATCATTAACAATCGAAGACAGTCACCAGCCGAAGTTTCCTTTTCAGTTGTTCCGAAAGTACGCAAGGGATGCCTTTGAAATGGAGCAGAGCGTCTTACTGGAACGCGGTGACCATCAAGGTGAGCCTGCATTACGCAACGAAATTAGACGGTACCTCTATCATTCGCGCGGTGTCAACTGTAAGAACGAAGAAATTATTATCGGCAGCTCTACAGAACAGTTATTCTCACTATTGACACATCTTCTGCCAGGTGCATCCTATCTTCTTGAAAATCCGGGTTATCCTACTATTCGTCGAGTACTTGAATATGAACATATCCCTTACAGAAACATACATGTTGACGATGAAGGCATCATTGTAGATGAACTTACTGGAAATGGTAGTATTGTCCATGTCACACCAAGCCATCAATTCCCGACAGGTGCCGTACTGTCAGCAGGACGAAGAACTGAACTCCTGGCCTGGGCCGCAGCCGACGAAGCACATTACATCATAGAAGATGACTACGACAGCGAATTCAGATACAAAGGACGCCCTCTGAAAGCACTGCAAGGAATGGACAGCAGCGAGAAAGTAATCTACATGAGTACTTTTTCAAAATCCATTTTCCCAAGTATCCGTATCGCATATATGGTGCTCCCACCATTATTGTTACAGCGCTATAGACAGCTCCCACATAAGCCAAGTATCACAGTGCCAAGACATATGCAGTATATCGTTACACAGTTTATGCAGGACGGGGAGTTTGAACGAAATATCAATCGTATGAGAAAGATATACAAAAGGAAGCTGGAACTTACACTTGCTGCCCTTGAACCATATAAAGAACGGATCAATATTAGAGGCGAGTATGCAGGAATGCATTTTATAGTAGAAGTCAAAGGGGCAGACACTATCAGCGATAAAATCAAGCAGCTCGATGTCAAAGTGAATATGTTGAGTGACTATATGGATGAAGATAAAAACGAAGCTTATAATCATTTTGTACTCGGCTTTGGAGGATTAGAAGATCATGATATAGAAAAAGTAATGACAAGCTTAATGACTGAGCTCCTTTGAAAGAGCCTGATGATCAGTTTTTCAGGACCGTTCAGCCGGAAGAACGCAAAAAAAAGAG
>DJUI01000108.1 GCA_002438305.1 Staphylococcaceae bacterium UBA6286 | reverse complement strand
AAGCAAGTGCTTTTGTAGTAAGAGATAAGGATTTCAAAGATAAAGATATTGATAATGATCTTGAAATCATCCCGACTCAGACATTCATCGAAAATCTTCCAGGTTATACAGAGCAGAAACTGACACTTGATTTCATGAGTTATTTCTTGTTCGCAATCTCAGCATTTATCATTGCGATTTTCCTCTATATCATTACGATTCAGAAGATGCCGATCTACGGCTTACTGAAAGCGCAGGGGATCAGTAATGGGTTCCTTGCCCGCTCTCTTGTATTACAGACATTGATTCTATCAGTCGTCGCTGTAGCAATTGCAGTACTGCTGACTATTGTAACAGCATATGCACTGCCGGCCGCTGTACCGATTGCCTTTGATATTAAAGCTATTGTTATCTTTGCAGNNAGTGACGATTATCCTTACTGCAATCGTCGGAGGATTATTCTCAATCCAGTCAATCAGAAAATCAGATCCATTAAAATCAATTAGTTAGGAGAATGATGGATGGTATTAGAACTTAAAAATGTAAGTAAAGGGTTTGGTAAAGGCCAGACTTATGTAGAAGCAATGAAAACAACGACATTCAGTATTGAAAAAGGGGAGATGGTAGCCATCATCGGACCTTCTGGTTCAGGGAAGAGTACATTCCTGACAGTAGCAGGACTGCTGCAGACGCCTTCAGAAGGTGAAATTCGTATCAACAATCAGCAGGTCGGTGAGATGAGCGAAAAGAAACGCGCAAAAATCAGACTGAAAGAAATTGGCTTTATCCTTCAAGCATCTAACCTTGTACCGTTCCTGAAAGTGAAAGATCAGTTCAAACTGCTCGACAAAGTTAACAGCAGTCATTTGTCCAGTGAAGAACTCAATCAGGAGCTGGAGACATTAGGACTGACAAAAGTGATGAACCAGTTTCCTGGCGAACTGTCAGGTGGACAACGACAACGTGTTGCGATACTAAAAGCAATCTATACGAACCCATCTATCATTCTGGCTGATGAACCGACTGCCAGTCTTGACAGTGAAAAAGCGATTGAAGTCATTAAGCTCATTCAATCACAGGCGAAACATCGTAACAAAGCAGCAATTGTCGTGACACATGATACGAGATTGCTGGAGTATTTTGATAAAGTGTATGAAATGAATGACGGTTACCTGGAACAGAAACAATAGTTAAAAACACCTGAACTCTGTACTGCACCCTAAAAGTTAGACNNCAAGCTGAAAGCAATAAATTCAGCGGTAATTGTTTGAAGTCATCTACTTTTATTATCAAGTATCTGCTCCTATCACTAATGCCATCTCCAACCCTAAATGTAACTTAGCCATATCATGATTAGCCAAGCTAAGTCCCTCTACCTCATAACCGCTATCCATAAGAACATCTCCGGACTGAAGGAAGTTATAGAGTTCTAACTGATAAAAATCACATAGTGCCTGCACACCTGCTAACTCCATTTCAACAGCAATACAGCCTTCCTGCTTTCTTTTGTCTACAAGTCCTGCTGTTTCTCTAATCATTGAATCAGTCGTCCAAACCTTACCTTGTATATGGGGAATGTTTAATGAACTGAAAAAAGCAGCTACTTTGTCGCTGTTGCGGATCGTAATGTAATCAGCAGCTTCAGCATAATAGTATGACGTACCTTCTCCGCGATAGCTTTCGGTTGGAATGATATATTTCCCTTTTGTTTGTTTTCCGTCAAGGCTTCCACACGAACCGAACATAATGAACTGAGTTGCCCCTGTAACCCAATGGGTTTCGTAACATTCCATAGATGCTACAGCAGAACCGATACCAGACAAATAAAAAGCAATATCAGTCCCTTTATAATTTAGTTTATAGATGGTTGTAGTCCCATTACAGGCAGTCAAGGTGCCTATTTCACTACAGTCAAAAGTCAATAATAACTCATCATGAATTTTCTTTGAAAGGATAATGATGCACTTATCGAGAATGTGTTTTTTAGGGCCGTAGAAGTACTCTAGAGTAATTACTAGATCTGTATCTATGTCAAAACTATCAGTAATCATGTCAGTCTCCTTTCACAAAAAGTGTTTCCACGAATTTAACACAGTCGTCTATCAGTTCTCAAGAAGATTTTGAAAATAAGCTTATTCTATTATTCATAAAAGCGGCTATCAGGGGACTTTATTACTAAACTGTGGTATTCAGATAAAAAGATGAAAAACTTGAATTCTTTAATCGGCCGTTAACCTATTACGCAAACCATCTCGATGAAACATGGGATACAGAATGGTTTGAAGCGGGATAAAGTTAAGGGAATCATTATAATTAAAGATAGTATTGTAAATTTTCTGAAAATATCATATCGTAATAGATAACATAATATAAAAAAGGTGCATCTATGAAAAATATACTGCGTGTATCAATCAATATATCGATGCTATTTTTAATCGCATGCCTACCTTCATTGTTCAAAACGCAGCACTTTAGTTTAGCGAATTACATCATTGCTGTTAAAGAGACTGCTCTCGCCATATTCAATCCAGCTGATATTGTATTTGTTAATCAGAGGTCTGGTACTGCATATAATTTATTTCCTTTTATTCTTGAACCTTGGTTTAATACGTTCACCATACTGGTCAGTGCTATTTTTCTCTCGTTGCTGCTGTCACTGGTACTCATGTTCTTGATGTATCGTTACCAATGGGCTGAAAAAATCATCTATGCAGTGAACAACTGCTTGAGTATTATTCCAGATATTTTCTATATTCCGATATCTATCACTATTGTTATATTGATTTATCAATACACAGGAATGCTGTTGTTTGAAATAGCGACAAGTCAAAGTTCCAATGCCGTTGCCTTTCCAGTTTTAGTGTTACTTATCATACCTACTGTGAACAGCGTGACTTTACTATACGAACTGATGAAGAACGAAAAAAAGAATATGTATGTAGAGTTTGCTATATCAAAAGGATTAAGTGATTTTGAGGTATTTCGCAGACATATCCTTAACAACTTGATGCTTGGCTATTTGATTAACTTGAAACAGCTCATCTGGATTACCTTATCCAGCCTGCTGTTTCTTGAAAGAATTATGAACATATTCGGTGTCTCAGTTTTTATATTTGATTATAATTCACCCATTGTTCTATTTATTACATTCATGATGCTATATATTCCGATCGCTTTGCTATTTAGTGCTGCCGGTTATATAGTCAATCGTATGACGGGCAGGAGGATGGCTGAATGAGAAAAATATATACTTATTTGATGCTGCTCATTCTACCTGCTGTAATCGGCGTGGTGTATTTCGATGTGTTAGGAAAAAAGGTGAAGAAAACAAATTTTTACTATGATGATAATGGGGATATTATTTCAAGTTCGCCATTCCCACCGAGTAGTCGAGCGATT
>DJUI01000004.1:5967-6118 GCA_002438305.1 Staphylococcaceae bacterium UBA6286 | reverse complement strand
CGGACTGGGGCTGGCAGATTGATCCGATCGGCTTAAGAATATTGCTGAATGACATGTGGGACCGATATCAGAAACCATTGTTCATCGTAGAGAACGGCCTCGGCGCGTATGACAAAGTAGAAGATGGCAAAATTCATGATTCATACCGCAT
>DJUI01000004.1:0-5773 GCA_002438305.1 Staphylococcaceae bacterium UBA6286 | reverse complement strand
CCAATTTCTTGGCCTTCAAACTAGAAATAATCTATAAAAATGATCACTATCTCCTCTATCCCACGAATGCGCTCCATGATATATTTAAATAGTATTAAAATATAAGGGGGAGCGAACGATGAGACGCAAACTGACTGTTTTAACAACGCTGCTGACACTGACGATTGCTGGTCAGGCACAAGCGGTAGAGACGAATTATTATTATGATGGTTTAAAACCCAACAACTTAAAAACAGGGTATCAGCTCGCTAAGTCTTACAGCAATAGTAAGACGATCATGAGAACACAAGGTAACAGCAATGCGTCACGCTACAAAGCAGTCGGTTATATTGCTAACACCAATGGCTGGGCCGGCAAAGGGATTGAAGCTATGGGGACAGGTTTTGTCATTGATGATTATACAGTACTGACCAATGCTCATGTCATCGATGATCAAAACGGCCGAGCTGCTCAAGCGAAATACATCACTTTTATGATGAACCGTGACGGTAAGAAGATTCCTTACCGCTTTGCAGTGAAAGATATCGTTAAAATTCCATCTGCAGACCTCGCAGTGCTGCATACGAAAAAGCGTCTGACATCATATGTGAAGCCGTTGACACTTGCAACGGACGCACAGATCATGCGACTCAAGAAAGGCACACCGCTCTATTCAGTCGGCTATCCTTACCACGGAACAGATGATTACACGACCCGTTACTGGAATCAGGCGGTGTTTCTAGGACACTCCTCTAATCAGACAGAGCTGATGATGAAAGACAGATTCAGGTCAGGTGCTTCAGGATCGCCTCTTGTTGATGCCAATTTCAGAGTATATGGTGTGAGAACATACAGCCATAAACTCTACAACGTCAACGATGACAAATACGGCAAAGTAGAACTCGCCGGTGCAGAATCTCTGTATGGTTATTCAGGATGGCAAGTGTTGAAACATAGTTACTGATTTAATCTATGTCACTCATCTCCATATCACGTAATAAAAAAGGGTGCCCTCATTTGAGAGCACCACTTTTTTATTATTCTTCAATATACGCTTCTTTTAATGATGTATCTCCAGCAAATTTGTGGAGCACCATTCCTTTGACTTTTGGATTGACGAGACGTGCCATTCCGCTTTGATACATTGGAGAGATCGCAGCGTCTTCAAGTAAAATGGATTCTGCTTCTTGTAATGTTGTCCAGCGTTTGTCTGGCTCAGCAAGCAGTTTTCCTTTCGAATCTTTGACTTTTTGGTCGAACTCATCATTTTTCCATCCCATCTCATTGTTCGGGCTGTCTGATAAGAACAAATCGACATAAGTCATTGGATCTGGATAATCTGCACCCCAGCGACCAAACGACATTTCATAATTCTGCTTGTACTCAAGGGCTAACTTCTGCTTGAATGGCTGCTGTTTAATTTTTAACTTGACGCCCGGCAAGTTGCTTTCGATTTGTTCTTTGACATACTCAGATTCTTTTTTCGCTGTATCTTGGTCATATGTCAGAAATTCGAATTCAAAGTTATCTTTACCTAGTTCTTGTTTCGCCTTTTCGAAATATTTCTGAGCTTCCGCTTTGTCATAGTTGAGCGGCGATTTAACACCATCGACGTAATCTTTGCCGTCAGGGCCAAGAACGAATTCAGTCGGTGTCAATACGTCTGTCGGTGCAGAGCCGTTGTTAAGCAGGTTGTTGACGTACTTTTCTTTGTCTACTGCTTTTGCCAGTGCAAGACGTAAATTTTTGTTTTTGAATTCTGGAACTTTGTCTTGATTGAAACGGATGAAGTACGTACGCGCTTCGAGCTGCGTATCGAATTCTTTGCTGTCCTTATATTTGTCGACTTGTTCAGCAGTCAGCTGCACGACGTCTAATTTTTTAGTGTCATAGAGATTGGCTGACGTCTGCTGATCTTTGATGACTTGATAGTTGACTTCATCAAGTTTGACGTTATCTTTGTCCCAGTATTCTTTGTTCGGTTCGAGTTTGTAGTTCTTCTCGATGTTCCATTCTGAGATAACGAACGGACCGTTATACAATGTAGATTCTGCAGTTGTTCCGTATTTATCACCTTGTTCTTCAACGAACTTCTTGTTCTGTGGATTGAATGTACCGAAAGCAAGCAGTTCCTGGAAGTAAGGAACATTTGAATTCAACTGAATTTCCAGTGTATGGTCATCTACAGCTTTAATGCCGAGTTCTTCTGGTTTCTTTTTACCTAAGTTGACAGCTTCAGCGTTTTTCACATCATACATAATATATGCATATTCAGAACCTGTATGTGGAGCTAATGTACGCTGCCATGAGTAGACAAAGTCCTGTGCTGTGACAGGGTCTCCGTTAGACCATTTAGCGTCATCACGAAGTTTGATCGTCCATGTCTTGCCATCAGCTGATTTCTCTGGATCGCCTTCAGCAACTCCAGGCACCGCTTTGTCTTTGTCATCAAGCGTATAGAGACCTTCCATCACTTGATTAAAGACATTGAATGCCACCATATCTGTCGCAAGAGAAGTATCCATTGTCGGAATATCAGACAGTGAAGCTAAGTTCAGCACCTGCTTATCCGCTTTACCGGCTGACTGCTTATCATCTGATTCTTCATTTCCATTGGAGCATGCAGCCGTAAAACCTGACACTGCGATTAATGATGCTAAAAATAAACGACTTTTGTTTTTCATTAGTAATTCCTCCGAATCCTCATGGACTTTTTTCTATATTTTCTGAATATTAATTTATTATAAGTAAGTAAGCATATTAATACAATATAAATTTTTGTCATCCACAAAAAATCAGACTGAGCATGAGACTCAGTCTGATTTTTACTGCGGAGTATTCTTCTTTTCATTTAAGAAGCTGTCATAAACAGCTTTTAACTGCTGTTCGTTGATGTCGATATTGTGTTCGTACATATATTTCATCGCGTAGCCGAGAGACACGGTCGTTGCTCCAGCAATACTTGCGCCGATTGCTGAACCGGCGGCTGGCACTAATTTCACCAGTTGTCTGAATGCAGTTTTGCCCGCATTACCGACAATTGTTGCGATGATCAGTTCACGTGCATTTTCCTTTGACAGCGGTTTGTCATAGAGATTGGCAAGCTTCAGCATCATACCGATTTGAATAGAAGTGAGGGGGATAAAGTCAGAGCCTGGAACCGGCAGTGCACCGACAGCTGTTGCGGACACGCCTGCACCTAATATCCATTTAGTCGCGATGCTGCTTTTATCCTTCATATGCTTTCCCATCAATAAATCTTTTGATTTTTTCTGCAGCACTTCAAGCAAATGCTTCTGCAGCATCGGCATATTCTCACCCGTACGTGAAGAAATCGGTGCAATGAGAAACTTGTTCTCTGTTTTGTCTTCTATATACTTTACTTGTTCAGGGACGTCATCTGACGCATCGATTTTGTTCAGCACGATGATGATATCTTTATTGGTTTTGCTGATGTCCTTTAAGTTCTTCAGTTCATTATCCGACAGCACCGTACCTGCTGCATTTAAGAAAAATAAAATGACATCAGCTTTCTTGTAATAATCAAGCGTCACTTGTGAGTTCACCGCATTAACATCATCAAGTCCGGGTGTATCGACGAACAGAATATTATCCATATAAGGAATTTCCTTCAGCGCCACCGTCTCACCAGGTTTTGCACCGACTGATACAAGTTCTTCCTGCATTAACTGATTGATGGTGGATGATTTTCCGCTGTTGACGTCACCTACTAATGCAATCATAATCTGCTGCGCTAACTGATTGTTGATTTTCTTCGTTTCAGTTTTGAAGACATCTTCAAATGCATTATCAAAGTCTTTGTTGTTCACTGTTTCAGACATTTCATCACCCCTATGTTTGATAAGACTATCATATCAGTTTTAGAAAGCAAAAATAAAATGTAACGTTCTCATGTGGAATCCATCTATGTTTATGAGAATATGATATAATTTCAAAAAAGGAAGTTTGAGGTAAAGATGGGTTATTTCTATTTTTCATTGTTTTCTAATTTACTGTTACTCATAGGACTTTCAATATTTATGAAACCAGTGGATGAATCACTTTCCATGCTTGTCGTGTTGAACAGGATGACTATTAAGGTATTCAAAAATAGATATGATCCATGCCGGCATAATCATAAATGCTTTTTGTATTTGCCGATTCACTTATTATTATCCGTTGTAGTGATGGTGATTGATTCCATGTTAGATTCATTTATAGTTGATATCTTTTTTATTATTATAGTGTTTCTAACTTTTATGTATGCTGTTGAGAAGTTTATCAAGTTTTTAGATAATCATTATTGCTGAAGAGAGTAAATAACATTCTGACTGGCTAAGAAGGACAAAGGTCGAAAAAATATGAGATGATCAAACTGTGCAGTGCAAATGTACAGTTTATTTTTTAAAATTTATTGCAAGCGTTTTCTATCCATGTTAGTATGTGTGTAAACGATTACACATGGAGGTTCTTTATGCCGACAATCAAAGATGTAGCAAAATACTCCGGTGTGTCTGTAGCTACTGTATCGAGGGCAATCAATAGTTCTGGCTATGTGCATGAAGATACATTGAAAAAAATCAATGCAGCTATCAGCGCTTTAAACTATAAACCTAATGAAACGGCAAGAGCTCTTTATAACAGACAATCCAAAATTCTTGGATTGTTATTACCTGACATCAGTAATCCATTCTTCACTTTAGTGGCACGTGGTGTGGAAGATACAGCGCTTGAGAACGGCTTTCATATTATTATTGGTAACAGTGATCAACGTAAAGACAAAGAACTCAAGTATATTGATACATTCAAAGTGAACAATTGTGTGGGATTTATTTCTTCAATCTTACTGATGGATGATTTTCCTGACTATGTCAAACAATCTGGTATGATTCACGTGACATTAGACCGGACCGACGAAACGTCTTATTCTATTGAAGCGGCGCATACAGAGGGAGGGATTGCACAAGCCAAGTGCCTGATTGATGGTGGATGTCGTCGTATTCTCATTATCAGCGGCAACCCTGTCTATAATTCCTTCAGCAAACGATTAAACGGAGCGATAGAAGTCTTGAAGGCAAGTAATATTGATTATCAAAGTATCGAAGTGCAGCCGGAAGAGATTAATGACGAACTACTGTACAAAATACAAAACGAACGATTTGACGGTATTATCTGCTATAACGATTTGATGGCTATTCAAGTGATGGGCCTGCTGCAGAATAATGGCATCCGTATTCCAGATACAGTTCAAGTAGTCGGCTATGATGATATTCAGATGAGCCGGCATTATTATCCGAGTCTGACGACTATTAGACAACCTGCTTACTTGCTGGGCAAAATCGCCTGTGAGCAGCTGATTCAATTGATCAAAGGTGAACCTATTCAGCAGCATATAGAGATTCCTGTTGAATTAATCAAAAGAAATAGTACAAGGAGTGTTAACAGATGAGAGATATTTATGTCATCGGAAGTATGTCAGTCGATTTAGTGACTGAAGCAGCGAGAAGTCCTAAAAAAGGAGAAACGCTTCTTGGCAGCAAATTTTTTATGACGACAGGTGGCAAAGGGGCAAATCAAGCAGTGAGTGCAGCGCGCCTCGGTGGTCGTGTCTATATGGTCGGCTGTGTCGGCGATGATCAGTTCGGCCAGATGATTTTAGAAAATTTGCAGGACAATAATGTCAACATCGACAATGTGGAAACGATTACAGGTGTGGCTAGTGGTACTGCATCCATCACTTTGGCAGAGGGCGATAATTCGATTATTGTCGTTCCGAGCGCGAACTTCGAAATCA
>DJUI01000107.1:5070-6912 GCA_002438305.1 Staphylococcaceae bacterium UBA6286 | reverse complement strand
TCAATCAAGTGTTCTGGCGTATATTGATTTTCTATATTTTAGCGATTCTCATTATCGGACTCATCATCCCATATACTAATCCGAATTTGATGGGCGGCGACGATATCGCGAAGTCTCCGTTTACGCTCGTCTTTGAAAATGCAGGACTTGCGTTTGCGGCATCATTCATGAATGCAGTCATTCTGACTTCCATTCTATCAGCCGGTAACTCAGGTATGTACGCTTCAACACGTATGCTGTACGCGATGGGGAAAGATGGTCTGGCACCAAGAAGATTCTCTGAAGTGAACAAGCAGGGGGTCCCGATTCCAAGTCTTCTGGCAACGTTTGTTGTTGTCATCATCATCTTCTTAGTAGAACGTCTGGCAAATGGTGCCTACGAATATATTGTTGCAGCAAGTGGGATGACCGGCTTCATCGCATGGCTGGGTATCGCAATCAGCCATTACCGGTTTCGCCGGGCATTCTATGCGCAGAACAAAGATCTGTCAGTTCTGAAGTACCGGGCAAAATTATTCCCGTTCGGTCCGTTGTTTGCCTTTCTGCTATGTACAGTTGTCATCTTAGGGCAGGACGTAGAGCTCGTGACAGGCGGCAAGTTTGAATGGGATTCAGTGCTCATCACTTATATGGGTATCCCGGTATTCCTGTTCTTCTATTTCTACCATAAACTGAAATATAAGACGAAGAAAATTCCACTCACAGAGGTCGACTTATCACAGTCACATGATATGAGTGACTACGAAAAAATTAATGTTTGACATCACTAATTAATCCTGTTATACTTTAGTCTGTTGAATACGAAACGGACAAGTAGAAGCCTCCCGCTTCTCGCCCTGAAGACGCCACGCGCTGTTACAGGGTACGATAACATGATTAACCATGTCTCTGCGGGTGCCCTTGTGCACCCGCTTTCTTTGTTCGTCTAGTAAATCCAATAGGAGGTGTCAATCATAGCTAAAGATCAAACGCAAATCAATGACAAAATCCGTGCAAGAGAACTTCGATTAATTGGACATGACGGTGCTCAGCTAGGTGTTAAGACTAAGTTCGAAGCCATCGAAATCGCAGAACGTGTGAATTTAGATGTTGTACTTGTTGCGCCTAACGCAAAACCGCCTGTTGCAAAGATCATGGACTACGGTAAGTTCAAGTTCGAACAGCAGAAGAAAGATAAAGAAGCACGTAAAAATCAGAAGATTGTAGTTATGAAAGAAATCAGGTTAAGCCCGACGATTGAAGACCATGACTTTAACACGAAGCTGAAAAATGCGCGTAAATTCCTTGAAAAACAGGACAAAGTTAAAGTATCTATCCGCTTCAGAGGTCGTGCCATCACGCACAAGGAATTTGGTCAACGAGTGCTTGAGAAATTTGCTGATGAGTGTAAAGATATCGCTACAGTGGAACAAAAACCGAAGATGGATGGCCGCTCAATGTTCTTGATGCTGGCGCCAATCGTCGACAAAAAACAAAACTAGGAGGACAATTCAATGCCTAAAATGAAAACTCACCGCGGAGGCGCGAAACGTGTTAAAAGAACTGGTTCAGGTAAATTAAAACGTTCTAGAGCTTACACTTCTCACCTTTTCGCAAACAAATCAACAAAACAAAAACGTGGACTTCGTAAAGCGTCATTAGTCTCTAAAGGCGATCAAAAGCGCGTTGCACAAATGTTAACATACGTAAAATAATAATAGGATTATCTAAGGAGGAATTATCATGCCACGAGTTAAAGGTGGAACAGTGACGCGTGCCCGTCGCAAAAGAACCATTAAATTAGCAAAAGGTTATTTCGGTTCAAAACATACATTATACAGAGTAGCAAAACAACAAGTCATG
>DJUI01000107.1:4758-5039 GCA_002438305.1 Staphylococcaceae bacterium UBA6286 | reverse complement strand
GTGACTTCCGTAAATTATGGATCGCACGTATTAACGCGGCTGCACGTATGAACGACATCAGCTACAGCCGTTTAATGAACGGTCTTAAATTAGCTGGTATCGACATCAACCGTAAAATGTTATCAGAGATCGCTATCTCTGACGAAAAAGCATTTGCTGAGTTAGTGACTCAAGCAAAAAACGCTTTAAATAAATAATAGACAAAACCGCAGTGCATATCAGCACTGCGGTTTTTTATGTGAAATGACTGTAAAAATGAGTATAATTTGAATGAATATGTT
>DJUI01000107.1:0-4688 GCA_002438305.1 Staphylococcaceae bacterium UBA6286 | reverse complement strand
TTGCGCTCGTTCTGTTTATTGTTTTGACGTTGATCTTTGATGTGCCGTTCATGGATACGTTATGGATCAGTATAGTGACGACAGTGCTTGCCTATCTGCTTGGTGACCTCGGCATCTTTAATAAAGCGGGATATTCTGGTGAATTCACGAAACGTAACGGCCTTGCCTCATTGGCAGACTTAGTACTGGCATTTTTAGTGATCTGGTTGATGGCAAGAGCATTGACAGGTAACAATGATGATCTGTTCTGGCCGGCTTTATTGTCTGCTCTAGCAATTACAGGAGGCGAATGGCTGTTTTTCCACAAATTCGTCGACCGTGCGGTATTCAATNNAGGAAGCACAATTGTGCTTCCTTTTTTGGTGTTGGCAATGATCATATAACGCTCTATACTAAGAGTAACACAGACAAAGGGGATGTTTTTATGGATCAACAGTTAGCACGTTTCAAGGCTTTGACTGACTGCAATGCACCGTCAGGATTTGAGGGACCGATGACACAGCTCATGAAGAGCTATCTGGAGCCGGTCGCAGACGATATCATCCAGGATAATACCGGCAGCATATTCGGTAGGAAGCAAGGGACAGGGAAACATTCTGTCATGCTGGCCGGCCATCTGGACGAAATCGGTTTTATGGTAACCGCGATTACCGATGACGGTTTCATCAAGTTTACGAATCTCGGCTACTGGTGGGCGAACGTCATGCTCAGCCAGAAAGTGACGATTACCGGCAGCAGAGGAGAAGTCAGAGGGGTCATCGGTGGTAAGCCGCCGCACGTTCTCGGTGTGCAGGAGAAAGAACAGGCAGCAAGTGTACCGAATATGTTCATAGACATCGGTGTGGACTCAAAAGCCGAGGTGCTTGCTGCGGGCATCCGGATCGGTGACCCGGTGACGCCGTACAGCGAGTTTGAAGTGATGACAAATCCCGACTATGTGCTGGCGAAAGCGTGGGACAATCGTTTCGGCTGCGCACTCGCTGTTGAGGCGCTGGAAACGTACACTAATCAGGAAATCACTGTAGTAGCAGGAGCAGTCACGCAGGAGGAGACGATGTCACGTGGTGCAAAGACAGCAGCCCACACTGTCAAGCCGTCTCTTGCTATTGCGCTTGACGTCGGCATCTGTACAAAGACACCCGGCATGAGCGGAATCGCCAAGATGGGTGACGGCCCGATTGTTGTGTTGATTGATGCGTGGCATATTTCGCACCCATCGTTCAGACGGTTCGTCACAGATGTGGCAGAGAAGCATGGCATCAAGGTTCAGTTCGATTATCTGACCGGCGGCTATACAGATGCCGGGAACATCGCGCAAAGTTTAGACGGCATACCTGCTCTATCTATCGGTGTCCCGACGCGCTATATCCACTCCAATGTGTCAATGATGAACCGGCGTGACTATAATGGTGCGCTCGAACTGGTCAACGCAGAGCTCGCTGAACTCACGGATGATAGAGTAGACCAGATCATTGAGCAGACTTACGAACATCTATCATAAGTGCTATCATTTTTGTACTGATCGGATGAAGAGATACCGCGAAAAAAAGACTGCCGAGGCAGTCTTTTTTTATTACTCAATATCAAGGTCCAGCATCTCAATCTTCAATAGATCCAGTATGCCGCTTGATTCACTCGGGAAAGCGAAGATCATCAGATTGAGGTCTTTCGCTGACAGTTCCTTCTCGACGATAAAGGTCATGATGTTGATGAGATCTGCTGCGTTATGACCAAAGATAGCAGCACCCGCCACATGATTTTTCTTATCGAGAGCAATCACCATTTCAGCATCCAGTTCATTCTTATACTCAAAGCGCATGTATTCGCCGAACTTAATGGTCCTGATCTTATAACCTTTATCCTCAGCCTCGCTGATCGGCATGCCGACCTGTGATAGACGGGGCAGAGTATAAGCGACTGAAGGAATCGCCGGATACTTGATCGGCAGAAGTTCGAGCGCTTTCTTCGGACTGAAGAGTTTGGCTTCACGTGCGATGATCTGAAGGGCGATATAATTCGATTCAAAGCTTGCAGTCGGCGTCAGCTTAGGAATGGATTTGTCCAGCACATCACCGCTCGCATAAATATGCGGAACAGACGTCTGCAGATGAGAGTTGACTTTGATCCCTTTATCACTGTAGTCGATGCCCACTGTCTCAAGGNNCACGGCCAGTCGCATCAACGATATAGTCAGTCTCTAGTGTCGTTCCTGATTGAGTCGTCAAGGTCAGACGGCCATCCTTCTCTTCGACTTTCTCTGTATCTTCATTGAAATGGAAGGTAACGTTCTCCTCCTCCAGCTTGTCAATCAGCATTTTGACATGGGGCTGGTGGAAGGCTTTCAGAATCTTGTCAGAGTGCACAATGACATGGACTTCTGAGCCGAATTTGCTCGCAATAGAAGCGAACTCAATACTGATATAACCGCCACCGATGAAGGTAATATGCTCAGGGAATGATTTTAGATCCATAAAGTCACGGCTGTCATGAAGATATTCCTGACCTGGGATATTAAGCCGATGACTGCGCTGACCTGTCGCGATGACGATATATTTAGCCTGATAGGACTGATCGCCGACCTTCACCGTGTGTTCGTCCGTTATCACGCCTTCGCCTTCAATGATCTCAATACCGGCCTTGTTGAAGACTTCAGCGAGTCTATCTTTCTGCGGATCAATGACCTTATGTTTGTAGCGCATCAGATGCTCCCAGCTCACCTCAGGACGGTTTGTGAAGATATCACCAAGACGGTCGATATCATCCAGCACCTCAAACGGTGACTCAAGCAAAATCTTCGGATTACAGCCGAAGTTGGTGCATGTGCCGGCTAGCGTATCCTTTTCAATCAGTGCGACTTTCATCTTCTGGCTGGCAAGCGCCACTGCTGCGTGCCAGGCTGCATGTCCACTACCGATAAATATGACATCATACATTATTAGGTTCCTCCTTACAAAATAGGTTGCTTTAGATTTATTCCCTTTTAATCCCTTATCAACCGTGAAAATGTGACAAAATAACAATATAATGAAATAGATGACGAGTATCTCACGTCTTTGAATTAGTTTATAATAAAGATAACAATAGAGTGAATGGAGTGATGATATGGAACTCATCGAATCAGTACAGAATACGAGAATCAAGAACATTGCAAAACTGCATACGCGTAAGGACCGCAAGAAGACGCAGCAGTTTCTTGTGGAAGGTTATCATCTGGTGGAAGAATCCGTGAAGAGCGGCCTTGAAGTGGAGACCATACTGAGTGTCAATCCCGACGATATCTCTGAAGAAATGGTGGAAGCGAGCAAGGAGCAGTATCAGATCACATTCAAAATCGCCGAGAAACTATCTCAGACAGAATCACCGCAAGGGATATACGCCGTCTGTAATATGCCGCAGCACGAACTGGCTGACTTCAAGCAGCTCGTCTATCTTGACCGCATCCAGGACCCGGGCAATGTCGGAACGATTATCCGCACAGCAGACGCTGCAGGCTATGACGGTGTTGTTATCTCAAAAGGGACAGTCGACATCTATAACGACAAAGTGCTGCGCGCGAGTCAGGGCAGTGTCTTCCATCTGCCGGTCATAGAAGCGGACTTCAGTGAAGTGAAGGCAGACTTCGGAGGTAAAGTTTACGGCACAAGCCTGAAAAACGGCAGAAACTACAAGGAAGTTGAAGCGGCTGACGCGTTCATCCTTGTCCTCGGCAACGAAGGACAGGGCGTTGATGAACAGATCCTCGCCGAAACAGATGACAATCTCTTTGTGCCGATCTACGGAAGAGCAGAGAGTCTGAACGTTGCTGTCTGCGCCGGTATTCTGATGTATCATTTCAAANNCATCGGTCACCAACACCAGTGAACCTTAAATTTACCTTAAAATAACAAAAATTCTATATACAAATTCACCTCCAGTACTTAAACTTAATGTTAATTACTGGAGGTTTAACTATGATGTTCAGAAGGAAAGCGAGGTAATCGTATGGTCCGTTATATTAAATATTATTTAAGCCATTTGTTTGATTTCAAGGGACAGGATAATCGGATCAGATATGTGTGGATGAAAGGTATCACGATTACGTTAATGGCATTTTTTCTTGTGATTTATTTCATTTGGGTGATGAGGAAGGAAGGAAGTAGCGAAATAACTGAAGCGGTGTCAACGACAGATATAACTTTTACAGTACTGTTGTTTGCGATTACAGTGTTTTATCTACTGATGTCATTATCAAGCGAGGTACGTCGATTTAATACAAGGAACAAAAATCCTAAACCGTATATAGTAGCGCTCAGTGGATATATCGTGTTAGGTTTAGCATTGATTTTGTTAATGGCAGCTGTCGATCAACTGCGGGTGATGAAGAGCGTGGTGTTATTTTTATTCATTGGTCTCAATTTTTTTGTAAATGGAAACAGTCATCCTACTGAACAAGAGTATATCGATGAAGGACGTCGGAAAGATTATATATAATGACTTGTTGTAAGTCGTATTAATTTGAAGGGAGAAATCATGAGCGAAAAAAAAGTAACGATAAAAGAAGCTTTGTTGGACTATACACGTAACATATTCAGACCAAAAGCTCCTATAAGTTTTGAGATGTATCGCATGCACAAAATGATTTTACTTCCATTCATGTTAGTAATATTAGTGAGTTGGATAGTTTATTCATGGAATAATGAGATATATAA
>DJUI01000092.1 GCA_002438305.1 Staphylococcaceae bacterium UBA6286 | reverse complement strand
GGAAGCATGCTTCCTGGGCTGCGCAATAGTTACTTGACTCTACTGCGTTCAAACAGTAGATAAATGACAGGGATGATGATCAATGTCAATAGTGTACTGATCAATAATCCTCCGATGACCGTAATACCCATCGGCTGATTGATTTCACCGCCATCTCCTAATCCTAATGCTACAGGAATCAATCCGAGTATAGTCGTCAGCGCTGTCATCAATATCGGTCGTGTTCTTAAACGTACTGATTCTTTGACGGCAGAAACTGCATCCATGCCCTCTCGTCGCCGCTGATTGATGAAGTCAACAAGGACGATACCATTATTGACAACAATGCCAATCAGCACGAGCACACCGATGACAACTGAAATGCTGAATGGTGTCTTTGTCAGCCATAAGCTAAGTGAGATACCGATGATTGTGAGCGGTACTGTCATGAAGATGACCAATGGATATTTAAATGATTCAAACTGTGCGGCCATCACGAAGTAGACGAGAATCGCAGCAAGTATGAGTGCCATAATCATGTCATCCATTGAGTCATCAATCAATGCCTGGTCTCCTTCAGCTGTCATACCAGTACCAGCATCAAGCGATAAGGCGTCAAATCGTTTGTCGACTGCTTCTTTGACATCTGTTGTTGATGTGCCTGACTTCAAGTTCAACGTATACTGAATGGCACTGTCCTTATCGATGGTTTCAATGGACACCGGCGCATCCTGCTCGATGACAGTCGATACTTGTTTCAACGTGACAGGTGTCTGACCTTGACGTCCAATGATCACGTCATCGAGATTTGTATTAATCGTTTTCTCAGNNAGATCACTACATCTTGAAGGTCTCCAGACTGATCCGGCATCGTAAATAATGTCTGACCCCGCATCATAGTACTGATATCAGCTGCTACTTCAGAGGCATTCAACCCTTTTGCTGCCAGTTGACTGCGGTTGAGCTTAATGACGCGTTCTGGTGTCGTTTCCTGCAAGTTGTTGTCAACGGTTGTCACACTGTCAATGGTCTCAAGCGACTGCGTCAATTTCTTTTCGTCTTCCAGCAGCTTCACACGTGAGCTGTTGGATAGATTGAATGTATAGGCATTGGCATCTGTTCCTGTGGAGTTCGAGTCATTCATACTGACTTCTGCCTGTTGTTTGTAGCCGGCTGCAATTTTCTTGAGCTCCGGCAGCAGTCGGTCACTCAGTTCACTAGTCGCGAGTTGGCGTTCGTCAAGCGGCTTCATCTTAATATAGATGGAGGCCAGATGTTCATCAACAGTCCCTCCTGCGAACCCACTGGATGTCCCTGCAACCGACAGTGAATAGTCTATCGCAGCTTCTTTGTTCAGCACTTCACTCATGTCGCTGACGACTTTCTCTGTCAGCTGCTTATCTGTGCCGTTCCCCATATCGACATTGACGGTCATAAATCCTTCGTCTGTCTGCGGCAGGAATATAGTACCGATACGCGTCAATCCGAATACACTGACACCGATCAATGCTAAGACAACAGCCAGTGTGATCAGTTTATGACGGATGGCTGAACTGAGTATCGTATGAATCCCTCTTTGGTAAAAGGGTTCTTTGTAAGTGATATGTGATGCTTTTAGAAAGCGTGCAGCAAGCATCGGCACAACGGTCAGAGCAACGATGATTGAAGCGATTAAACTGAAGGCAATGGTCATCGAAAACTCTGTGAAAATTTCACCGATGATTCCTGTAATAAAGACAACCGGCAGGAATACTACAACTGTTGTCAATGTCGAGCCGGTAACAGCAAACGCTACTTCTCTTGCACCGTCAAGAGCAGCTGTTTTAGAGCTCTTGCCCATCACCAAATGCCGGTTAATATTCTCGATGACAACAATCGCATTGTCGACAAGCATCCCGACACCGAGCGCGAGACCGCCGAGCGTCAATATGTTCACAGTGAAATCAGCGAAGAACATCAGCACAAACGTAAAAATCACAGAGTAAGGAATAGCTACCGCAATGATCAATGGACTTCTTATGTTTCTCAGGAAGATGAACAGTACCGCCATCGCAAATACTGCACCGAGCATGAGTGACATGCCGATCGACTGGATGGAACGACTGATATAGTCGCCTTGACTGAATAACACTTCGGCCTGAAGCCCTTTGTATTCAGGCTGCTTCAACTTATCAGCCAATGTTTCTTCAAATGTATTCGCTACTTGGGTTGTGTTGGCATTAGACTTTTCCAGCACATTGACCAGTACAGCCTCCTTACCATTTGCCCGTGTCACACTGGCAGGCTCAGTCGTGACTTCTTTAACGGTAGCCACGTCATCCAGCGTCAACTGTCTATCTGCTATCTTGATGAGCGGCAGCTTGTTCAATGATTCTATCGTTGCTACATCAGATAGGACACGCGTCGCAATGACTTGATCGTCCTCTCGTACCGTCGTTCCGGCGAGACTGATATCGCTGCTCGAGATGAGCTGTGACAGCTGCGAAAATGTCAAACCTGATGCTTTCAATGAATCGGGTTTGACTGTGATAGCAACCTGTTTCGTCATTGAACCGTTGGCATCAACAGAGGCAACTCCGTTAATACGTTTCAATTCATCCGTCAACTCTTCAACTCGGGCATTGAATTCAGTCGGCGAAACAGAGGAATCGGCATTGAGTCCGAACTGAATGACCGGCAGCTGAGACGGATCAAATTTCAGGAATCGAGGTTTTGCTGCATCGTCAGGCAGGTCAACATTTGATAGACGCTGCAGCACATCGTTTTCAATATCGTCAACAGACGTCTCCCAGTCCAGCTCCATCAAAATGAGGCTGTTCCCTTCCTGCGACTGGGTGGAAATCGTTGTTAAGCCGGGCAGCGTAGATAATTCACGCTCAAGCGGTACAGCAATTTTCTGATTGACTTCTTCAGGGCCGGCGTTCGGATAGCTCGTGACGACAACTGCCACAGGTGGATTGATGTCTGGAATGAGCTTAAGCGGAATTCTTGTCAGTGAAATGATTCCGAGAATGATGACTAGGAGCATGGTAACGACTGTCAGCACAGGACGATTAATACTTAACTTGATCATAGCAGCAGCACCTTTTTTATTTTATCTTAACATGATATGACTACTCATAGGAGGTTCGTCCCAATCCTTACCCGTAAATATCATGGTCCCTTCATAAAATAGACAAAAAAACCATCACATACGTGATGGTTTTATAACGGAGTAGGAGAGATTTGAACTCTCGCGCCAGTTTCCCGACCTACACCCTTAGCAGGGGCGCCTCTTCAGCCACTTGAGTACTACTCCATGGCTCCACAGGTAGGACTCGNNCTACCACTGAGCTACTGTGGATTAATTTTTAATGAACAAATATTATTATATCAACTATAGTCAATAATACAAGGCTTTAGGCAATTTTTTTTATGGAACATTTACACTCGTCGTTCCAGAAGTGCATACATGGCTAATACTTCATAGATATTTGTATATGCCTGCTGAAAATCTACTTCCTGCTGTGTCACTTTATTATTTTTGATGGCTTTAGTACGCAGACAGTATTCTAGTTTAACAGCATGAAGAAACTGCGTGTTGATAATATGATAACTCGCCGGCAGCGATAACACTGTCCCATCATCAAAATAGATTTCAGTATCTTCATACTTGCCCCTGCGATAATACTGAATCATTCCGAGGTTGAACCAATGGGATTCCTTAATGCGGTCGCCGTGCGTCGGGAAGAAATAGGTCCCTGTCTCAGGTTTCAGTACAATCGGCGGCTTCTGGCAGATATCTGCAACAATTCTTGTCTTCTCTTTGCGGGCAGCATAAGTCGTATTGTAGAACAGACATGACTGTTCGATCAATGTCAATGGCCGCTGATTGATGATAAAAGGTGTTTTGTTATATTCTTTTATTTCGGAATATATATGTCCATCATAGATGACAGGTTTGAGATACATAGTAGTTTCACGAATAATATATCTTAAGCTAGACATACTGCCCTCCAAGTTCATATAATAGTATGTTAATTATAAAATATTCTGTTGCATTTGAGTTAACAAAAGTACTATTTTTACAATTTTTACACCGTTTTAAAATCTCGGTGTAAAATAACAACATTTTTATTATAAGTTTTCTGAAAATTCATTGTATTTTGGGTATAGTTATTTTATACTGATACAAATCATATTGAGGAGGGAATACCCATGAACCAATACCCACAAGTCAAACAAAATGGCCTTGAAACTTTTGTCAGCAATCTGAATAATCTATATATCGAACTGTTGATCGATGATGTTTTGAAAACACAGAAGAAAACAGAATATCAGCAGCTGATCGACGAGGCGTTAGTTAATCACGACGAAGCAGCCTTCATGACTTATACAGAGGCTTTGAAGCAGCTGGAGGATATGTCAGTTGAATAGCCATCCGTTCATTTATAAATAAAAAGATGTTAATCACTCCTCAATGGAAATGACTAACATCTTTTTTATTATGATAATAGACTTAGAAATTCTTCTTCTGTCACTCTGCCGAAGTAATGAGCAAGGTTAACTTTTTTCAGCTGATCGGCAACGGCCTGTTTCTGATGCGGTACGCCTACTAACAGCTCTTCGATCTCAGCGATTTCTCCGACTCCGAAGAAATCTCCAAAAATTCTGATCTCTTCAATGATGCCTTTTTTGACGTTCATTTTCAGTTCCACTAAACCACCTGGGAACTTCTGACGCACTTCGAAGTTGTACTGAGGATTTTTGCCGTAGTTCCAGTCGAATGTCTGATATTTCTCTCTGCTGAGCTGGTGGATAGCGTTCCAGTCGTCTTCTGTCAGCACATATTCTTCAACATGACCTTGGAAAATATGATCCAGTAGACGTGCTTTGAAGTCTTCGATCGTTATCGGCTCCTCAAGAAATTCTGAAATATTCGCGACACGGGAACGGATGGAACGTATCCCTTTTGTGATCAGTTTCTCTTCGTTGACGCTTAAACTACGGACTACTTCTTCAATATCACTGTCAAGCATCAGTGTTCCGTGTGAGAACATTCTATCTTTAGACTGGAACATCGCATTGCCTGAAATTTTGCGTTCTCCGACCTGCAGATCGTTACGACCAGATAATTCAGCTGCAACTCCCATTTCATTCAGTGCTTCTACAATCGGCATAGTAAAGCGTTTGAAGTTATGAAAGCTGTCTTCATCTGCCTGAGTCACGAAACTGAAGTTCAAGTTGCCGAGGTCATGGTACACAGCCCCACCACCTGAAATTCTACGAACGACATGAATATGATGTTCATCTACATAAGCCTGGNNCATGATGATGGAAGGCTCATTAATATAGAACAAAAAATATGAATCATCTGTCAAGTGAGTCAGTACATATTCTTCCATCGCCAAGTTAATCGCTGGATCTGTAATATTGTTATTACTGATAAATTTCATCATTATCCTCCTACACATCTGATGTGATTGATTCAATAATTTAATGGCAGCCTATTCTTGTTCATTATATCGCCATTATAGGATATGAATGAAAAGATACAAGAATGGACGCCTTGAACGTATCATTATTCAAGGCGTCAATCATTATCTCCTAAGCACAGCTGATAACTGATCAGCGGCGTCTTTAGCTTGTCTGACACAATCCGGCAGCCCGACCGCTTCGAATGAGGCGCCTGTCAAAATAAGTCCTGGATACTGCTCA